>DAOUGI010000065.1:0-41871 GCA_034429215.1 Anaerolineae bacterium | reverse complement strand
CCTCGCCCCAGGGGCGACTTTGCGCAACCCTACCCAGTTTACCCCCTCCAGTTGGCACGCCCCGCAAGAGATGGTATAATCTCCGCCTGTGAAAGGCTTGAATCCGCTCCATACAATCTTGCTCCTGACCGAAAAACCAGGCGCCTGGGCCGCCTGGCAGGTGGCGCCCATACCGCTGATCCTGGCGGCGGCTTCCGGCTGGGCGTGGGCCACGGTGGCCGGATCGCCGGCCGCCGGCTGGGCCGTCGCCCTGGGCCTGCTCGCCTTTGCCCTGGCCGACTGGCTGCTCTTCGCTGCCCTGCCGCGCCGGGGGATATCGTTCGGCCCCGTCCCGCCGCCGCTGCTGGGCCTGGTCCTGATCCGCTGCCTGGTTGCCCTCGTCGCGCTGCCCTGGGCCCCGGCCTGGACCTGGCCGGCCTTGGCCGTTGTCCTTGCCGTCCAGCTCCTGGGCTCGGCTTTTGTTGCCTACGGCGCCTTGATCGAGCCCTTCCGCCTGTCCGTCACCCACCTGGACATCGCCATTCCTGCCTTGGCCAACCCCGGCACGCCCCTGCGCATCGTCCACCTCTCCGACATCCACGTCGAGCGGACCACCCGCCGCGAGCGCGCCCTCCCGGCGCTTGTCGCCCGGCTCGACCCCGACCTGATCGCCCTAACCGGCGACTACCTCAACGCCTCATACACCGGCGACCCGCGTGCCCTGGCCGACATGCAGGCGCTGCTGGCCCAGTTGCGCGCGCCCGGCGGCGTCTTTGGCTGCCTGGGCACCCTCGAGGTCGACCTGCCCGAGCTGATCCGCCCGGCCCTGGCCGGCGCCGGCGTCGTCCTGCTCGAAGACCAGGCCGCCGAGGTGATCGTCGGCGGCCACCGGCTGTGGTTGGCCGGCATACGCTGCACCCGCGACCCGGCCGCCGACGGCGCCCGGCTCGCTGACCTGATCGCCGGCGCGCCGCCCGGCGCCCTGAAGGTGGTCTTGTACCACATGCCCGACCTGCTCCCCGAGTCGGCGGCGCTGGGGGTGGACCTGGTCCTGTCCGGCCACACCCACGGCGGCCAGTGGCGGCTGCCCGGTTTCGGCGCGCTGCTGACCAACTCGCGCTACGGCAAGCGCTACGAGGCGGGCCACTATCGCCAGGGCGCGACCCACATGGTCGTCAGCCGCGGCCTGGGCATGGAGGGCTTTGGCATGCCTCGGGCGCGCTTCTTCTGCCCGCCCGAGGTGGTGGTCATCACCCTGTCGGCGGGCGGCGTCGATGACTAGCGAACCGGCGGCCATGAGCCCCTGGCTGGCTGTGGCGACCATGGTCGTCACCCTGCTGCTCCTGCTGTGGGTCACCCGCTGGCTCACCCTCCATTTGCAAATCCTCGGCTTGCGCTGGCTCAACGATCCGGATGTCGTGTTGTGGGTCTACTTTGCGCTGATCCTGCCCGGCGTTGCCCTGCACGAGCTGAGCCATTGGCTGATGGCCTTGCTGTTGGGCGTCCCGGCCAGCCTGCCCACCCTCGGCCCGGCGACCAAGTCACAGCGCGGCGGCAAAGTGACGCTCGGCTCAGTCCAGACCGCCAAGGTTGACCCGCTGCGTTCCAGCCTGATCGGCCTGGCCCCGCTGCTGTCCGGTTCCACCGTCATCTTCTTGATCGGCGCCCATGTGTTGGGTGTGGGCGAGCTGACCGCCCAGGGGCTGGACGGTTTTCTGGCCGGGCTGGGCGACCTGCTCCGCGTGCCCGACATTTGGCTGTGGCTTTACCTGATCTTTGCCGTATCCAGTGCCATGCTGCCCAGTGAGGCAGACATGCAGCAGGTGCTGCCGGTGCTGATCTTTGTGGGGATTGTCGCCGTCGTGGCCGTGATCGTCGTCGGCTTGCCCAACGTTCCGCCGGCCATCGTCAATGGGGTCAGCGCCTTTGCCGCCTACCTCGCCTCGGCCTTCACCCTGACCCTGGCCGTCGACGCCGTCTTCATGCTGGTCATCGGCCTGCTGGGCCTGCTCACCGGCGCCCTCAAGCCCCGCTGATCCCTGCGGCCGCCGGAAACCCATAGGGGCGCGGACACCGCGCCCCCGTGCAATACACCATCCGTGTCTAATCCGTGTCGTGCTTTTCCGTGCGCCGCGCCAGCCAGCTCAGAAACAGGATCGTCGCCAGCCCCAGCCCCACCAGCATCCCCAGCTTCAGCAGGCGCGAGTTGACCGCCAGCGCCACCACCCCCAGGATGGCGCAGTAGGCATAGTACAGCGCCACCACCTGCCGCTGGCTCAGCCCCAGGTCGAGCAGCCGGTAGTGGAGGTGCTGCCGGTCGGCGTGACCGATCGACCGCCCGGTCCGCAGCCGGTTGATCATCAGCCACGCCACGTCGACGATCGGGATGCTCAGCACCAGCAGCACCAGCGCCAGCTTGGCCCCTGCGGCGATCCCCAACGTGGCAATGGCATAGCCCACTACCAGCGCCCCCGAGCTGCCCATGAACACCCGCGCCGGGTGGAAATTGAACGGCAAAAAGCCTAACGTCGCCCCCAGCAGCGCCAGCGGCAGCAGCGCCACGCTGTACTGCCCTTCGCGCAGCATGTGCACCGCCAGCACGGCGCTGACAATGGCCGCCACCCCCGTCGCCAGCCCGTCCAGCCCGTCCAAAAAATTGACGGTGTTGATCATGCCCATGATCCACATCAGCGTAAAAGCCACCGTAAACCAGTAGGGAAAGACCTGGATCTGGTCGGTGAACGGGTTCATCACCCGCTCGATAAACACCAGGCAGACGATGGCGATTATCCCGGCCGCGGCCTGAGCCAGGTATTGCGGGCCCGGCCTTAGCTCCACCTTGTCGTCGATCAGCCCGATGATGAACAGAAAGGTGCAGCCTATCGCGATCCCCAGAAAACGCGTCAGCTCCTTAGCGTCCTGGCGGGGTACCGGCAGCCACTGCGCCAGCAGCGCCGCGGCCATGAACCCGGCGAACAGCGCGATCCCGCCGGTGCGGGGGATCGCCCCCCGGTGCCATCGGCGCGGCCCGGGCTCGTCCACCAGCCCTCGACGCCGCCCCCATGCCCCCGCCAGCGGCGTCGCCGCCAGCGCGACGGCCAGCGCCGCCACGAACACCACCACAAACGGCCAGATCGCCATGATAGTTGGCTTTCGCCCGCCTACTTGCCTTTCGTTGCCTTCACCGGCCGCTCCCAGGTCAGCGTCACGTTAAGGCTGGCCTCGCCGCCTGCCTTGGCCAGCAGTGCGCCGGCCTCGACGTCGAGCTTGACGCCGAAATCGATCTCGATCTGGGTGATTTCGTGGGGCATCTCCTCGTACAGGGCGCCGATGCGCCGGGCCATCGCCTTGATCGTGTCCATGGCCGCCTCGACCGCCTCGGCCGACCTCTTTGCCAGGTCGGCCGCCGACATGCGGCCGATCCCCCGCACGCCCGGCGCTAACGCAAACTCGACCAGGATGGGGCCGTCCTTGTCAACCGTACGTTCTGTCATCGATCTTGCCTCCTTCTGCTCGATCGGCCTTTTCGAGCGAGTTCACCGGCCAAATCGCCAAAGTGAACGCGTTTCACCCAGTTCCTCTTCAGGGGAAACGCGTTTCTCACACCAGGCTGCGAATTCATTCGCGCCGTTTTTCGTGTATTTCGCGTTCTTTCGCGTTGTTCGTGATCCAGGCGCCGCCTAATGACTGCACGGGTTGTAATCGGCGCCGAGGATCACCTGCACGTCGGCCAGCCGCGATGGGTCGGGCTGGAGCTTGACGGAGGTCAGGGGCACTCCCAGAAACCGGGCGATCTGCTCGCCGCGTGCTTGGTCCCCGTTGTAAACAGTGATCTCGGTCTTGGCCACATCCTGCCGCGCGTCCAGGCCGGTGCCCACAACCTTGTACCCATCCCAGCGCAGGGCGGCCGCGGCCAACTGCTCGGCCTCGCTCCGTGGCCAGCCGTTCAGCACCTGGATGCGGACCTGCTTTCCGGCGTCTATCGCCGCCATGTCCAATGGGCCGTAAAAGCTCTCCAACGCAGCCCGGATCTCCGCCTCGCGGGGCAGGAGGACCGCCGCCCCTTCGGGCGTGGTCCAGCTCTGGACCATGCTGGCGTCGATCGCTTTGCTGCGGATCCTCTGGCGTTCGATCGTGGTCCCCAGGTAGGCCAGGTTGATCACCTCCTCGAGGGGCAGATCGGTCTTGAACGAGTCGGACATCGTCAGCCACAACTGGGGCAGTCGGGGCACCACGTCAAGCGTGAGCGCCTGGTCCCACAGGGCCATCACCACCTTGCGCTGCCGGCGTCCCCGGTCAAAGTCGTTCGTGCTCTTGCGCGACCGGGCGTAGCGCAGCGCCTCCTCGCCGTTCATGTGGTGTATTCCCGGCAATAGGTTGATGTCCGGCAGTGCGCATTCTACGTCAATGTCGACGCCGCCGACCGTGTCGATGATCTTCATAAAGCCCTGAAAGTCCACCCGGATGTAATAATCGATCGGGATGCCCAGGTTCTGATAGATCGTCTGTTTCACCCGCTCCGCGCCGCCCCCCGCTTTCGCCAGCTCGCCCCACAGGTCGGCGGTGTTGACCCGGTTGTAACCGTGGTCGGGGATATAAACCCACAGATCGCGCGGGATCGACAGCAGGCGGACCACCCGTTCGGCCCGATCGATCGAGACAACGATCATGCTGTCGGTGCGCCATGCTTTGCCGGTGGGCCGCTTGTCAGAGCCGAGCAGGATGATATTGACATTGCCGCTCGGAATGTTGACCTGAAAGGCCGCGGTCGGCGTGGCAGTTGGCACTGGCATGGGCTGGCCGCCGAGGTCGCCGACTGCGCCGCTGACCGGCGTGCCCGAGGCGCCCGGCCTGGGCGTCGAAACGGTCGTCGTGACCGGCAGGGTTGGCGTGGGCGTCTGTTGCGCTGCGATCTCCGTGGGCGTGACCACTGCCGTCGGCGGCGGACCGGGCACGTACAGCCGCTGGCCGATAAAGATAGTGTCCGTGTTCAGACAGTTCACCAGCTTGAGCGTATAGACGTCGGTGCCGTAGCGCCGGCCCAGTGAGTAGAGGGTGTTGCCTTCCTCGACGAGGTGGATCGTCCAGTCGTCGGGTGGAACGCACGGCTGCGGCGTGACGGCGGTCGGTGTCAGCGTCGGTGTTAGGGGCTCGGTCGGAGCTGGAGAAGGGGACGGCATCGCCGTTGGCGTTTCCGTTGGACTGGCGGTCGGCTGAGTCAGCCCCAGCGCTTCGGCCACCGGCTTGTCGGACGCTCTCGATAGCCACAGGTCGACGCCGATAGCCGCCATTGCGGCGACCAGGACCAAGGCAGCAAAGATCATCAATAGCGTCAGCCAATCAAAGCGGGGGCGGCTGGCTGGCGGACCGCTCTTAACAGGTGTGATCTTGGCGGATTTCATCTTCTTTTCTACAGCCTCTATGAGTGACCACCCGAATTATAGCACGGATCATCAGGAGAGGCAACCTGCGAGGGGTTGGTTTTGTTCTCCTCCTCCAACTGCCGCACATAGGTCAGGTCCTCCGCCGACAGGCGGGCCTGGTGCAGCAGGTCGGGGCGGCGCTGCCGGGTCCGGCGCAGCGCCTGGCGCCGCCGCCAGCGCACGATCTCGGCGTGGTTGCCCGACAGCAGAACCTCCGGGACGGCGCAGCCCCGGAAAACAGTTGGCCGGGTATAGTGCGGGTATTCCAGCAGGCCCTCGGCGTGCGAGTCTTCGAACGTAGCGCCCGGATCGCCCAGCGCGCCCGGGATCATGCGCGCCACCGCTTCGACGATGACCATCGCCGGCACCTCACCACCCGACAAGACATAATCACCGATCGAGATCTCATCGGTCACCAGCAGCTCTCGGACCCGCTCGTCCACCCCCTCGTAACGGCCGCACAACAAAAGCAGCCGCCGCTGGCCCGACAGCTCGCGGGCGATTTGGTGGTTGAACAGCCGCCCCTGCGGCGTCAGGAGCACCACCGGCACACTGCCCTGCGCCTCGCCAAGCACCGCCTCGATAGCGGCGGCGACCGGCTCCGGCTTCATGACCATCCCGCCGCCGCCGCCGTACGGCGTGTCGTCGGTGATCCGGTGGCGGCCTGTGGCATAATCCCGGATATTGTGCAGCGAAATCGTCACCAGGCCTGCCTCACGGGCGCGCTTGACAATGCTCTCGTCGAACACCCCGGCGAACAGGCCGGGAAACAAGGTCAGGATGTCAAAGTGAATTGCCACAGCCCCTCTCCTCCCGCAGATTGTAACACATTGCATAAAAATCAGCGAATCGGCAAATGAGCAAATCGGTCATCGATCTGCCTGCCTGCCTGTTTGTCGTTTGTTGACAGCATCCCCTAAATAGTGTATAATAGTTTCACTTTTGTTTCCAGGACAATTGAGATCCGAGCCCTGGAGCGGTTTTGGGCTCGGTGTGGTTGCGCTCCGCGAGCGGAGAAGCTGACGTAACAGACTCGGCTTCCATCCTGATTTGTGCTTGGCGGGCAGGTAGCCGAGTCTTATGTTATCTGGATGCAGGGGCAATTTTGGGTGTGAGGAGACCGTTCATGACAGAGATCCAACCCAGTGATCAACCGGAGATGCCTGCGATGGAGGTGGGCGACGTGGTGCCTGTGCCGGCGGATGAGACCCCGGCCCCACAGCAGGTCGATGCCCTGGCCCCGCAGCAGGTCGATGCCCCGACCCCACAGCAGGTCGATGCCCCGACCCCACAGCAGGTCGATGTCCCGACCCCGCAGCAGGTCGGGGGGGCCCCGGCCCCAAAGCAGTTTGGGACCCCGGCTCCTCAGCAGCATGGGACTTCCCAGATGGGCGGGTTGCCTGTTGAAGATTGGGATTATCAACAGCCCAAGCGGGGCGAGATCCGGACCGGGGTTATCCTGGCCATCACCGACCAGGAGATCATCATCGACGTCGGCGCCAAGCGGGATGGACAGGTGCCCTTGGCTGACCTGCAGCGGATGAGCCCCGAGGCTCTGGCCAAGCTGTCGGTGGGCGACAAGGTGCCGGTGTACGTGTTGCGCCCCGAAGACCAGGATGGCAACTTGATGATCTCCCTTTACCAGGCCCGCCAGGAAAAGGACTGGCTGCGGGCTCAGGAGCTGGCCAAGAGCGGTGAGGTCTGGGAAGAGGAAGTGGTCGGCTTTAACAAGGGCGGATTGGTGATCCCCTTGGGCGGCATCCGGGGCTTTGTCCCGGCTTCGCAGATAGCCGATTTTCGCCCAACCATGACCTCAGAGGAGCGCTTGGAGCGCCTGTCGAGCATGGTCGGTGAGCGGCTAAAGGTCAAAGTCATCGAGCTCAACCAGCACAAGCATCGCCTGATCCTGTCGTCAACCCAGGCCCAACGCGAATGGCGCGAGCAGCAGCGCGACCGCCTGCTTGACGAGCTGCGGGAGGGCGAAGTGCGACATGGCGTCGTCAGCAGCCTGTCCCCCTTTGGCGCCTTTGTCGACATTGGCGGCGCTGACGGCTTGGTCCATCTGTCGGAGCTGAGCTGGCGGCGTCTCCGCCATCCGAGAGAGCTGCTGCACGTCGGCGATGAGATAGACGTAATCGTCCTCCATCTGGATCGAGAGCACAAGCGGATCGCCTTGAGCCGCAAGCGCCTGGAGCCCGAGCCCTGGGCGTTGGTCGAAGACAACTATGAATTGGGACAGTTGGTGGAAGGGGTGATCACCAACGTCGCCGACTTTGGCGCCTTTGCCGAGATCGAATCGGGCATCGAGGGTCTGATTCACATCTCAGAGCTGGCCGACAATCCGGTCTCCAATCCGCGGGAAGTGGTAAGGCGGGGCGAGCAGGTGTTGTTGCGCATCATCCGCATCGATAGCCGGCGCAAGCGATTGGGATTGAGCCTGAAACGTGTGCTCGAGTCGGAGTGGAGCGAGTGGGCAGCCCGGACTGGGGCCAGGAAAGAGAAAACAGCCCCGCCCCGGCCGATGGCCGAGCCGGTGGTTGAGGAGTTCGAGCCCGAGATGCCGGTCGAGGAGGCTGCCCCCGAGATGCTGATCGAGGTGGTTGAGCCCGAGATGCCGGTTGAGGAAGCTGCCCCCGAGATGCTGGTCGAGGTGGTTGAGCCCGAGATGCCGGTCGAGGAGGCTGCCCCCGAGATACTGGTCGAGGAGGCTGCCCCCGAGATGCTGGTCGAGGTGGTTGAGCCCGAAATGCCGGTCGAGGAGGCTGCCCCCGAGATGCCTCTTGAGGGGACCGAGCTTGAGACGCCGGACGGCAGCTTGGCCTCCGACGAGGTGGTTGAGGTGTCGGCTGACGCCGATACCGATCTTTCGGTGGTCGAGGGGTGAGTCCGGCCGCGAAAGCGGAGGATACGATGAGTACAGAAACGTTGAGTCTGAAAGAGCGTTTGCAGCAGGAGCTGGACGATGCTCGGGCCGAGCTCGATCGCCTGGAGAAACAGCGCCTGGAAGGCAAAGGCGACTACGGCCTGGGCACCGGCGATCCCAGTATCTACGAATGGGAGATGTGCCTGGCGATGAAGCAGGGCGTCGAGAACCGGATCCTGTCGCTGGAAGAAGCCCTGCAAAAGGCGGAAGAGGGCAGCTACGGCCGGTGCGAGATCTGCGGCCAGCCGATCGATCCGGCGCGGCTGGCTATCCTACCGCACACCAAGCGGTGTATCGGCTGTGCCCAAAAACGATAGCGCTGTACCCAAGCCGCCGGGGTTACCGCCCCGGCGGCTTTTTCGTTTTGGTGCAAATCCCCTTCCAACATTTGCCAACTGCGCCCTTTTCCCGTAAGATAGGGCCGTTCCAAGACGGCTTGTGGGACAAGCGATCGGCTTGTTCTACCAGGCCACAGCGAGGTGGACTAGTGGATAATATTCGCAGCTACGAGCGCATTGCCCGGTTGGCCGATTTGGCCAACAACCTGTGGTGGAGCTGGCACCCCCAGGCTCGCGACCTATTTCAGGCACTCAGTTACCCCCTATGGCGTGCAACCCGTCACAATCCGGTACGGATGCTGCAATTGGTCAGCGCCGAGCAGATAGAAGCCCTGTCTGCCGACCCTGCTTTCCTGGATCAGTACGACCGGGTCATGGCTGCTTTCGACGCCGATATAGGCAACGGCCATCTTTGGTTTACCCGGGAATACCCTGACCGGACTCAGCCGGTGGCCTACTTCTCCGCCGAGTTTGGCATCCACGGCACGCTGCCCATCTACTCCGGTGGCCTGGGCGTTCTGGCCGGCGATCACTGCAAAGAGGCCAGTGACCTGGGTCTGCCCCTGGTCGGCATGGGATTCATCTACCCCGAGGGATATTTCCGCCAGCACATTCCGGCGGGAGGCTGGCAAGAAGCGATCTACGACAAGCTAAACCTCGACCAGGTGCCCATCCACCCGGTGCTCGATCCATCTGGTAACCGCCTGTTGGTTGAAGTGATGTTGCGCGGGGTGCCAACCTATGTCCAGGTATGGCAGCTGCGCGTGGGGCGGGTGGCCCTCTATTTGATGGATGCTAATGTGCCCCAGAACACACCCTGGGATCGGGAGATCTCGGCGCGGCTCTATGGCGGCGATCAGGAGACCCGCATCCGCCAGGAAACCGTGTTGGGCTTGGGGGGTGTGCGCGTGCTGCGGGCGCTGGGTATCGCCCCCGCTGCCTGGCACATGAATGAGGGCCACTCGTCCTTCCTGGTGCTGGAGCGGCTGCGTGAGCTGGTGCAGGCCGGTCGGCCGTTCGACCAAGCCGTAGACCAGGTCCGTAACACCACTGTCTTTACCACCCACACACCGGTGCCTGCCGGCCACGACGCCTTCCCCTTCGACCTGATGGACCAATACTTTGGGCGTTTCTGGCCAGAGATGGGCATCAGCCGCGAAAGGTTCATGTCCTTGGGCCAGCACGAGGGCCGGTTCAACATGACGATCCTGGCCTTGCGCCTGGCCGGCCGAACCAACGGCGTCAGCAAGCTGCATGGCCAAGTGTCGCGGCGCATGTGGCAGTCGATGTGGCCGGGCCGGTCGGTTGAAGAGGTGCCCATTACTGCCATCACCAACGGCGTTCACACGCCGAGTTGGGTTTCGACCACGCTAAAGGACCTTTTTGCCGGCCATGTGGCCCCCGACTGGGAAGATCGCCACGACGATCCGGCGCTGTGGGACCGGATCGACCAGATACCAGACGAGATGCTGTGGGCGGCCCATCAAGAGCTCAAGGCCAGGCTGCTGACCTTCATCGACGAGCGCACGCGAGAGCAATGGCGCAGCGGTGACCTGGACGCCAGCCAGGTGCTGGCTTCCGGGACCCTGCTGGACCCAGAAGCGCTGACCATCGGCTTTGCACGGCGGTTCGCCACCTACAAGCGGGCCACCCTTCTCTTCCGCGACCTGGAGCGCCTCAAGCGGATCCTGCATGCCGATCGCCGCCCGGTGCAGATCGTCTTTGCCGGCAAAGCCCACCCGGCCGACGCCATGGGCAAGCAGTTCATCCAGCAGGTCTACCAATATGCCCAGGCCCCCGAGCTGGGCGGGCGGGTCGCCTTTATCGAAGATTACGACCTCCATGTGTCGCGCTTCCTGGTGCAGGGCGTAGACGTGTGGCTGAACAATCCTCGCCGGCCCAACGAGGCCAGCGGCACCAGCGGCATGAAGGCGGCGATGAATGGTGTGCCCAACCTGAGCGTGCTGGATGGTTGGTGGCCCGAATCCTATCATCCCGCCGAGGCCGGCCGGCCGGCCAACGGCTGGGCTTTTGGCCAGACCCAGTATGACGACTGGAACACGCAGGATGAGGTCGACAGCCAGGCTCTGTACAGGATCCTGGAAGAGCAGGTGGTGCCTGTCTATTACGAGCGTGATGCAGCCGGCATTCCCCATGCCTGGATCCAGATCATGAAGGAGGCGATCCGCACCAGCATAGCCGCCTTTAGCACCCGGCGTATGGTCAAGGACTATGTCCTCCAGATGTACCTGCCGGCCATGCGCTGAGCAAGCCTGGCACGATTTATCTGTTGACTAATCAACCTGGATATGTTACACTACGCTAGTCAAGCCCTGATAAGGAGGAAGATCTTTCTATGGTAGAAAGAAGAAAAACCAAGATCCTCGTCACCGGAGCGGTTGGTCAGATCGGCTCTGAGTTGACGCTGGAATTGCGCCGCCGGTACGGCGCTGACAATGTCGTGGCCGCCGGTCATCGGACCAAGCCGAGCCCGGCCCTGTGCGATAGCGGCCCCTTTGAGTTTATCGACGTGGCTCGGCGTGACAGCCTAGAGGCGGCAATCGACAAGCACGACATCGGCATCATCTACCACATGGCCGCCATCCTGTCGGCGGTCGGCGAGCAGAAACCGCACCTGGCCTGGGATGTGAACATCAACGGCCTGTACAACGTCCTTGAGGTTGCCCGTGAGCGCCGGCTTCCTCGCGTTTTCTGCCCTAGTTCCATCGCCGCCTTTGGCCCGGAGACGCCCCGCCACAACACTCCTCAAGAGACTGTTTTGCGGCCCACCACCATGTACGGCGTGACCAAGGTGACCGGCGAGCTGCTGTGCGACTATTACGTCCGCCGCTTTGGCGTCGACGTGCGCGGCGTGCGCTACCCCGGCATCATCAGTAGCGAGACCCTGCCGGGCGGCGGCACGACCGACTATGCGGTAGCCATCTATTATGAAGCCGTGGCCAACAAGCGGTACACCTGCTTTGTCCGAGAAGACACGGTCTTGCCGATGATGTACATGCCCGACTGCATCAAGGCGACGATCGACCTGATGGAGGCCGACTTCTCACGGCTCAAGCATCACTCGGACTTTAACCTGGCGGCTATGAGCTTTTCGGCCGGCGAGCTGGCCGCCGAGATCAAGAAACACATCCCCGAGTTTGTGTGCGACTATCAGCCCGACTTTAGACAGGCCATCGCCGACTCGTGGCCCTGCTCGATCGACGACAGCGCCGCCCGCCAGGAGTGGAATTGGCAGCCGAGCTACGACCTACCTGCCATGACCGTCGACATGCTGGACAATCTCCGGCGGCGCCACGCCGAGGGCCGGTTGTACCCTACCGAAGTTTGCCCGTGATGCTCTCGGTAACTATTGAACCAAATCTTCCCTTTGTGAGTGTATAGAAAGGAACGACGATGTCAGACAAATTTGATTTCATTCGTCAAGACGTAGCTGCCTTGAAAGAAGGTGGGTTGTTCATCAACCTGCGGGTCATGGGCTCGCCGGCTGATGCCTGGATGGTGGTCGACGGCAAAAAGGTGCTGAACTTTTGCACCAACAACTACCTTGGCCTGGCCAACCACCCCAAGATGAAAAAGGCGGCCAAGAAGGCGATCGAGCAGTGGGGGGTGGGACCGGCGGCCGTGCGATCCATCGCCGGGACGCAGGCGCTCCACATCCAGCTTGAGAAACGCCTGGCCCAATTCAAGGGCGTCGAGGATGCCCTCTACGTCCAGAGTGGCTTTTGCGCCAACCAGGCGGCCATCCCTGCGTTGGTCGGCCAGGACAGGGCCACCGGCGCGCAGGATGCCATCTTTTCCGACCGGCTGAACCATGCCAGCATCATCGACGGCGCCCGGCTGTCGGGCGCCAAGATCATCGTCTACGAGCACTGCGACGCCCGCGACGCCGAGCGTGTCATCAAGGAAAACATGCCCAACTTCCGGCGCGGCATGCTGATCACCGATGGCGTGTTCAGCATGGACGGCGACATCGCGCCTCTGGACCAGCTCTACGAGGTGGCCGAAAAGTACGGCGTCATGACCATGGTCGATGATGCCCACGGCGAGGGCGTGCTGGGCGGCGGCAAAGGGATCGTCCACCATTTCGGCCTTCAGGGCAAGTTCGACGTCGAGATCGGGACCCTCAGCAAGGCATTTGGGGTGATGGGCGGCGTCATTGCCGGCAAGACGGTAGCCATCGACTACATGCGCCAAAAAGCGCGGCCCTTCCTCTTCTCCAGCGCCGCCACCCCGCCCGACACGGCGGCGTGCCTGGCGGCCGTCGATCTTCTGGAAGAGAGCTCCGATCTGGTGGACAAACTGTGGGCCAATACCGGCTACTTTAAACAGCGGATGGCTGAGCTGGGCTTTAACACCGGGCGCAGCCAAACGCCCATTGTCCCGATCATGTTGGGTGAAGCCCCGTTGGCCAAAGAATTCTCTCGCAGGTTGTTCGAGAACGGCGTGTTTGCTATGGCGCTGGGCTTCCCCACCGTGCCCAAGGGACAGGCCCGCATCCGGGTTATGAACACTGCGGCTCACAGCCGCGAGGACCTGGACACCGGCTTGGCGGCCTTTGAGAAGGTCGGGCGAGAGCTGGGCGTCATTTAGCCGATCCGCTCGGGCTGGTCTTGCAGCGCTGGCCGATCTGAACAGATCGGACCCTCGCCGCGTTAATCGATATGCAGGTCACTGGAGGATGGCCTATTTGGCTAATTGCCATAGAATAGAACCCTGTTCGATTGCGCACTGTGCCCGGAGTGCTGAGTGCTAGGAAGCACGACTGCTGCTTGACGCCAGACAATAGTTGTGGTATGATGGAGCTAGTCACGCGGTCAGTTGATCGAGTTCAGTGATGAATCGATGGGGAGGTGTCGCAATATGAGACGAAAACTATCGATAGCCGGATTGTTCCTGTTGGTGATAGCCATGATGGTGAGCCTGGCAGGCTGTACCAAGGAGGCCCCTACCCGGACGCCTGCCGTTCCGCAGACACAGGCAACCCAGGCCAGCGTACCGCCGGTCGGATCAACTCCCGCACCGGGTGAGACGGTTGTTTCGGTTTTCACCCCCTTGCCGCCAGGGCCGGGAACCCCGACGGCGGAGTTGGTGTATGAAACCCCCGCGGTCTCTACCCCGGTGGCGACTGCGGCCCCGGGTGCGACGGCCGTCCCGGTCCCCACGGCCGTCCCGTCATCGGGCGATGTGATCGTGCACGTCGTTCAGCCCGGCGAGAACCTGTATTCTATCGCCAGTAGCTACGGCGTCACCGTCCAATCGATCATCAACGCCAACGGCATCACCAACCCCGACCAGATCTATCAGGGGCAGAAGTTGAGTATTCCCACTTCGTCAGGGGGCTCCTCTGGCGGAAGCACAGGCTGCCGCATTCGTCACACCGTCAAGTCGGGGGAATGGGTGTGGCAGATCGCCAGGGACTATGGCGTGGATCCCTATGGTATCCTTTCGGCCAATGGGCTGACGGTTCAGACCGCCAACACCATCTATCCTGGCATGGTCTTGTGTATTCCTTAGCAGCCGGCGATCGGCGTTTGGCCGGCAATTTACTGGCAAGGCGTGAGCCGGCGACTTTAACTGAGGACTGAACTGAAAGTTGCTTGTTGTAGAGAAGGAGGTGAAACAGCGCCAATATTTAGCAAATCGAAACTCAAACCGTAGGTCAAATATCAATCTATTCTGAGAGGGAGAAGAGAAAGATGAACAAAAGGCTTGCGATTCTGGGCAGTCTTGTCCTGATCGCGTCCATGCTTCTGACCGCCTGTGGTCCGACAGCCACCCCCGAAGTGATCATCCAAACCGGGGTGCCGGTGGTCATTACCGAGCTCGTGCCGGGCCAGGAGACTGTCAAGGAAGTTGTCGTGACATCCCCGCCGGTTATCGTCACCGCCACCCCAGAGGCGGTCGAAAAGGCCAAAGTGCTGCGCATCAACCTGGGCTCCTACCCTGACATTGTCGACCCCCAAAAGTCGTCCTTTGTCAACGAAATTGCCCACCTGAACCTGATGTACGAAGGCCTGACCAAATTCAACGACAAGCTGGAGACGATCCCCGGCTCTGCTGAAAAGTGGGAATACAGCGCCGACGCCACCGAGCTGACCTTTACCCTCCGCGAAGGGCTCAAGTACAACGACGGCGCCCTGCTGAACGCCATGCGCTACCAGTACTCGCTCATGCGCAACATCAACCCCGAGACCGCCGGCGAGTACGCCGCCATCACCGACGAGATCAAGGGTTCGGTAGAGTGGCGGACGGGCGCTGATGCCGATGGCAATGCTGTTTGCCAGACCGACGAGGAAAAGGCTGCCTGCGAGGAAGTGGTCAAGGCGAGCGTGGCTGCCCTGGACATGGCCGGCGCCCCGTGCACCGACTATGAGCAGGCCGACTGCCGCGTCCTGAAGCTGACCTTCTCCAAGCCGGCGCCCTACTTCCACACCATCATGGGCATCTGGGTCGCCTACCCGGCCAAGCAGGAGAATATCGAAGAGGGTGGCGAGATCTGGTGGCTTAGCTCCAAATTCCAGATCGGCAACGGCCCCTTCACCCTGCAATCGATGGAACCGTACGTTCGCAGCTACTTCACCCCCAACCCCAACTACTGGGGTGGCGTGGCCAACGTCGACATCGAGTATCGCTACATCACCGACTCGGCAGTCTCGTTCCAGGCCTACAAGAACGACGAGTTTGACATCGTCGGTCTGGCGGCCGAAGACCTGGAGACGGTGATGGCCGATCCGACCCTTTCCAAGGAAGCCAACATCTACGCCGGCTCCTGCACCTATGCCCTCATGTTCCACCAGCAAAAGGAGCCGTTCACCGATCAGAAGGTGCGCGAGGCGTTCGCCATGGCCCTCGACCGCGAGTCGTGGGTGAAGGACGTGCTCAAAGGCCTCGGCAGCCCGACCCTGACCTGGATTCCGCCGGGATACCCTGGCTACCAGGAAGGCGAGACCCGTTGGGGCTTTGACCCCGCCGCCGCCAAGCAGGCGATCGCTGACTCGAGCTACGGCTCGGTAGACAAGCTGCCCAAGATCACCGCCACCTTCAGCGACACGCCGCGCAACCGGCTGCGCAACGAGTGGCTGGTCGCCAAGTGGAAAGACGTCCTGGGGGTAGAGATCGAGCTGAACCCGGTCGAGTCCACCACCTACACCGCCTTGACCAAGGACATCACCACCGCGCCGCAGATGTACATCCTCGGCTGGTGCGCCGACTATCCCGATCCGCAGAACTGGCTGAGCGTCTACTGGAAGACCGGCGGCTTTGGCCAGCGGATCGCCTACTCGAACCCCGACTTTGACGTCCTGGTCAATGAGGCCGACACCACGACCGATCCGGCCAAGCGCTCAGAGCTGTACACCCAGGCCCAGGATCTGTTGACCGAGGGTGCCCCGGTGGCCTTCTTCTGGAACAACGTCAACACCTACCTGATCAAGCCGTGGGTCAAGGGCGTCGTCCTGACCCCGCAGGATGCCGGTTGGGCCGGCAACGTCAGCCCGCTGACGATCGACATCGATACCACGATGATGCCGTAAGGCATTGTGATAACAAGGGGGAGCCGGTCAGTCCTGCCCGGTGGGCATTGGGAGTGAGCTGACCGGCTCCTCTCCTTCAAATGTGGAGATAGCGTATGGGCAAGTTCCTTATCCGGCGTCTGTTGTGGATGATCCCGGTGCTGTTCACCATCACGATTGTGACCTTCCTGTTCATGCATGCCGCTCCGGGCGGCCCGTGGGATCGCGACCCTGGTCGCCGTCAGGTGGACCCCTCCACCCAGGAGATGCTGAACCACAGATACGGGTTGGACAAGCCGATGTGGCGGCAGTATGTCGCCTACATCATCGGCGATTTCGAAGAGGATGGCACGTTCGTGTGCGGCGCCATCTGCGGTAACCTGGGGCCATCCTACCGCCAGCGCGGGCGCACGGTCCAGGATATCCTGTTCGATGCTCCCGAGGGCCAGCCGTTCTGGAACAGCCGCATGGGCTATTCGGCGCGCTTGGGGATCCTGTCCCTGACGCTGGCAATCATCGTTGGCATTCCCGCCGGCATCGCCGCCGCACTCAAGCAAAACACGTGGATCGACTACTTGTGCGCCGTCATCGCCAACATCGGCGTGTCGGTGCCCAACTTTGTCATGGGTATTTTCCTGATCATCATCTTTGCCGTGGCGCTCAAGCTGGTTCCCGTCGTGCCGTTGTCGTGGTCCAGCCCCAAGATGTGGGTCATCCCCGCCCTGGTGCTGGGCTTTGGCACTATGGCCTTCACTGCCCGCCTGACCAGGTCTTCGATGCTGGAGGTCATGCGCCAGGATTACGTCCGGACGGCGCGGGCCAAGGGCCTGGCCGAGCGGGCGGTCATCTATCGGCACATGCTGCGCAACGCGCTGATCCCGGTGGTCACCGTTCTGGGCCCGGCCCTGGCCGGCCTGCTGGTCGGCTCGTTCATCATCGAGCGGATGTTCTCTTTCCCGGGCATCGGTCAGGAGTTTGTGCAGTCGATCACCAACCGGGACTATTCGATGATCATGGGCACGACCCTCATCTATGGGGTGCTGATCGCCATAGCCAATTTGGCGGTGGACATCAGCTACGGGTTTCTCGATCCACGGATCAAGGTAGAGTAGATCGACCTGTGGCTGTGACCTGGTGCTACAGGCGTTGGAGGTTAATGGTGTAAATGGCTACTGTTTCTGATTCTGCGGCGCACTCGTCCGAGCTTATGGTCCTGAGCCGCCCATCGCGCAGCTTGTGGGCCGATGCCTGGTCGCGGCTGATCCGCAACAAGGCCGCCATCGTCGGTATGGTGGTGATCGTCATATTTGTCTTTGTGGCTCTGTTTGCTCCTCTCCTGGCGCCCCACGATCCGCTCAAGATCTACGACGGCAAATCCACTTTGCCGCCCGCCTGGGTGGAGAAATCGGTCACCGGCAAGGCCGGCGACTCCAGATTCCTGTTGGGTACAGACTCCATCGGCCGGGACCTGTTGAGCCGGATCATCTATGGCGCCCGTGTGTCGATGATCGTCGGCTTGACGCCGGTGCTGATCATCTTGGCGATCGGGGTAGTCATCGGGTTGGTATCCGGTTATTCCAGGCCTTCGGTGGATAACCTGCTGATGCGCATTACCGATGTGATCTATGCCTTCCCCGATCTGTTGTTCTACATCATCATGATGATCTCACTGCGCGATACGGTCCTCGGCCAGTTGATGAACGGCCTGCTGCTTCTGTTTATCGCCCTGGCCGTCGTGTCGTGGGTGGGCGTCGCCCGGCTGGTCCGGGGACAGGTGCTGTCGCTCAAGAACAAAGAGTTTGTCGAGGCGGCCCGCTGCATCGGCTCGTCTGACACGCGCATCATGTCGCGCCACATCTTGCCCAACTGCCTGAGCCCGCTGGTGGTGTGGATGGCTTTTGCCATCCCGCGCATGATCATTGTCGAGGCAGTGCTCGGCTATCTGGGCATCGGCCTGCGCCCGGCCTCCAACTCCAAGGAAATATTCGTCACCAGTTGGGGTGTGCTGTTGTCGGAGGGGAACACGACGATCAACTCTCAGCCCTGGATCCTGCTGGCGCCGGCGATTTGTGTGGCGCTGGTGGTGATGGCCTTTACCTTCCTCGGTGACGGGCTGCGCGACGCGCTCGACCCGCGTATGCGGGGCACGATGTAGATCGGCGGGCAGCGTTGATCGTGGCTGTGGCCTAGTCGGGGTGCAGACAGGGGGCAGGCGATGTCGCAGGAAACCGATGGAGCCTTGATCTGCCGCAGTCGCCAGGGGGACCTGGCGGCATTCGAGGCGCTGTATGATGGCTACAAGGGCCAGGTCTTTCGCACCGCGTTGGCCGTCACCCGCGAGATGGTCTATGAGCTTTCGTCGTAACAGGCAAGAGCCTCCGGATGAGCTGGACTGGCTCATATCCGATGCCTTGCACGCCATGGCGCGTGCCGTCGAGCCGTCTCCGCGCGTTTGGCGCGAGGTCCGCGCTGCCGCGATGACCCGTCCGCCGCGGCGGACGGCGCAGGTATGCTCGGCGCTCAGGGCGACGATGGGACACCTGCTGAGCTGGTTGGTGGCCGGCGAGATGAGCCGGCCCCTGGGGAGCACGGTTCATCGAGTGCCGTTTTCCGACGTGGGCTCTGTATCCCCACGCCTGGTGTGGTGGTTGGACGTCAAGGCAGGTCCGTTCAGCTCTGACTGGCAGACCTGCATGATCGTGGCATAAACACTGAGGAGAATGCGTATGCCTCTGCTAGAGGTTAATGATCTCAGAACTCAATTTTTCACCCAAGATGGAGTAGTCAAGGCCGTCAATGGTGTCTCTTTCCACGTGGACGAGGGTGAGACCCTCGGCATCGTGGGCGAGAGCGGTTGCGGCAAAAGCGTGAGCGTCCTGTCGGTCATGCGCCTCATTCCGCAGCCGCCGGGCAAGATCGTGGGCGGCAGCGTGCTGTTTCAGGGACGCGACCTGCTCAAAGCCAGCGACGACGAAGTCCGCCAGGTGCGGGGTAACCGGATGGCCATGATCTTCCAGGATCCGATGACCTCCCTGAACCCGGTGTTGACCATCGGTCGGCAGATCAGCGAGGCCCTGGAGCTTCACCTGCACCAGTCGCACGACCAGGCCCTCAAGCGCAGCGCCGAGTTGCTCAAGATGGTGGGCATCCCCGAGGCCGAGGCGCGCCTGAACGACTATCCGCACCAGTTCTCTGGTGGCATGCGCCAGAGGGCAATGATCGCCATGGCCCTGGCCTGCAACCCCCAGTTGCTGATCGCCGACGAGCCGACCACTGCCCTGGACGTGACGATCCAGGCCCAGATCGTAGAGCTGGTCAAGCGGCTGCGCGACGAGATCGGCATGGCAATCATCTGGATCACCCACGATCTGGGCGTAGTCGCCGGCTTGGCCGACCGGGTGCAGGTCATGTATGCTGGCTATGTGGTAGAGGAGGCGGTGGTCAGAGAGGTGTATGCCAACCCCCGCCATCCCTATACCTTGGGCCTGCTGCAATCGATCCCCCGCGTGGATGAGCTGCGCAAAGAAAAGCTGCAGCCGATCGAGGGGTTGCCGCCGGACCTGATCGACCTGCCGGTTGGTTGTCCATTTGAGGCGCGCTGTGCGTATGCCATCGACAAGTGCCATACCGACCTGCCCAGCCTGGAACCGGTGAGCCCTGGTCACCGCATCTCCTGTTGGGTAGACGTCACGACCCAGTCGCCCAAGCGCCGGGGCGGAAATGGCCCGGAAGCCCAGGCTTAGTCTTGGACATCTGCTGAAAGAGGATCAAATACACCTATGACAGAAAACGGAACGTTGATCCAGGTTCGTAACCTAAAGATGCATTTTCCCATCACGCGTGGCCTTCTCTTCCAGCGTAAGGTCGGGGCCATCAAGGCAGTGGATGGCATCTCCTTCGACATCAAGCGCGGTGAGACGCTGGGACTGGTCGGCGAGTCGGGCTGTGGCAAATCGACTACCGGCCGGGCGCTGTTGCAGCTCTATCGCCCTACGTCTGGGGAGGTGTTCTTCGAAGACAACAACCTGACCAAGTTGAGTGGTGAGCGCCTGCGCCACATGCGCCGGCGGATGCAGATGATCTTCCAGGACCCTTACGCCTCGCTGAATCCGCGCATGACCGTGGGCGATATCATCGGCGAGCCGTTGGTTGTCCACAACATTTCGTCCGGCCAGACCCGCCGCGAGCGGGTGCAGGAGCTGCTGAGGATCGTCGGGCTCAACCCCTATTTTGTCAACCGCTACCCGCACGAGTTCTCCGGCGGGCAGCGGCAGCGCATCGGCGTGGCCCGCGCCCTGGCGGTGCAGCCCGACTTTATCGTCTGCGATGAGCCGATTTCGGCCCTTGACGTCTCGATCCAGGCTCAGATCATCAACCTCCTGGAAGAGCTGCAAACGCAGTTTAACCTGACCTATCTTTTCATCGCCCACGACCTGTCGGTCGTGCGCCACATCTCGGACCGGATCGCCGTCATGTATCTGGGCAAGATCGTCGAATTGACCGGTCGCAAAGAGCTTTACGACAATCCGCTGCATCCCTACACCCAGGCGCTTCTGTCGGCGGTTCCGATCCCCGATCCGGTCGTGGAAGAAAAGCGCCGCCGGGTCATTCTGGAGGGCGACGTGCCCAGTCCGGCCAATCCGCCGCTCGGCTGCCACTTTTGCACGCGCTGTCCGGTGGTCATGGACATCTGCAAAGAAGAAGAGCCCGAGTTCACCGACGTGGGTGGCGGCCACTGGGTGGCCTGCTATCGTGCGTCCTAGTCGGATGCGCCTTTATGGCGAGCATCCTTGACACAAGCTTGGCGGTGTGATATAATGGATACGCTCCGCCAGCGGGGTTGTCCCGCCTCAGGCCGTTGTGTTGCCCTGGGTGGAGAATTCGAAAGGAGGTGATCGCTGGGTCTGTGTGTGTTGGCAGGTGCCCCACACCTGCGCGTACAAGTTGAACCAAAATCACTAGAAAACGAAATGGAGGAGACGATGTTTTCTAACAAAAAGTGGTCGATTTTGCTCGGGCTGGTAATCATTGCCAGCATGCTGCTGTCGGCCTGCGGCCCGGAAGCCACCCCCGTGGTCGTCACAGAAAAAGAGACCGTCGAAGTGGCAGTAGAAAAGACGGTCGAAGTACAAGTGCAAGTGACGGTTCCACCGGAAGTCGTCGAAGTCGAAAAGACGGTCGAAGTCCAGGTTGTGGTCACGGCCACACCCGAGCCGTCCAAGCGCACCGGCGCCTGGGTTGACATGCTCGTCTTTACCGAGCAGAACAGCGCCCAAGCCGCCGTGAAGCAGCTCCAAGCCAACGACATCGACATCTATGCCTACTCCGTAGGCGACACCGAAATATTCAAGACGGTCAAGGAAGATTCCAACCTGTCCTACACCAACGCCTTCGGCTCCTACACCGAGCTGACCTTCAACCCGTCCGGCCCCGAGTTTGCCGATGGCCGGCTCAACCCGTTCAGCAATGCCAAGATCCGCGAGGCGATGAACTGGCTGATTGACCGCGACTATATGGTCCAGGAGATCTATGGCGGCCTGGGCAAGATCAAGGTCACCAGCCTGAACTCGGCCTTCCCTGATTACGCCAAGTACGTCGATGTCCTTCGCGCGATCGAGACCTACTACGCCTACAACCCTGACAAGGCCAAAGAAGTCATGACCACCGAGTTGGAGGCCATGGGCGCCAAGCTGGTCGATGGCAAGTGGACCTACAAAGACGCGCCGGTGGTCATCATCGCCATCATCCGCACCGAGGATGAGCGGCTCCAGATCGGCGACTATATCTGCAACCAGCTCGAAACGGTCGGCTTTACCACCGATCGCCAGTACAAGACCCGCAGTGAAGCCTCCCCCATCTGGAACCAGGCCGACCCGGCGGAAGGTCAGATGCACTTCTACACCGGCGGCTGGGTCACCACCGCCGTCAGCCGCGACGACGCCACCAACTTTGGCTATTTCTACACCAACCTCGGCTCGGCCTCGCCGCTGTGGCAGGCCTACGTCAACACGCCCGAGTTCTACGACGTAGCTTCAAAGTTGTGGGTCAACGACTTTACGAGCTTGGAAGAGCGGCGCGAGCTGTTCGAAAAGGCCCTCTGGGGCGCGCAGGAAGACTCGACCCGCGTCTGGCTGGTGGATCAGCTCAGCTTTTCGCCGCAGAACGCCAAGCTGGAAGTCGCCTACGACCTGGCCGGCGGCGTAGCCGGTTCGCAGCTACTGCCCTACACCATCCGCTGGACAGGCCAAGAAGGCGGCACGGTGCGGGTCTCGCAGCCCGGCGTCCTGGTTGAGCCCTGGAACCCGATTGCCGGCAGCAACTGGATCTACGACCAGACCCCCGGCCGGGCCACCGGTGACCGCGGCGTCATCGCCGATCCCTACACCGGCCTGTTCTGGCCGCAGCGGATCGAGAGCTGCGATGTCGTGGTCAAAGAGGGTTTGCCTGTCCTCAAGACGCTCGACTGGCTGACGCTGACCTTCGAGCCCAAGATCGAAGTGCCGGCCGAGGCCTGGGTTGACTGGGACGCGGCCAACCAAAAGTTCATCACCGCTGCCGAAAAGTACACCCAGACCGTGGAAGCCAACAGCAAGATCACCGTCGCCTACCCCAAGGACATGTTCGCTACGGTCAAATGGCACGACGGCAGCCCGATTTCGGTCGCCGACTTTGTCATGTTCATGATCATGAACTTTGACCCCGGCAAGGCCGAGAGCGCCATCTATGACGAGGCGCAGGTGCCGAGCGTTGAGGCGTTCCTGTCCCACTTCAAGGGCATTGTCATCGAGTCGACCGATCCGCTGGTCATCACCACCTACGACGATACCTTCTACCTGGACGCCGAGTGGATGGTCACCACCTGGTTCCCCAACTACGCCTACGGTGAGGCGCCGTGGCACACTATCGCGCTGGGCTCCATCGCCGACGCCAAGGGCGAGCTGGCCTTCTCCACCGACAAGGCCGGCGCCAAGGGCATCGAGTGGATGAGCTTCATCGCCGGCCCAAGCCTGCCCATCCTTAAGGCCGACCTGGACACGCTGGTCATGACCCCCACGCTGCCCTACGAGGCGACGCTGGGCCAGTTCGCCGATGCAGACGAAGTGGCAGCCCGCTGGACGAACCTGAAAAAGTGGTACGGCCTCCAGGGTCACTTCTGGGTCGGCAGCGGTCCCTTCTGGCTGGACAAGGCCTTCCCCGTCGAAAAGACGCTCACTCTGCGCCGCTTCGAGCAGTACCCCGATCCGGCGTCCAAGTGGGCGCGCTTTGGCATACCCGCCGTCCCGGTCATCGAGGTCGACGGTCCGGGTGAGGTCGCCATCGGCACGGAAGCTGTGTACGACGTCTTTGTCACCTTCCAGGACCAGCCCTACCCGGCTGCGGACATTGCCGAGGTCAAGTACCTGGTGTTCGACGCCACTGGCGCGTTGATCGCCAGCGGCCCGGCGACGGCTGCTGAAGAGGGGCACTACACCGTCACCCTTGGCGCGGACGTGACCGGCAAGCTGGCCGCCGGCTCGAACAAGCTTGAGGTGGTGGTTTCCTCGAATGTGGTCAGCATTCCGGGCATCAGCGACTATGAGTTTGTGAGCAAGTAAGCGAGTGATGTATGTCCAGGCCCGGTGGGGGTGAGGCAGTTCTTGCCCCCATCGGGCCTGCTTGTTAAGAGGGCGGCCACAGCGGGCTGCTCCCCCAAAGGAGGGATTATGGCCGAGGCAAGTGTAGCTGTTGAGGCCCCGGTGGAGGCGGTTCCGGAAAAAAACAAGTCGGGATCGAGCACCCTGATGCGGATGCTGCGCTATTCGGCTATCCGGGTGGTCAGCCTGTTTGTCACCGTCGTCATCGGCGTCTATCTGACCATCCTCATCGCCAACATGGGCGGGCACGTCGACAAGATCCAGCGCGGGCAGATCGAAGAAACCGTCAGCATGGCGCTCGCCACGAATCCGGCTTACAAGGCGCTGTCTGAAGCTGAAAAGGCGAACCAGAGGGCGATGCTGATCGAGATCCAGGTAAAGCGGCTGGGCCTTGACAAGCCGTTCCTGCAGCGCAGCTTTGTCCTTCTCAAGGATGCCCTGACGCTCAACCTGGGACGCGCCCAACAGATGACCAGTGACGCCGGGTCGAAAGATGTCAAGAACATTATTTTGGAACGGCTGCCGCCGACCCTGCTGCTGGTCGGGACGGGCAACCTCATCCTGTTTTTCTCGTCGCTGTTGATCGGGCTGTCCCTGTCCCGCAAGTACGGTAGTTGGCTGGACAAGATGTTCGTAGTCCTGGCGCCAACCTCGTCGGCTCCCGCCTGGTTCTATGGCATTTTCCTGATCCTGATCTTTGCTGCACTCCTCGGCTGGCTGCCCTTCGGCGGGTTGACCGACGCGCCGCCCCCTGAGACTCCACTGGCCTACGCCCTGAGCGTGGCCAAGCACATGATCTTGCCCCTGGCAGCCTGGACCCTGAGCGGAATCTTTTTGGGATCGTTCGCTCAGCGGACCTTTTTTCTCATCTACTCCAGCGAAGATTACGTCGACATGGCCAAGGCCAAGGGGCTGACTTCCAAAGATATCGAGCGCCGCTACATCCTCCGGCCGACCCTGCCGACGATCATCACCAACTTTGCCCTGACCCTGATCGCCCTGTGGACCGGGGCGATCATCTTTGAGACGGTCTTTCAGTGGCCGGGACTGGGACGGCAGTTGTACCGTGCCATCCAGGCGTACGAGACGGCGGTCGTTGTCGGCGAGGCGGTTGTCTATGCCTACCTGCTGGCGATGACCATCTTCCTTCTCGATTTCATCTATGCGCTGGTCGATCCCCGCGTCAGGATCGGCAGCGGCGCAGGGAGGGCGGGATGAAAGCGCTGCGCAATACCTTCAAAGAGCTGCTTCGTTACCCATCGGCCATATTCGGATTGTCCATTATCGCCCTGCTGATCGGCATCTCGCTCTATGCCGTAATCACCATCCCCTACAAGGAAGCGATCCGCCTGTGGCGTGGCGGGGAGGGGATCTGGGAGCAATATCCGCGCAACGCGCCGCCGGCCTGGACCAACCTGTTCAAGAGCCAGAAGGTGCCCGAGACCATGTTCCTGAGCAGCGCGGATGGCTCGGCGGAAAAGGTCCTCTATCCGGGCGAGAACAACGTAAACACCATCGTGATGACCTACACCTTTGACTATCAGTTTGATACCTTCCCGGACGACATGAGCCTGTTCTTCAAGGCCAAATATGACGAGAAGCAGCCGCACCTGGCGATCTCCTGGCTGCCGCCCGGTGGCGAGGCAATCCGGGTCGCGGATTTTGGCTCGGGGAATGCCAAGACCTACCCCTTTTCCCAGGACACCAAGCTCGAGCGCCGGCTGGCCGGGCTGTCGCCCGAGCAGGGGCTGTTCGTAGCCGACCCAAAGGCAGGGCTGACCCCCCCGGTCAGGGGTACCTATAAGGTGCGCGTCAGCGCCACCACCTTTGAGCCCGACTCGGACGTGGACGCCGAGTTTGTGCTGTACGGCAAGGTCTACGGGATAGCCGGCACCGATCACCTCCGCCGCGATCTGAGGGTGGGGCTGCTGTGGGGAACCCCTGTCGCCCTGGCCTTTGGCTTGGTGGCTGCGTTGGGGACGACGCTCCTCACCATGGCCATCGCCGCCATCGCCACCTGGTTTGGCGGTTGGGTGGATGCCATTGTCCAACGGATCACTGCGGTCAACATGGTGCTGCCCTTCCTGCCGATCCTGATGATGATCGGCCTCTTTTATTCCAAGAGCATTGTGGTGATCTTGGGCGCTGTCATTGCGCTGAGCATCTTTGGCGGGGCGATTCTGACCTACCGGGCTATCTTCCTCCAGGTAAAGGAAGCGCCATACATCGAAGCCGCCCGGGCCTATGGCGCCGGTAACTGGCGGATCATCTTTTCCTACCTGACCCCGCGCATTGTCCCGATGCTCATTCCCCAGTTGGTAGCCGCCATCCCCGGCTTTGTCTTCCTCGAGGCCGCGCTGGCTTTTCTGGGGCTGGGCGATCCGACCCTGCCGACGTGGGGCAAGATCATCAACGACGCCCAGGGGAACGGCGCCCTGTATCAAGGGCAGTACTACTGGGTGCTGGAGCCCGCGGCCCTGCTGGTCCTTACCGGATTGGCTTTCGCCATGTTGGGGTTCTCGCTCGATCGCATCTTCAATCCAAGGTTGAGAGGGCTGTAACCAATGTCCGAAGTCAAAGCTCCAGACAACAATGTGCTGCGCATCGAAGACCTGGTGATGTACTTTCGCACCAGGGCAGGCGCCGTGCGGGCCGTCGACAACGTGTCGTTCGATCTCGGCTACAACGAAGCCATCGTGGTCCTTGGCGAGTCGGGCTGCGGCAAGAGCTCCCTGGCCAAGGCCATCCTGCGCCTCCTGCCGCGCAACATCGACACCTACACCGGCAAGGTCTACCTCGAGGAAGTAGAGACGATGGGCCTGTCGGAAGAAGAGTTCCGCCGCCAGATCCGCTGGGTCAAGATGTCGCTCGTGCCCCAGGCGGCCATGAACGCCCTCAACCCGGTCCTGAAGGTAGGGGATCAGGTCGCCGAGCCGATGATCGTCCACCACGGGGTGACCAAGGACCAGGCGATGGCCCAGGCCAAGCGCATGTTCCAGCACGTGGGGGTGCCGGTCGATTTTATCAACCGCTATGCCTTTGAGCTGAGCGGCGGCATGCGGCAGCGGGTGGCCCTGGCCATGTCGCTGGTGACCGCGCCGGCGCTGGTCGTCCTCGACGAGCCGACCTCCGCACTCGATGTGCTGACCCAGGCGAACATCTTTAACACCCTCAAACGGATCAAGGAAGACCTGCAGATCAGCTTTATTCTCATCACCCACGACATCGCCACCTCCAGCGAGCTGGCCGATCGGGCGGTGGTGATGTACGCCGGCGAGATCGTCGAGGTAAACGACTCGGCCACCTTCTTCACCACACCCCTTCATCCCTACTCGCAAAAGCTGTTGGCCAGTGTGCCCAGGCTGCGGGCGGTTCAAGATCCCGAGTTCATCCCCGGTCAGCCGCCCAGCCTGGTCGATCTGCCGCCGGCCTGCCGCTTTGCGCCGCGGTGCCCGTACCGCTTTGACAAGTGCGACGAAGATCCGCCCATCATCCGCAAGGGCCGCGTCCAGGTCCGATGCTGGCTGCAAGCGTGAGACAGGAGCATAGCATGTCTACTAAAGATCGACTCCAGGAAACCATTGAAAACACACCCCCTATTGAACCGCTGGCTGCAAGCGGCATAGGCGATACGCCAGAGACCACCCCTGCACAGGGGACAGGGAACGGCGCGCTCCTGTCTGTCCGGGATCTCCACGTCTGGTTCGAGCTGAGGCGCTTTGGCTTTGGCCATGCCGGCTGGGTCAAGGCCGTGGACGGCGTGAACTTTGATCTCCACTATGGTGAATCGGTCGCCGTCGTCGGCGAGAGCGGCTGCGGCAAGTCCAGCCTGATGAAAACGATCCTGGGGCTGTACCGCCCTACCAAGGGCGACATCATCTTTGAGGACAAGAATATCGGATTAAAGTCGGCGAAAGAGTTGCGCTGGTACCGCTCTCAGGTGGGCTATGTCCAGCAGGACCCCTACGGCGCGCTGCCGCCCTTCATGAGCGCGGAGAAAATCCTGGGTGAGCCGCTGGTCATCAACGGCATCAAGAGCAAGCAGGAGCGGCGGGAGCGGATCGTCAAGGTCATGGAAGAGGTCAAGATGACGCCGGTGGACGACTTTCTTCCCAAGTTCCCCCACATGCTCAGCGGCGGCCAGCAGCAGCGCATGGTCATCGCCCGGGCCATGATCATGAACCCCAGGCTGCTCGTGGCCGACGAGCCGGTGTCGATGCTCGACGCCTCGGTGCGCGTCGAGATCCTGCGTCTGTTGCGCGGACTGCAGGCCTCGCACAATCTGGCGGTCATCTACATCACCCATGACCTGTCTACCGTCCGCTACTTTTCCGAGCGGATCTTTGTCATGTACGCCGGCAACCTCGTCGAAAAGTGCCAGGTGGATGAGCTGTTGCACAACCCGCTCCACCCCTACACCCGGGCTCTGCTCGAGGCCAGCCCCGATCCCGATCCGCACAACCTGCTCGTCTTCAAAGAGGTGCCGCCGGGCGAGCCGCCCAGCCTGATCAAGCCGCCGCCGGGATGCCGGTTCAATCCGCGCTGCTCGCACATGATCGACGGTCTGTGCAACGTCGAGGAGCCGCCCGACTTTGAGACCAAGCCCGGCCATTTCTGCTCGTGCTGGTTGTACAAATGATAGAGAGGGACCCCAGGCTGATCTTTGTCATCGGCTTTGTGCTGGTCCTGTTCGGCGCCGTCATCCCCTGGCTGATGGTCCTCCACGTCGTCAAGTCGACCTTCTTCCTAAACTTTTTGGCGGCCGGAGCATCGGTTGCCGGCCTGGTCCTTGGGGTGATAGGCACCGCCTACTACGTCCGCCTGCGCAAGCGCTGAGCATCTGCCCTCTTTGCTCGTAGACTGACGTCCTCCCGCAGGTTTCTTGACCTGCGGGAGGGTTCATTATCAGCCGGCTGAACGAAATCGGCCGGACGGCGTTAAACGATAGGGATTCATCCGACCATAGCCCGGAGCAACTGACGGACCTGCGACCTTTCGTAGTAACGACGTTAGTCGTTTTCTGGCTAAAAGCCAAGTCGGCTGGTGCGGGCGGACCAGTGCAATGGACCAGGCACAGGCAACGGCGTTAGACACAGCCCTGCAGCTCGTAAAGGAGACCAGGCTCGAGGAGGCTCGCGTCCTTCTGGCTGAGATCATCAGGCGCGACCCGAACAACGAGCGGGCCTGGCATTTGCTGAGCTTTGCCCTCACCGATCCCGGCCGGCAGGCCTATGCCCTCCGGCGGGTGCTGGACATCAACCCCGAGAATCGAGCAGCCAGGTCGCAGTTGTCCCAGATTGTCGGCGCGGCATCCGCCCCTGTGCCGCCTGCCCGCACCAGGCGGGAGCTGCTGCTAGAAGAGCCGTCTGAGGCTCGACCGGTCAGCGCTCCAGCCGAGCCCTCGGTACAGCCCATCCAGCTTAGCCGTGAACGGACGGCGGTGAGTCCCACCATTCGCGCCCTTTTCAGAATCGGCAAGTACATCGCCACTAGGGCGCTCGTGCTGTCCTTGATGGTCGCCATCGGCGTGTTCCTGTCGATCATCGTCATCAATTATGGCGGCTACATCGACAAGATCGCCGAGGCCAATATCGCCGAGAGCCTTAATTTCATAAGCCTGTCGATGCCGGAAGCCACCATCGAAGAGGTCGCCGAGGCGACCGAGCAGACCAGGTGGGCCATGGAGGAAGCCGCCGGGCTGCACCAGCCCTTCCTGCTGCGCTGCGCCCGCTGGTTCGTCCGGGGCCTTACCCTCGACTGGGGCCAGACCTTTTTGGCCGAGACGCGCGGCGGGACTTCGCACGACGTTCAGGCGATCATCTTGGAACGCACGCCAAACACCCTTTTTCTGGTGGGTGCCGCCAACCTCCTGCTCTTTTTCTCAAGCGTCCTGGCGGCCCTGGCCCTGTCCAAGAGGTATGGCAGCCTGTGGGACAAGATCGCCATCGCCCTGTCGCCCATCTCTTCCGTTCCCAACTGGGTTTACGGCGTCGTCCTGGTCCTCATCTTTGCTGCTGAGCTGCGCTTGCTGCCCTATGGCGGCATGTTCGACACATTTCCGCCCGCCACCGCCTGGGGGTACATTCCCATCGTGCTCAAGCACACGATCCTGCCCATCGCTGCCATCCTGCTCGCCACCTTCTTCCAGAGCGTCTATGCCTGGCGGACCTTTTTCCTGATCCACGCCGGCGAGGACTATGTCGATCTGGCCCGGGCCCAGGGCCTGCCGCCGCGGACGATCGAGTGGCGCTATGTCCTCAAGCCGACCCTGCCCTACATCATTACCAACTTTGCCCTGCTCATGATCAGCTTCTGGCAAGGGGTCATTGTCCTGGAGGTTTTCTTTAACTGGCCCGGCATCGGCCAGCTTTTCATCAAGGCCGTGAAGGGCAATGCCCAGGAGGTCGTGATTGGCCTCATCGTCATGTTCGCCTACCTCCTGGCCATGACCGTCTTTTTCCTGGACATCGTCTATGCCCTCGTCGATCCCAGAGTCAAGATCGGCAGCTCCACGGCGGACAAGGCCTTCAAGATGCCTCGATCGCAGAAAAGGCGTTTCCGCCTCTGGCCGCTGCGCCGGCGTTCCGATCTGCCGCGCCGGCCTCGGGTAAACTGGAACACTTCTGGCCCCGGAGGAGCGCAGGCGTCTCCTGCGGGCCGGATCAAAACCCGGCGGGCAAGGGCCGGTGAGCTATGGGGCTCACTCCGCGAGATCTGGCGCTATCCGTCGGCTTTAGTTGGCCTGGCGATCATCGCCCTCCTGATCGGCGTCTCGATCTATACCCTGATCGCCATCCCTTACGACCAGGCGGTCGCGGCGTGGCAGCCAGAGAACGAAGACAACTACATCAGGCCGCAGACCGCCATGCCGGCCTGGGTTAACTTTTTCAGAAAGGACGACCTGCCCCCCACGATGATCATGGACAGCCGGAGTGGCGCCGGACTCAAGACTGTCGAGCAGGACGCCAAGGGGGTGAACACGGTGACCATCTCTTTCACCCTCGACTATCCGTATGGTGGCTTTTCGCAGGATATGATCGTTCGCTTTTTCCCCAAATACGACGAGAAACGGCCCTTCGTCTCCATGACCTGGCTGACCCCTGATGGCCGGCAGCTAGACCTGGGTAGCTTTTCGGTGGTGACCGGCCAGAGGTATATCGCCACGCAGCACATTCCCGACAAATACCTGTCTGAAGAGGTCCGCAAGAAACAGTCGCTGCGGGGAAGGGGCGGGCTCCCGGCCGCGGCGATCCTCTTTGCCGATCCGGCTGTGGCCGAGCCTGTTCCCCTTCAAGGCGCCTACACCCTGCGTCTCGAAGGGTTTACGTTCGAAGCGGGCGGCGACTTGGACGCCGAAGTGGTGTTCGACGGCCGGGTCTATGGCCTGGCCGGGACCGACGATGCCCGCCGCGACCTGCTGACCGGCCTGCTGTGGGGGATGCCGGTCGCCCTGGCTTTCGGGTTAGTGGGGGCGGTCGTCACGTCGTTCGCGTCGATGATCATCGCCGCCGTCGGCTCCTGGTTTGGGGGTTGGGTCGATGACCTCGTCCAGCGCCTCACCGAGGTCAACATGATCCTGCCCGCCCTGCCTATCGCCATCACGATCTACTACGTCTACTCCAAGAGCATCTGGGCCATCCTGGGTGTCATGGTCCTGCTTAGCATCTTTGGCAGTGCCGTCAAGAACTACCGGGCCATCTTTGTCCAGGTTAAGGAAGCGCCCTACATCGAAGCCGCCCAGACCTACGGCGCAAGCAACGGCCGGATCATCCTGCGCTACCTGGTGCCGCGCATCATGCCCCTCCTGATCCCTCAACTGGTCATCCTCATCCCCACCTACGTCTTTTTCGAGGCGACGCTGGCCTTCTTGGGCGTAAGCGATCTGCATATCCCGACCTGGGGCAAGATCGTCTACGATGCGATCACCAAGGGCGCCTTCGAGGGGCACTACTACTGGGTCTTGGAGCCGATCGGCCTGATGATGCTCACCGGCCTGGCCTTCGCCATGGTCGGCTTTGCCCTCGACAGCATCCTCAACCCCCGCCTGCGCAGCCGCTGACAGAACCAGTAGCCCTGTTGGATCCACATCTGGCTCATAGTGTGGTGGGATTTTTGACCTGCACTCAGGCCCTCGCCGCTCTTTACCTTTGTCCTGCCTTGTGCTATAATCTCCTTGGAGAGTCCGTGTGATCGTCGATTTTCATACCCACATTACTTCGCCACAGATCATGGCCCGGCGCGACGAGTGCCTGGTCCGCGATGCCTGGTTCCGCGAGCTGTATGTCGATCCCGAAGCGCGGCTGTGCTCCGCCGATGAGTTGGTCGCCGAGATGGATCGCTCGGCGGTGGATCGCGCCGTCGTCTGCGGCTTTGGCTGGCGCGACATGGAGTTCTGCCGGCTGGAGAACGATTACGTCGTCGAGTCGGTGGCCCGCTATCCCGATCGCCTCATCGGCCTGGCCATCGTCAACCCCCTGGCCGGCGCCGAGGCGGTCCGCGAGATCGAGCGCTGCGCCGCAGCAGGGCTGCGTGGTGTGGGAGAGCTGATGCCCGATGGCCAGGGCTACCGCCTGGACGACGAGAAGGTCATGGCCCCCATCGTCGAGACCGTGGTCGCCCACGACATGTTTCTCCTGACCCATTGCAGTGAGCCGGTCGGCCACCTCTACCCCGGCAAGGGCACCGTGACGCCCGATCAGGTGGTGCGCTTTGCCCGCCTCTTTCCCGATGCTACGTTGGTCTGCGCTCACTGGGGTGGGGGCGCCGTGTTTTACGAGATGATGCCCGAGGTGGCCCGCGTCATGGGCCGGGTCTACTACGACACCGCCGCCTCCCTCTACCTGTACGACGACGGCATCTTTGGCCTGGCGGCCCGCTGCGCACTTGACAAGGTTCTGTTTGCCAGTGACTATCCGCTCATCCCGCCGGGGCGGTTTATCCGGCGCATGCGGGCAGTGGACATGCCGCCGGCCAGTCTCGACCAGATGCTGGGCGGCAACGCCTGCCGCCTGCTAAAACTTTCATTCACGGCGATCCCCCCTTCTGATGGAGGGGATGGGTGAAGCGAAGAATCTAGGAGCGAGCCATGCAGATCCTGCGGACTTTTATAGCCGTTGAGCTGGACCAAGAGCTCAAGGCCACGCTGACGGATATCCAAGCCCGGCTGCGGGGCGCCGTGCCGCCGCGCACTGTGCGCTGGGTACAGCCGGAGGGGATCCACCTGACGCTCAAATTCCTGGGTGACACGCCCTCGGAAAAAGTCGAACAGGTCAAGGCAGCCCTGGCCCGGGCTGCCGGAGAGATCCCAGGTTTCGCCGTCACGGTGGGTGGGGTCGGCTGCTTTCCCGACGCCCGCCGGCCGCGCGTGGTGTGGGTCGGCGTCCAGGATCCGTCTGGCTCTCTTGCCCGGCTGTGGCAAGCCGTCGAGTCGCACGTCGCTCCCCTGGGTTTCCCAGTCGAAAAGCGGCCGTTCAGCCCTCATTTGACCCTGGGCCGCGTCCAACACTATGCCTCCGGTGCCGAGGCGCGCGATATCGGCCAGGCTGTGGCCGCGTTGGCTGCGGAGATGGCCGGCGCACTAGACGAGATGGCCGTCACTTCGGTGGCCTATATCAAGAGCGATCTGCGACCGACCGGCGCGGCCTATACCACCCTGATCGAGGCTGGATTGCAGGGGTGGGCTGGTGGCTGAGCGGCCCCTGTTCGTTGCCGTCGTCGGCTCGGCGCTGTGTGACGAACCGGTGGCTGCCCTGGCCAGGGCTGTGGGCCAGGAGATAGGCCGCCGGGGCGCTGTGCTCGTCTGTGGCGGCCGGGGTGGGGTTATGGAGGCGGCCTGTCAGGGAGCCAAGGCGCAGGGCGGGATCACGGTCGGCATTCTGCCCGGCATGGATCGCCGTGAGGCTAACCGATACGTAGACATCCCGGTGGTCACCGGCCTGGGCGATGCGCGCAATGCCGTCGTCGTTCGCAGTGCCGACGTGGTCATAGCTGTCAGTGGCGGCTATGGCACCCTGTCGGAGATTGGATTGGCGCTCAAGATGGGGCGGCCGGTCGTTGGTCTCGGCACCTGGGAGCTGTCCCAACAAGGGCGGCCCGCCACCGCCATCGTCCGGGCTGACAGCCCGCTGCATGCGGTAGAGACGGCTTTCGCTCTGGCTGCCAAGATGCGCACAGGAGAAGGGAAATGATAGATCAAAAGCGGCACTTTGGCGAGATCAAGTTGGTCGCTGGCAATGCCAACATGCACCTGGCAGTCAAGATCGCCAAAGAATTGGGATTGCCACTCGAAAACTCCAAGGTGGGACGTTTTCCTGACGGCGAGGTCAAGGTAGACTTGGACTGTGTGGTCCGGGGCACCGACGTGTTTATTCTCCAACCGATCTGCCAGTCGCACCGCAGTCCATTGGAGCGGCCCTGCCTGGCCACCGGGCGTGGCGCCCCTGCCGATCAAAAGAAAGGGGTCTGTACCTACCAGTCTATCAACGATAACCTGGTAGAGCTGTTGGTAATGATCGATGCGGCGCGGCGGGCCTCGGCCGGGCGGATCACCGCAGTGGTCCCCTACATGGCTTATGCCAAGCAGGAGAAGAAGAAAAAAGGTCACGAACCGATCACCGCCAAACTGGTGGCCAACCTGATCACCACCGCCGGCGCCGACCGCTTGCTGACTGTGGATCTGCACACACCGGCCATCGAAGGCTTCTTCGACATCCCGGTGGACCATATGCGCATGGCCCTGGCGATGGGGGCTCACTTTCGGGACATACTGGGGCTAAGAGACGCCGTCGTCGTGTCGCCCGACGCGGGAGGAGTGGCGCGGGCCACCGAATTCCGCAATCACCTCAAGGTAAAGCTGGCCCATGACACTGCCGGCGACGAGATGGCCATCGCTATCAAGCGGCGCGGACCAGAGGACGAGCCGACCATCATGGAGATGGTGGGAGATGTGGCAGGGCGGCCGGCTGTGGTTTTTGACGACATCATCCAGTCGGGCGGGACCCTTTTGGAAGTGGTCAAGCTGCTTAAGAAGAGGGGCGCCACCGAGGTGCATGCCGCTGTGGTTCACGCCGACCTGACGCCTGGGGCGGCGGAGGCGGTGGCGCAGTCAGAGCTGGAGAGCCTCATCCTGTCAGACACCACAGCCTCGGCCAGGGAAGCGATGGGGGGCAAGATCAAAGTTCTATCGACGGCAAGGATCCTGGCCCATGCCATCTGGCGCATTCATACCCAGCAGAGTGTCGGCTGGATATTCGATACACTTGGTGAAAAGGGCAAATTGCCCAAGTTTAAGAAGGTGTAGAACCCGCTTCTCCCTCGGGCGTGGGGGTAGATCGCCACAGGAGAAGGAGCACTTTTAAAACTAGGGATAGGATTCCAACCAGAATCACCGTCAGCGCGGCCACGGCGGCCAGACCTACCAGTTGGGCGTTGATCTGTCCCGGCCAGTCGGCGGCCATGCCCGGCGCGGCTAACAGGCCGGTCACACCCTGGCCGGCCACGCCTCGGTAGACTTCGGCGCCGATCCCGTTCCACCCCAGGCCAAACCGGCCGTCACTCAAGATACCTGGCGCCAGTATGCCCAGGATGCCGCCCAGCAGCCCGATAGGCACGGCGCCGGTGGGATCGTCGACGTGAAGGGCATAGCGTACCAGGAAGGTGACCAGCGGCACCAGCAGCCCGGCGGCGACGCCCAGGGCCAGCGCTGCCCACGGCGGCGCAAAAGCCATGGCGGCGGCGATGCTGAGCACGCCGGCAGCGGTGCCCCTGGCGGCCATCAACGAGTCGGCGGCGCCCGTGGTCAGCCAGGTGTAGAGGCTGGGCGCCAGCGCGCCGCCCGCGGCGGCCAGCATTAGGTTGACGCTGGCGAGGGGAATAGACAGACCGGCCTGGACGTGGATCGGGTTGGAACCGGCCGAGGCGGCTCCCCCGATGGCGACCAGGAGAGCGCCCAGCGCGGCCATGACCGGTAGGTGGACTGGTGGCAGGGTGGGCAGCTCGCCCTCAGGCAGAGGCGGCAAGCGCCGCCCGAAGAAGGCGATGCCCAACAGCGCAGCCAGCCCGCCTATCAAGGCTGCTGTGCTGATGCCGGCCGGATCGACGTACCCATGGCCGTAGCCCAATGTCTGACCGGTGTGCATCAGCCAGCCACCGCCCGAGAACCAGTTGCCGGCAACGGGATAGACCAGGGCCGCCACCAGCAGCCCGCTCAGGGCGGCCATCCAGCCGGGCATCCGCTCGCGAATCGCCAGCATAGGTAGCAGCACCGCCACGGCGACGGCCGGCAGGTAGGCCAGGAAGAGCGACAAGGCGGTCGGGGTCGAGGCTTCGCCCAGCAACAAAAAGCCGCGCAGGCCCATCGCACCCCAGTCGAGGTTCAGGGGTGAGGCCCACTCCCATGCCAGCCCTTCCAGGTCAGGGAGATCGCTCACCAGGCCGACGCCGCCCATCTGGAAGGCAAAGCCGCAGGCCCAATAGCCGGCGACGGCCAGGGCCAGCGCGCCTAGGCCGGCCATTGCCGACCGGGCCGGACGGCGACCGGCCAGCCCGGCCCCGGAGATCAGCAGCAGACCGGCCGGCAGGAGTAGCGCCAAAACGGCGAATTGAGCATTGAGTATCGTGAGCTGAGTATTATCCATGAGATTCATCGCCGATGCTATGTTAGGCACATTGGCCAAATGGTTGCGTATTCTGGGCTACGACACCCTGTTCGATGCCGGCCTGAACGATCACCAACTGGCGCGCCTGGCCCGAGCGGAAAACCGGGTGCTGCTCACACGCGACCATGAGCTGGCCCGGCGCCGTGGACTGCATGCCCTGCTGGTGGTCGGTGAACACCTTGATGACCAGGTCCGCCAGGTTTTGGCTGACCTGAGCCTGGCGCCCGACCGTGCCTTTTCCCGCTGTCCGGTCTGCAATCAACTGTTGGAGACCATCGACCGTGAAACGGCACAGGCGCGGGTGCCGGCCTATGTGATCCAAACCCACGACTCGTTCAGCCGCTGCCCTGCTTGCCAGCGCGTCTACTGGCGCGGCACGCATTGGCAGCACATGGACGAGCATCTGAAAAACCTATAATGGAGGCTGAACTCTGGAATCGCTTGAATTAGCTCACACCATCGTGGATGCCATCGCCGAAAAGCTTGGCTCAGACATCGTCATGTTGGACATGCAGGAGATTACCCTGCTGGCCGACTATTTCATCCTGTGCAACGCCGACAGCACGCCTCAGTTCAAGGCCATTTCGGAACACGTTGACGAAAGGGCCACCGCAGTTGGCGGCCACCGGCTGCACATGGAAGGACAGCCTATCTCTGGCTGGGTTCTGCTCGACTATGGCCCGGTGGTCGTTCACATCTTTGAGCCCAGGCTGCGCGCCTATTACAATCTCGAAGATTTGTGGAACAAGGCACGTCTCGTCGTCCGCGTCCAATAAAGCGCGCATATTATACTCGACTCGGCGGAAACTGGCAAGATACCCCGTTCGTTTGGGGTTTCGAGCCGGTTCCGGTATAATAGCGGTCGTACCGGGTGCCGGGCGTTGTTGCCCGGCTGCGATCCTGAATTTTGGAGGAGGAGGCTATGGACGATCTGCTGCAAGTCATGTATACTCGCCGCAGCATCCGGGAGTACACCGACGAGCCGGTGACCGATGAACAGGTAGAAACGATGCTCAAGGCTGCGATGGCCGCGCCATCTTTTCAAAACCTTTGTCCCTGGCATTTCGTCGTCGTTCGCAAGCGCAAACTGCTCGACAAGCTGGCCGAGACCCACAAATACGCCCACATGTTGGCCAATGCGCCGCTGGCTATCGTCGTTTGTGGTGACAGCGAGGTTTCCGAGCACCATTGGGTCGAGGACACCTGCGCCGCGACTCAGAATCTACTCTTGGCGGTCACGGCTCTGGGTCTGGGTGGGGTATGGATCAGCGTCTACCCCAACAAAAAGCGAATGAAATATGTCGGCCAGGTACTGGATATCCCTGACGACGTGGAAGTCTTGTGCCTGGTGGCAATTGGGCACCCCGCCGAAGAGCAACAAGCCCACACCCAATACGATCCAAAGCGCGTCCACTACGACAAGTGGAAACGGGAGCATAGCGACTAGACCAATTTAAAGGAGTGTGACAACGATGTTCCACAACTTTGACGAAGCAAGAAAATTCGTCACAGACAGCGACGTCAAAATGGTAGACCTCAAGTTCTGTGACCTTTGGGGGCGCTGGCATCACATTACGGTGCCGGCTGACCAGTTCACGCCCGACCTGATGGATAACGGTGTGGGGTTTGATGCTTCGAGCGTTGGCCTCAAACCGGTCAAAGCCGGCGATATGGTCCTGGTGCCCGACTTGCCTACCGGCTTTGTGGACCCCTTCTGGCAGGTCCCGACTCTGAGCTTTATCTGCACGGCCCGCGAAGCCGATACCCGGCATCCCTTCCCCCGCGATCCCCGTAACACCGCCCGCCGCGCCGAGGAGTATCTGCGCGAGCTCGGTATCGCCGACGAAAGCCGCTGGGGGCCCGAGTTCGAGTTTTATATCTTCAACTCCGTGGCCTTTGAGAACGAAGTACACCGCACTGGCTACCGCCTGGAATCGGCGGAGGGGATGTGGAACAGCCCTCACGGCGGCCTTGGCCATTACATTCCCATGCACGGCGGCTACCACGCCATCCCACCCAAGGATTCGCTCTACAACCTGCGCAGCGAGATGTGCCTGCACCTGGAGGCGATGGGCGTGCCGGTCAAGTACCACCACCACGAGGTAGGCGGGCCTGGCCAGTCAGAGATTGAGACGCCGATGATGGGGCTGTTGGAGAGCGGCGACGCAACCATGGTGGTCAAGTACGTGACCAAGATGACGGCCGCGGCGCATAACCAGACCGTTACCTTCATGCCCAAGCCGCTGTTTGGCGAGGCGGGCAACGGCATGCACTTTCACCAGATGCTGATCAAAGACGGGCTGTCGCTCTTCTACGACGCCGACGGCTACGCCGGGCTGAGTCAGATGGCGCTCCATTACATAGGTGGTCTGCTTCAGCACAGCCCGGCCTTGCTGGCCCTGACCAACCCCAGCACCAACTCGTTCCGACGGTTGGTCCCTGGCTACGAGGCGCCGGTGAACCTCTTTTTCTCGCTGGGCAACCGGAGCGCGGCGGTGCGTATCCCCAAATACGTCAAGAGCCCGACTATGCAGCGGTTCGAATTCCGTCCGCCCGACGCGACCTGCAACGTTTACCTGGCGTTGACGGCCCAATTGATGGCGGGCCTGGACGGCATCGCGCGCCAGATCGATCCCACCAAGGCCGGCTTTGGCCCCTTTGATACCAACGTTTTTGCCTGGAGCGCCGAGGAGAGGAAAAAGATCAGAGGTTTGCCTACATCGCTGAGCATCGCCCTTGAGGCCCTGGACCAAGACCACGACTTTTTGTTGGCCGGCGATGTCATGGATGAGGGGTTGATCCAGGACTGGATCGACTACAAGATGAACCACGAGTATCTGGAGGTACGCGACCGGCCCCATCCTTATGAGATGGCGCTCTACTTTGACGTGTAGGATCGTCTAGGTCCAGGCCGGCGATGTTTGCTCCACCTTGCGGCAAACATCGCCGGCCTTTTTATCACCCACGCACTGCCTTCACGGCATCCACATACCGCCGCACCCGCTCCACATCCACCGGGTTTTCGGCAATACCGTCCACTTTCAGGCTGCTGCCGACGATGGCGCCGTCGGCATAGGCCAGGAACTTGGCGATGTTCTCCGCCGTCGTGCCGCTGCCCAAGAGGATGGGGCGGGTTGCCATCTCCTTCGCCCGGCGGACCTTGTCCACCGGCGGCGCGTCACCGGTCATGCGCCCCGAAACGATGAGCGCATCGGCCCGGTAGAACTCGGTCCATTCGATGTGCGTTTCCAGATCCAGACCCGGAAAAGGCACAGAATGCTTCTTGTCCACGTCGGCAAAAAGCCTGACGTGCTCGGCGTTGAGCTCTTTGCGACGGCGCAGCAGGTCTGCCGCACAGCCGTGGTCCAGCTCCCCGGTGTCCCACAGCCGGGAACCGGTGAGGATGCAGACGCGCATAAAAGACGCACCGGCGGCGATGGCGATGGCCAGCGCTACCAGCCCGCCGTTGTGCACGACGTTGATGCCGACCGGTACGTCGGCCATATCGACGATCGCCCGCGCCGCCACCGCCTGGCAGGTCATGGCTTGCACCTGCACATCGGCGCCGACGTAGTAGGGCAAATCCCACATGTTCTCCACCATTAGCCCGTTTACGCCGCCTGCCAGCAGCGCTTCGGCGTCACGCCGGGCGTGGTCGATGATAGCGCCGATGCCATAGCCGGTGTATCCCGGCGCACCCGGCAGCGGCCAGAGGTGGACCATGCCGATGACCGGCTTTTCCACGCCGAAAATATCGGTCAGAGAGTTGATCCGGATGTCGTCCAAACGCTGTTTCCACGCTACTTCCACCATGGTTTCTTTTCTTCCTCCTGTTCTGTGAACCTTGCCGATATTAGGTCGATCGCCTGCTGTAGCGCCTCCAGGTGCTCGCTGTGCGCCTCCTGCTGGCCATAGCTTTGCAGCAAAGCCAGCACATCACGCCCTTCCATCGCCTCCATGCTTGCTCCCACATGAGCCGCCGCCATAGCTCCCAAGGCATTGCCCAAAATTGCGGCGCTGTGCAGGCTCAGCCCTGCCAGGCGGCCGGCGATAAAACCGGCAGCGAAACCGTCGCCGGCGCCTGTGCTATCCCGTGCCTCGACGGCAAGACCTGGTACACGCCTCAACCCCTCGCGGTTGCCTACCAGGCAGCCGTCCCGCCCCAGCTTCAAAGCAACTGCCTGGCAGCCTTTGCTGAGCAGGATTTGAGCGCAATCCTCAGGCGCGGTCATCTTGGTCAGCTTTTGGGCTTCGTCCAGATTGGGCAAGAGGATGTTGACCACCGGCAACAGGGCATGCATCTCGTCGAGCGCGGCTTGTGATATACTCACCCCAGGATCGAGCGTCACTATCAGGCCGTGGCGACATGCCATCTCCATGGTCAGCAGCGCCGCGCTCCGCTGCGGCTCTGCCAGCAGAGCATAGCCCGACAGGTGGAACACCTTGGCGCTTTGGACATACTCCTCGTGGATCTGGTTGGGATCGGTCAAGACGTTGGCGCCGCGGTAGCCGAGGATGGTCCGGTCGCCATCGGGTGTGACGACGACGTACATTAGGCCGGTCATGGCCGCCGGATCGCGTTGCAGTCCCCCGGCATCGACGCCTGCCGTCTGTAGGCTGTTGAGCGCCTTGAGCGCCCACGAGTCAGGGCCGACGCGCGCGATTAGCCCCACCGTGACGCCCAGCCGGGCTAGGGCTATCGCCGCATTGGCTGCTGAGCCGCCGCAGTGAAGCTCTGTCGAATAGGCGAGGGCATCGCCCCCTTTGCTGGGAAAGCCGGCAAAGTGGGCAATGACATCTACATTCAGGTCACCCAAAGCGACGACATCCGGCATGACTTACTCGTCTGTGCCCTTAGCATAGTGGAGGGCTACACAAGTATACCACGGTGTCGGTAAAAATGGAATTTTACCGGGGCGGTATTCACATCCCGTGCCGCGCATTCAATCTCAGATGTTCGAACCATCGAGCTCAAAGATTTGACAGGACAGAACATTTGTGCTATACTCTATCCATTTCCGGTGAGACCAACAGGAGGAAAGATGAAAGATAACGGGCGGCGTCAGGCATTGGAGACGACTTTGAACAGCATTCAAAAGCGGTATGGTGAGGGGGCAATCATGCGGCTGGGCCAGGCCGGCCACTTGCAGATCGACGTCATCCCCACCGGCTCTCTGGTCCTCGACCTGGCCCTGGGCGTCGGTGGCATCCCCCGCGGCCGTGTGATCGAAATCTTTGGCCCGGAAGGCTCGGGCAAGACCACCCTGTGCCAGCACATCGTGGCCGAGGCGCAGGCGATGGGAGGGGTGGCGGCCTACATTGACATGGAGCACGCCCTCGACCCGTCGTACGCGGCCAAGTGCGGGGTGGACGTGGAATCGCTGTA
>DAOUGI010000064.1:0-35650 GCA_034429215.1 Anaerolineae bacterium | reverse complement strand
ATAGCCAAGCAAAGCGAATATGGCCGCTGGAATAGGACGAGCGTGCGAAACATCCTGCTCCGGGAAGCATACGCGGGAACCTGGCACTATGGCAAGGTGGCGCAAAATGGCACCAAGCGGGTTTACAATCCACGTGAGAAGTGGATACCGCTGGAAGTACCTGCCATTGTCTCCCGTGAGATCTGGGATCTAGCGCAGAAGCAGGTCGAGGAGAACAGTTCTGACTCATCTCGCAATCTCAAAAACCCCTACCTCATGCGCCGGCGTCTGACATGCGGGGTATGTGGCGTCAAGATAAACGCCCAGAGTGCCTCATCGCACAGAGGGGGATACGCCTACTACTATTGTCCCGCCCACCTTCATCTGGACAACTATGCAAGGGAATGTAGCCTGAAACAATCCTTCCGCGTCGATCTCGTCGATACGGTAGTGTGGCAGTGGGTCAGATCGCTGCTGGCATACCCTGAGCGGTTGGCGGAAGGGTTAAGGGCTGAGCAGAGTGAACGGGAAGAGGCGGACAAGCCGCTGAGAGACAGGCTCGCCGTGATCGACCGTTTGCTGGCCGACAACCTACAACAGTTGGACCGATTGCTCAAACTCTATTTGGCGGGGAACTTTCCCGAAGAAGCTCTACTGGACCACAGAAAGCGACTGGAAACGACCGTTGATGGCTTGCAGAGGGAACGGGGAGGGCTGGCCGCTCAACTGGAGACGCAGGCGCTCACCGACGAGCAGATTGCCAACATCGTCAAGTTTGCGGAAAAGGTGGCCCAGGGATTGGAGAAAGCCGACCAAGACTTTGATGTTCGCCGGCGGGTCATAGAGCTGTTTGACGTACGAGCAACACTCACCGTGGAGGATGGAAAGCGGATTGCTTATGTGCGCTGCATGGTTGATGAGGCGGTTCTACCAATTGCGCTCACCAATAATGGTAGATGTTACGATGCATCAGGGTGCCGACACTCTCCGGCACTGGGCCTCCCTTAAACACCAGGTGCGTCTGGAGCATCTCCGTCGTCACCGTCTCCAGGTACTCGTCGGCAGCCTGGGTGACCGCATGCCACGCCGCCCACATCTCCTCCAGCGGCGGCGTGCTGGCCGGCTTGCCATACCCGGTCAGGTCGTACAGGCCCGGCGCCACCAGCCGTCCCTGGGCTACCAGCACCCAGTAGGCCTGCTCCTGGTTGGCCATGTGGCCGACGATCCAACTGATGCAGTTCATCGGCATGATGCGGCGCACCGCATCCTCGGCCGAGACCCCCTCCAGGCAGCGCGCCATCTCACTGCGGGCAAAGCGCAGTTGTGTAACCAGCGGATGACAGTCCATAGTCCTAACCTCCTTTACACCTCTGTTTCTCGGGCCAAGTCAAGACCCGGCCCGTTGGATGCCATTATAGCGGAGTCTTGGAGGAAGGGCAAGGTCGCAGGCATTTTGAGAACTGCTCCGCGCCGTCAACAGTTCCCAGACTCCGGTCACGCCGGCACGGCTAGTGCGGCAAATGCAGCGCTCCACTGCGGCATTCCATCGCCGCCTCACGAACTGCCTCGCCCAGGGTGGGATGGCCGTGCAGAGTCGCGATCAGCTCGTCCAGAGTAGCCTCCAGGGCCAGCGCCAGCCCGCCTTCGTGGATCAGGTCGCTGGCATGGGGCGCGACCACGTGCAGGCCCAGGACCTCCCCGTAGCGCGCCTCGCTCACCACCTTCACAAACCCATCGGTTTCGCCGTAGCTCAGGGCTTTTCCGTTGGCGTTCAGAGGAAAGCGGCCCGCAGCGCAGCCACATAGCCGCCTGGACCTCCGCCGAGAATCGCGATATCGGTTTGAATAGCCATCTCCACCTGTCTTCTCCGTCTTCTAGACCAGTAGCAAGTAGGGGTTCTCGACTAGCCGCTTGATCCGCTGCAGGAAACGGGCGGCCGGGGCGCCGTCGACCAGGCGGTGGTCGAACGACAGGCTCAGGGCCCACATCTGCCGGACGACGATCTGGCCGCCATAGACGGCCGGCCTGGCCTGGATGCGCCCTGCACCCAAGATGGCCGCTTCGGGCAGGTTGATGATGGGCGTAAAGGCGTCAATGTCGTACATGCCCAGGTTGGTGATGGTGAACGTCCCGCCGCTCAGATCGTCGGGCAAGGACTTGCCCTGGCGTGCCCGCTCAACCAGGGTGCGCAGCTCGGCGCTCAAGGCGCGCAGGCCCTTTTGGTCGGCGTTGCGGACGACCGGAACCAGCAGGCCGCGCTCGGTGTCGACGGCTATACCAAGATTGACATAAGGCAGCCGTTCGATGGTCAATCCCTGGCCTGCCGGGCCGGGATCGGCGCACAGTCGGGCGTTCATGTACGGGAGCTCGCGTAGAGCGCGGGCGACGATGAACCCCAGTAGATCGTTGTAGCCGGGGGCAAACCCCCACTCGCCCTCGACGGTGGCCTTGAGCTGCTCTCGTCCCTCAACAAAGGCGGTGGCGTCGACCTCGGTGACGAGGGTGACGCGGGCAGCGGTCTGGTGGCTGATCGCCATGCGCTCGGCGATGATGCGCCGCAGCCCGGCGACGGGGATGCTCTCGGCAGTGAGCAGCCCGGCAGGCAGGGGCGGGACGGCCTGGGGGGTCGGGACGGCGGCCTCCACATCGGCTTTCATGATCCGCCCGCTGACGCCCGTACCGGAGACGGCGGCCAGGTCCACGCCCAGGGCCTGGGCGGCCTTGGCTGCCAAGGCCGTTGCCTTGGCTGCGGGCAGTGCAGCGGCCTGCGCGGCGACAAAGCTCAGCACATCGCGTTCGACGATGCGGCCGCCGGGGCCGGTGCCGGTCACCGGCGACAGGTCGATCCCTCTTTCCTGAGCGATCTTTCGAGCCCGGGGTGAAGCGAACAGGCGCCCCGGCGCTTCAAGTGGCAAGGTCCCGAGCTCTTGGACCGGCCACGGGACCGCAGCCTCTCCGGCCGGCGCCCCTGGCGCGCGATAACTGGAGATCTCCTCGTCGGCGGTCGTGGTGAGGAGCGCCACTGTGGCCAACACCGGGATAGTCTGCCCGGCCGGCGCCAGGATCCTGCGCAGGAAGCCGTTGGCAGTGGCTTCCACCTCCATCACCGCCTTGTCCGTTTCGACGGTAAACAGGATGTCGTCGCGATGGACGGCGTCGCCCTCCCGCTTCAGCCACTCGACGATAGTGCCTTCCTCCATCGTCTGTCCCAGCTTGGGCAAAATGATCTCGGTAATCATGGGCGCCTCACTTTAGCGCCTGGCGGACGCCGGCGATGATCGCCTCGACGTTGGGGACGGCGGCATCCTCCAGCGTCTCGGCCATCGGCACCGGCACGTCGGCCGCGGCCACCCGCACCACGGGCGCGTCCAGCCAGTCGAACAGCTCCTCTTGGATGCACATCGCCAGCTCGCTGATGAACGAGCCGGTCTTGTAGGCTTCCGTCACGCCCACCACGCGCCCCGTCTTCTTGACCGAGGCGGCGATCGTCTCCATGTCCAGCGGCTTGAGGGTGCGCAGGTCGATCACCTCGACGCCGATCCCTTCCACGGCCAGTTTCTCAGCGGCTTCGAGGGCGCGGTGCACCATGCGCGAGTAGGTGATGACGGTCACGTCGCTCCCCTCGCGCTTGACGTCGGCCACGCCGAACGGGATGATATAGTCTTCTTCGGGGACGTGCCCCTCGACACCGTACAGCATCTTGTGCTCGATGAACATCACCGGGTTGTCGTCGCGGATGGCCGCCTTCAGCAGCCCTTTGGCGTCAAAGGGGGTGCTGGGCATGGCCACATAGATGCCGGGAAAGTGGGTCCACAGCGCTTCGAGGCTCTGCGAGTGGTGCGCGGCGATGCTCCTGCCCGCGCCGCCCTCGGTGCGGATGACCATCGGCACGATCGTTTTGCCGCCGAACATATAGCGGTTCTTGGCCCCCTGGTTGGCGATCTGGTCCATGGCCAGCGGCGTAAAATCGACGTACATGATCTCGGCTACCGGCCGCATGCCCGACATGGCTGCACCCACCGCCGCGCCGCCGATGGTTGCTTCAGAGATGGGCGTATCGCGCACCCGCTCCTCGCCAAACTCCTCGAACAGGCCCCGCGTCGCGCCATACGCCCCACCGTACAGCCCTACATCCTCGCCCATGACAAAAACCGACCGATCGTGGATCATCTCTTCGCGCAGGGCATCGCGGATCGCTTCCCAGTAGCGGATCCTTTTTGTGCCTGCCCCCCCGGCCCTGCACCTCGCGCGCAGCGTCCGCTCCCGCTCATAGTCGGCCGGGGTCCAGTGGAAAGGAGCATAGACATAGCGCTCAACCTCCTCCGGGGCGGGAAAGGGTGATTTCAGGGCAAACTCGGTGGCGACCTCAATGGCTTGCCTGGCCCGGGATTCGACGGCATCGGCCTCTTCCTGGGCGCAGGCGTCGTTTTCCACCAGCCAGGCGGCGAACCGGGGGATGGGGTCGCGCGCCTTCCAGTCGGCCTCCTCCTGTTTGGTGCGGTAGGCGCGCGGGTCAGAGCGCGAGTGGCCGTACCAGCGGTAGGTCTGGCATTCGATCAACGACGGACCCTTGCCCTGGCGGGCGCGCTCGACGGCCCGGCCCACCGCAGCGCGTACGGCAAGCACGTCCATGCCGTCTACTACCTCGCCGGGCATGTTGTAGGCGCAGGCCCGGTCGGCGATATCCAACTTGGCCGCGGCCTTGGTGATCGGCACCGACATGCCGTACAGGTTATTTTCGACGATATACACGACCGGCAGCCCCCACAAGCCCGCCATGTTGAGCGCCTCGTGAAAGTTGCCGGTGCTGCTCGCGCCGTCGCCAAAGAAGCACAGGACGATCCGGTCCGAGCCCTGCATCGTCTGTGCCAGCGCCGCGCCGGTCGCCACCGGGATATTGCCGCCGACGATGCCGGTGGCGCCCAGATTGCCCTTTTCCACGTCGGCGATGTGCATCGAGCCGCCGCGGCCAAGGCAGTAGCCGGTCTCGCGGCCGCACAGCTCGGCCATCATTTTGTCATAATGCTGCTGCCGGACCTCCTCCGTCTTGACCAGCGAGGCGCCGCGGGCGTGGCAGTGGCCGTGCCCGCGGTGGGTGCTCGTGATCAGGTCGTCGTCGCGTAGGGTAGAGATGGCCCCCACCGCCACCGCTTCCTCGCCGGCGTACAGGTGCGACGCCCCCTTGATGACGTTCTGGCCCAGCAGATCGTATACCTTTTCCTCGAACAGCCGGATCTCCCACATCTGGCGCAGCAGGTCCAGCGCCTTTTCCTTCGTAAGCCCGTGCATCCCCAATGGATTGCGTTTCCTTGCCATACTTTCTCCTATTCATTCGCGACGGCGGATAGGTCCTTTCCACCGTCGATCATCGGTCAATCGTCCGCAGGTGAATGAGTCCCCGCTTGCCGTTGATCAGCCAGCTCGGGTCCTGGGCGGCCAGTTCTTCAGCCTGCCCAGGCTCCAGGCCGGCCATGATCTCCCCCTTGAGCGTGCGCATCGCCAGAAAGGAAGCCGGGAAATAGGCGGCGATCTCCTCCACCCGCGCCGTGTGAGGCCAATGGCGGTCGTCCAGCAGCCGCCGATAGTTCACGTCGCCTTTGAGGATGACCAGGTCGGACTCGGTCAGTTTGCCGGCCAGGTCAGGGGGCATCTGCCGGAACATCAAACAGCTGGTCCAGAAGGGAGCGCTGTCCAAGAACAGCCGGCCCGCCGCGAGATGCTCCTCCAGCCGCCTGCCCAAGGCCTGTGCCGGCAAGCTGGATCCCTGCTTGTCTGCAAGATGGCTTGGCCCGGCCTGCAGCAAGCCGACGATCGCCCGCACATCCTGGGGCATGGCGTCCGAGACGAAAAAGGGTCGGTCCTTGAGGTGAAAGACCACCTGTCGAGCCCATCCCTGTCCCAGCAACAGATCGGCCAGCGCCAGGTCAAACAGCAGCTCCCGGCCGGCATTGTCGTTGACAAAATCCACCCGCCGCACCCCGGCCAGGAGCAGGGCAGCCGCCCGGTCGGTGTGGTCGATCAGCAGGTGCTGCCGCTCCTGGCGAGTCGCCAGCCCGCCGTGCGCCTGCTCGCGGACGGTGAAATTGCTGAGGTCGGCCCGGTTCCCCCACAGGCAGGAGTGGAGCAACACTTCGAGGGACACCCGCGGCTCGATGCTGTCGATCTGCCCCCAGTTCTCGGCGAGCCAGGTCACGGCTTCCTGTTCCACCCGGCGCTTGGCCGGGCCAAAGGGGTCGTGCCCCTGCCAGGGGCCGGGCCCCAGGTAACGTACCGCTTCCAGCACGCGCCGGTAAAAATAGGTTTCGGCCAGGTACCACGGCAGCTCCAGCCAGGTTTTGCCCTCGTAGGCGGCCATTTCCTGGTTCCAGAACAGCGCGTCGGAAGCCGCCTCGGTGAGCCGCCGGACCGGGTGCTGCCCGATCTCTTCCCGAAAAGCCTCCAGCGCCGCCACGATCTCGCCCGGATAATCGTTATCCTCGATGACCTGCTGGATGATCTGCGGCTTGCGCTCGACGATCGTCAGGCGGGCGAACGAGCCGGGCTCCGAGGTCATCAAGGGTGGTGGCAGGCTGTCGTTCATCGCCAATTTGAGATCCTTCACCGCATCTCTTGCCCGCCGGTCACGTTGATCGCCTGCCCGGTCATATAGCTGGCCTGGTCCGACGCCAGAAAGACGATGATGTTGGTCACATCGTCGTAGGTGCAGCCGCGCTTCATGGGCACCTGGTCGATATACCTTTGCCGCACCTCCTCCTCGGTGATGCCCCATTTCTTCGCATACTGGGCATACAGCGAGTTCACCCACAGCGGCGAATCGAGCAGGTTGCCGGGACAAACGGTATTGACCCGCACCCCATACTCGGCCAGCTCCAGGGCGATGCTCTGCGTCAGGCCGATGCCGCCGAACTTGCTGGCCGCATAGGCCGAGTTCTTGTAACTGCCCTTCTTGCCCGACTTGCTGTTGATCTGGATGATGGCTCCGCTGTGCTGCTCCTTCATCGCCCGCGCGGCGTGTTTGGCGCACAAAAAGTAACCAAAGAGGTTGACATTCATCACCGCTCGCCATTTTTCGGCGGGAAACTCGTCTATCGCTTCGGCAATAAGGATGCCCGCATTGGACACCAGGATGTCCAACCGGCCAAACACCTGCATGGTGCGCTGCACCATCGCCTCCACCTGTGTTTCGTCCGTCACGTCTACCCCGACGGCAATGGCCCGGCGGTCGGCTTGGGCCGCCAGGTCATCTGCAACCCCTTGGGCGCCCCTCAGGTCCAGGTCGGCGACGGCGATGTGCGCCCCCTCCCGGGCCAGTCGGTGACAGATGGCTTCACCCAGCCCCTGGGCGCCTCCGGTCACAATGGCGACTCTGTCTTCCAGTATTCGTCCCATCTTTCCTCTCCGTAGAGAATGACCCTCCGTCCCGCTCGGCGTGGACTACAGTCCACGCCATTTGCATTCATCGATGGGCCACATCCCCCATTTCACGGCAGCATCAGCCGCAGAAACTCCTGCTCCGCCTCCACCGTCCACTCCCGGCCGTTCTTGAGCCTGGCATAGACGGTCGGGAGGGTGTCCTTCAGATCCGGGAGGGTGGTCAGGGGCATCTCCTTGATCTGCGGAAATATGACCACCTTCCCGGCGAGCGTCGTATCCAGCACCGCTTCCAGCCCGTCTCGCGCCGCGCCGAGCGAGCCCACCGCTGCCACCGAGCGATTGGGCGACAACCGGCCTGCCTCAGCCTGGGATAGGGCCAGGCGCAGGTCGTCGATGGTCGAGGCCGACTGGCCGATGATGCGTGTTCCCCGCAGGTAGGCATCGCTCAGGTCGAGGCTGGCGACCGTGCCGCGGGCCACCCCGGCAAAGATATTCATCACCCCTTTGGGCGCCAGGCAGGTCGCTGCGTCGGCGATGACGGCCGGGATGGGGGCCAGCACGACAATGTCGTCAAAGCCCTGCTCCTTGAAGAACCCCATCACCGCCTGGTACGCCTCCTTCTTAGCCGGGTTGAGACAGACAAAGTGAATGCCTCTGGCCGCTGCCTCGTCGGCAAAACTGGCGCGCAGCTCGTCCAGTCGCAGGTCACTGACGTCGCTGCACACGATCGTGCCCGGCGGCTCTGCCGATTCGAGGGCGCGCTGGACGTGCATCCGCCCCATCGGCCCGCCGGCGCCCACGAACCAGGCCCGGCCGCCGGGCCTCAGCGCGGCGCGGACCGGCGTGTCCTGGTAGGCTCTGGCAATGTCCGGACCGCGGCCGCCCACGTACACCCATCGATTATAGTGGATCCGCCCTACGTCGACGGCCACGGGGCGCGCCATTGGCCTGTCGGCGATAATCGCCACAACGCCATGGTCGGCCAGGTGAGGGCTGATCGCCTCAATCACGTCGGCATCTGCGCCCAGGAGGACGATATCGTCGACTGGGGTCGCGGGCGGGGTGTGGATGTCGTCCGCTTCCATCACCTCCACCCCCAGGACTGCGGCCCGCTCTTTCAGCCGGTTGGCGAAATCCACAGGGACATTCGTCAACAGCAGCCGATTTGGGTGACACGCCTCGTCAAGCCCGGCGCCGATGGTGTGCCGCTGTTCGTCGCCGGCCCCCTGGCGCTCGATGCCGATGATCCAGGTCGTTCCGCCCGCCTTCAGGCCGGTGCGGTAGGTCAGCCCGTACGCGGCGATGACGCAGGCCCACGGCTCGGTCAGCGCCGATTCGGCGTACCCGGTCTCGGCCTGCACCGGGATCAAATAGTTGCCGTCGTCGCCGTTGAGGATGCGCTGGTCGATCACCCCGTACTGCGACAGCCCGCCCTGGATCTCATAGCCATAGGCATAGCCCACCCCGCCGGCAAAAATGTCGGCCTGGACGATAAATCGGTCGCCGGTGCGGTACCGGTCGCGCAGATTCTCGCCCACGCCGGCCACGGTCATGCACACCTCGTGCCCCAGCGTAACCGGGTTGGCCCGCATGTCGCGGTAGATGCGTGGATGTTCCTGGCCGAGCTTGATCACCTTGATGTCGGAAAAACACAGCCCGCAGGCGTCGTGCCGCACCAGCAGCTCGTCGGCCCCGAACGCGGGCATCGGCCCCTCGATCGGTCCGCCGTCCCGGCCCAGGCTGTCGAGCCCTGCCCCGTACAGCGGCCACAGCCGGTTGTGATCGGGCAGCGTCCCCCCGGCCTGCCGGTATTCCGCGACCTTATCGGGCGCTCGATTGTTTGTCAAAGGACACCTCTTCTAACCCTTCAGCTCGGCCACGATCTCGGCCGGCGACAGGGCCGGGCTCAGGCGCTTGAGCCCGGCCAGGCTTTTTCTGCCCGGTGGCGCGGCCCGGCCCGCCTGGGTGTAGAACTCGTTGCGCATGCGGCGGGTGGGCAGGTGGCCCTGCGCCCAGTCGCTCTGGTAGCCCATCCCCACTGCGCGTTGCAGCACGGTGTGGCCATACACAAAATACGCCCCGTCCAGAAAGGCCTGGCGCAGCGGGGCCAGCTCCGGCGCGTCGAACCCGTCCACCAGCTTTTGCCCAAATCCGTTCATCTCCGTGCCCACGTTGAGCGGCAGGTCCAGCTCCCGTGCTAGCTCCACCACCCGGTGCAGGTTTCGCACCTTCACGTCGCGAATCGCCGGGTCGGCGATGTTCCAGTTGCGGTCGGGGATGATGTTCAGCGCCGCCACCCCCTTGTCGACCAGAAACCCCAGCCATTCCTCAATATCCTGCTCGGCTGCTGACGTCCCGTCCAGCCAGGCCGCGCAGGGCAGCGCCCCGCAGGCGGCGATCAGCCTGTGGAACGCCTCCAGCGAGGGGAACATCCCCGATTCGGGCCGCACATACCCCACGCCGCCCTGTTTCATCAGCTTGGCCCGGATCAGGTTCTGAAACCTGGCCGAGTCGGCCATGGTCGCCGCCATCTCCTCCGCCGTGCTCCCCAGCCGGCCGGCCCACAAGGCGGCCGGGTCAGGCGTCAGCCGCTCGGCGGCGCGGATATAAGCCACGACGATGTGCCGTTCGGTAGGGTTGCCGGCCGGCGTGAGGGGCAGCACGTCTCGCTCATAGTCGATCGCCACGGGATCGAGGTAGGCGTTGACCCGGGCGATCACGTCCCGGTTGCGCCGGGCGGCCAGTTGCCGCAGCTCGCCGAAAAGACCTGCCGCGTTGGCCGGCACGCGGCCGGAGGGCATGCCGATGCCCATGTGGTAGCACACGCCCGGCTCGCCCGGCGAGTTGATCTCCTGCGCCGCATACTCTGGGATAAACACCCGGGTTTCGATCCCGGCGCTGCCCCGCACGCCCGCTGCCTCGCAGGCGTCCAGGAACTCGTCGGCACCGTCCAGTACGTCGAAATCGACAATGCCCGCCAGCCGAAAGCCTCGCCGCCGGGCCAGCCAGGCCAGCGCCGTGGGCGAGTAGCCGTAGGCGTTGAACGAAAAGAAGGTGTGGCAGTGCATGTTGGCCACGTCGGTCTCGGGCGGCAGCGTGATGGTTCCCCGTTCGGCCAAGCTCAACAGCTCCGCCAGCGCCCGGGCGCGCGCGGCCGGGGCGAAATCGTTCAGCTCAGCCTCTAGCCTGGCCACCATCTCCGTCGTCATTGGTCAAGGCTCTTTGGGGACTTGGCTGCCCCACTCTGCGCGGCGGTACAGCTCGTCCGGGCGGGTGTGAATCCGCTCCACCGCGGCAGGGCTGAGAAAGTGTGGCCCGCCCAGCGCGTAGCTGCCCAGCAGGACCCTGGCCGCCTTGACCGCCATGGCGGTGATATTCTCCACTTCCGCCGCGGTCCGGCCCAGGGCAATGAGGCCGTGGTTCTGCATCAGAATAACCTTGGGCGTCTCACCGTACCGGTCCAGGTAGCGCTCGATCTCGGCGCGCACCCGCCGAGCCAGCGGCAGGCCGGGGTCGGTGTAGGGTACGTAAACTGAGGCTGGGCCGCAGTAAACGATCTCGTCGGGGAAAAGCCGTCCGGCGATGGCTTCTTCGGCCCGCTGCGAACAGAGTACCGCGTTCACCACTGTGGGGTGGGTGTGCCCGATAAAGCCGACACCCGGCGCCTGCAGCGCCAGGGCATGGACCACCGTCTCAACCGACGGCCGGGCCTTGACCGTGCGATCGGCCTTGGCCGCCTCCAGCCCGGCCTTCACCTGGTCGTCGCTGAGGGTCTCCGCCTGTAGCATGGTCAGCACCCGCTCAAAGCACACCTGCACAAAGCCGCGGGGCTCGATGGTGCGCATCTGCACCCCGCTGGCCTTGACCCAAAAGACATCGGCATCGGCGCGTGCCGAGCTATTCCCCTCGCCCAGAATGGCATAGTCGAGTGCTGGGTCGCCCAGGTTGCGCGTCATGGTCACAAGTTGGTTCAGGATGTCATCCATGAAAACCTTGTCCTTCAATGCTTCGATTTCTCGATCGCCGCACGGGCCTGGCTGCGTTTGGACAGCACCCGTTTTTCATACTCGCGGACCTCGTCGAGCCAGGCCATCCCCACCGGCACGCCTTGCCGCAGGCAGTAATAATCCCACACCGCGCCGAAAGGCATCCCCTTCAGCTCCTCCACCAGCGCCAGTCGTCCGGTATAGTCGCCGTCCACCTCCATGGCCCGCAGCCGGTCGATCGGCTCCAGCAGCGCCACCAGCAGCGCGCGCAGGGTGTTGCGCGCGCCGATGGCCCACGCCGCCACCCGGTTGATGCTCGCGTCGAAAAAGTCCAGGCCAATGTGCACCCTCTCCAGAAATCCGCCGCGCACGATCTCCTGGGCGATGGCCTGTAGCTCGTCGGACAGCGTCACGACGTGGTCGCTATCCCAGCGCACCCCCCGGCTCACGTGCAGCAGTACCTCGTCCAGGTACAGCAGCACCGCCGATAGTTTGTCGGCGATCGTCTCCGTCGGGTGAAAGTGGCCGCTGTCCAGACATAATAAGATCTTGTTGGTGATGGCATAGCCCAGGTAGAACTCGTGCGAGCCCACCACATAGCTCTCCGAGCCCAGGCCAAACAGCTTGCCCTCCACCGCATCCAGGTTATAGTCCGGGTCGATCCTTTCCGCCAGGATCTCGTCCAGCGAGTCGCGCAGCAGCAGCCGGGGCGCCTTGCGGTCGGCCGGGCTGTCCTTCAGCCCGTCGGGGATCCAGATATTGGTCACGCATGGCGTGCCCAGCTCCCGCCCGAACCGCTCCCCGATCTTGCGACAGGCGATGCAGTGGTCGATCCAGAAGCGGCGGATGCCCGCGTCGTAGCTGGCCAGCGTCAAACCGCTGTCTGCCTTGGCATGGGAAAAGCAAGTCGGATTCAAGTCCAGACCATGGCCCTTCTCCTTGGCCCAGTCGATCCAGCCTGCAAAGTGCTCGGGTTGCAGCTCGTCGCGATCCACCTTGATCCCACCTGTCTCGGCATACATGGCGTGCAGGTTCAGCCGGTGGCGGCCGGGAATGACCCGGTACGCTGCATCCAGGTCGGCCCGCAGCTCCGCCCCATCGCGGGCCTTGCCCGGATAGTTGCCCGTCGCCGCCAGGCCGCCGCCCGGCTCGGTGCCGGCCCGCTCAAAGCCGGCCACGTCGTCGCCCTGCCAGCAGTGCAAGCTGATGGCAATCCCGGCCAGCCTGTCGAGCGCCCGTTCGGTGTCAACCCCCAGCAGCCCATAGCGCTCCCTTGCCAGGGTGTAAGCGTCCTCGATCCCTTTGTTCGTCCGGGTAATTGGCATGCTCGCTCTCCTTGTGCGAATCTAGGCTTCCTCTCTTCGGCTTGAGCTTGCCCGGATCACGTCCGGGTTATAGGGGTCAAACGAGGTGGCGCCGCACAGCGTCAGCTTGGCGCCGGTGGGGCGCAGTTGATCGATGAAGGTGGGATCCAGATCGCCGTCGCTCAAGATGTGGGAGATTTGCTCCAGGCCGGCAAAAGAGGTCAGGTCAACCCGGCCAAACTTGTGGGAATCGATGAGCGCCACCACCCGTTCGGCGCAGCCGATCATCCTTCTCTTGACCAGGACTTCTTGGATGTCGATCTCGGTCAGGCCGGCCTTGGGGGTAACCCCCGAGCATGACACAAAGGCAGTCTTGATGTGCAGGTCGTCCAGGATCTTGGCCCCCAGGTGGCCGACGACCGAGGTTCCGTCGGGGCGCAGGACGCCGCCGACGAGGATGACGGTGTGCGATCGGTTCTTGCTCAGCGCCAGCGCTGTTTCGATGCCGTTGGTCACAATGGTCAGGTTGCGCAGGCGCTCCAGGTAGGGGACCATGGCAAACACGGTCGTGCTGGCATCCAGGATGATCGAGTCGCCCTCTTCGACCATCTCCGCCGCCCGCCCGGCAATGCGGGCCTTGGCTTCGGCGTGGACGCGGACGCGGGCGGCGAACGACGGGTTGGCGCACTGATGGCTGTCCCTCGTCACCGCCCCGCCGCGCACGCGCTCGATCTGGCCTGTTTGCTCGAGCGCTCTTAGATCATTGCGGATCGTGCCCTGTGACACGTTCAGGCATTCGGCCAGCTCGGTGACCTTGATGCCTGGCCTCTCCCGCAGAAAACGGACCAGGCGCTGGCGTCGCTCAAAAGTGGTCATTCGCTCCCTCACCTTTCCGGTCGGCATTTGTTGGACCTTGCCGGAAAATTGTCGACTTTTGTCGGTTGAGTGTACTGCGTCTTTCGAGCTTTGTCAAATTTGGAGCGAACTTTTATCGCATAATGGCTAACAGGCGTGCATAAGCCTCATCCCACCCCTCACGGCGGCCGGGCTCGTAGACGACCAGATCGAAGGAGCGGCGCACCACCTCTCGACACGCAGAAAGCGTCCTGATGTGGCCCAGGGCCATCATCTGCATCAGGACATTCCCGGCTGCCGTGGCCTCCACCGGCCCGGCGATCACTTGCCGGCCGGTGGCATCGGCGGTTAGCTGCGACAGCAGCCGGTTCTGTGTCCCGCCGCCGACGATGTGCAGCGGCTCCAGGCGAAAGCCGAGCATCTCTTCCAACCGTTCCAGCACCCAGCGGTACTTGAGGGCAATCCCTTCCAGCGCGCAGCGCAGCACGGCGCCTTTGTCCTGAGGCGCCGGCTGGCCTGTCGCCTGGCAATAGTCGCGGATGCGAGCCGGCATGTCGCCCGGTTTGAGGAACTCACCATAGTCGGGATCGACCACAGCCTGAAACGGCTTGGCCTGCGAGGCCATCTCGGTGAGGGTGCTGTAGGTATAGTCGGTGCCCTGCTGTGCCCAGGTGCGCCGGCATTCTTGCACCAGCCACAGCCCCATGACATTCCGCGAAAAGCGAAACGTTCCGCACGCGCCGCCTTCGTTGGTGAAATTGTGATTCAGGCTTTGTTCGTTGATCAGTGGCTCTGCCACCTCGGCGCCCACGATCGACCAGGTCCCCGAGCTGATCCAGGCAAAGTGCGGTGCTGCCGCCGGGACGGCCACCACCGCTGAGCCGGTGTCGTGGCAAGCGGGCGCGATGACCGACAGCCCTGCCTGGGCAGGCAGCCCAACCTCCTCCGCCACATGGGGCAGGAGCGCGCCCAGGTTTGTCCCTGGCGGTACGATCCGGGGAAAGATGCCGGTCGGAATGCCCAGGCGCTGCAGCATGTCGCGCGCCCAGTCACCCTCGCGTGGATTGTAGCACTGGGTGGTGGTGGCGTTGCAGAGCTCGCACACGGTCTGGCCGGTGAGCCAGTAATTGAACAGATCGGGTATGGTCAGAAAGGTGCGGGCCGTCTCGATGTGCAGCGAGCGGCCGACGACCATTGCCAGGAGCTGATACAGGCTGTTGATTTGCAGGAACTGGATGCCGGTTTGCTTGAATATCTCCTCACGCGGAACGCGCCGAAAAGCCTCCTCCAGCATGCCATCGGTCCGGCTGTCGCGGTAATGGTGCGGGGTTCCGACCAGGGCTCCGTCCCGGTCGAGCAGGCCAAAATCGACGCCCCAAGTGTCGATGCCAAGGCTGGCAGGCGGCCTCTGCCCCCGAGCGGCCAGGCTGATGCCCTGCTTGATCTCGGTCCACAGCCGCAACACGTCCCAGTGCAGGCCATCGGGCATGCACACCGGCCCGTTGGAGAAACGATGCATCTCAGAGATCTGGATCCGCTCGCCGTCGAACTGGCCGAGCGTGGCCCGGCCGCTCTCGGCGCCCAGATCAAAGGCGAGAAGGTTCAGTGGATTAGACATGACCGCCGCCCTTCAAGTGAGTCTCGGCCGCGCTTATACGCCTGCATCGAGCGCGGTCTCGATCGCCTCCAACTTTTCCGGTGTGAGCACCTGAGGTATCAAGTCGGCCGCTTGCACCAACGGCATGTCCAGCGCCCGATCCACATCCGGCGCTTGCAGCCACGCCGGACCGAGGTGTTGGATCAACGCCGCCTTGGCCGCGTCGTTTGCCAACAGGTCGCGCAAGGTGCTGGTGCGGTCGAGCCGGCCCGCCACGTGCCGTACGCCGGCCATCGCCTGGGCGAGATTCAGCCCTGTCGTGACGAACTCGTACTTTCCAGAGCCCACCTCGACGATGGCGGCATCGCCGGCGACGTGGGCGCTGAGGATGCCGTTGCCCGTGGTCAGCGGCCGGCCGCTTTCGGTGAGTGCACCCAGCGACCGGGCCGGCAAGCGCACGGTGGCATGGGCGTTCGGCGGCACGGTGATACTCAGGTGCAAGCCTGCCTCGGTCAGCTCCCACGCCGAGACAACCACGCCATAGGGTGAGTCGAGTGTGGCCCGCGCGTAGGTGAGGCCGCCGCCGGGCTGTGGCTGGAACAACACGTGCTTGTAGCCTGGCTCGGCCGAGTCTGCCTCAATTCCCGCCACGACGCGATACAGCCACTCCCCGATCGCGCCGTAGGCATAGTGATTGAACGAGTTCATGGCGGGATCCTGAAAGCTGCCGTCCGGCCTGATACCGTCCCAGCGCTCCCAGATGGTCGTTGCGCCCTTTTTCACCGGATACAGCCACGAGGGATAGCTCTCCTGGTTGAGCAGTTCGTACGCCACATCGGTGTGGCCATAACGGCTCAGCACGTGACACAGATAGGGCGTGCCGACAAAGCCGGTGCTCAGGTGATAGTGCGCTTGGCGCACCTCCTCGGCCAGTCGGTCCGCGACCAGTGGGCGGATCTCCCCTGGGAGCAGATCGAATTGCAGGGCCAGCACATAGGCCGTTTGCGTATTTGGGCCGACGCGGCCGGCGGGCGTCACGAATTCATCGTTAAAGGCGGCCTTTACCCTCCTTGCCAGATCGGCGTACCGCTCGGCATCGCTCGTCTTGCCCAACGCGCGGGCCGCGTTCGCCAGCAGGTCGGCGCTGTAGGAGAAAAAGGCCGTAGCGATCAGCTCTTTATTGGTTACCGGGGCGGGCTTGCGGGCATCGCTCCCACGATAGTCCAACCAATCGCCGAATTGAAAATCCCTGCGCCACACATAGTCCTTGTCCACCCGGCCGCGCACATATTCCACCCAGCCGGCCATGCTCTTGTATTGCTCTTCCAGCAGACGCGTGTCGCCGTAACACAGATAGATCGTCCAGGGGCAGATCACGGCAGCATCGCTCCATGCCGCTGCACCTGAGCTATGAGATCTGTTCAGGCCGCCGGAATCGATTTCGGACAGCACATCCGGCGCCACAAACGGTACGCTGCCGTTTGGCAGTTGGTCGGCGTGCAGATCGCGCAACCACTTGGTGAAGAACGGCGCCACGTGCATGTTGAAGCAAGCAGTGCGGATGAACACCTGCGCGTCGCCTGTCCAGCCCAGCCGTTCGTCGCGCTGAGGGCAGTCGGTTGGCACATCCACAAAGTTGCCTTTTTGTCCCCAAACGATGTTGTGCTGCAGCTGGTTAATGAGCGGGCTGGAGCATTCAAATGTGCCGGTCGGCGGCGTGTCCGAATGTAGCACGATGCCCGTCAGGTTGTCGACCGTGGGCTCGCCGGGAAAGCCTTCCACCGCTACATATCGAAAGCCCTGAAAGGTGAAATGAGGCTCGAACACCTCGTCGGCATCCGTCGCGCCTTTCAAGGTATACTGTGTGGTCTGGGCCGCCCGGCGCAGGTTTTCGGTGTAGAGGTTACCCTCCTGGTCCAGCACTTCGGCGTGGCGCAAGGTGATGGTCGCGCCCTCCATGCCACGCGCCCGCACGCGCACCCAACCGACCATGTTCTGCCCAAAATCGAAAATGGTCTCGCCTTTGGGTGAGTGCAGGCGGCGCACCGGCCGGATCTGTTCCTGGCGCCGCACAAGGGGCCCGACTTGCGCCACCACAGTCTTTTTCGTATGATCGACCTTGCGCACGGGGTGCCACTCCCCATCGTCATAGCCGGCCTCATCCCAACCCGGCTTCTCCTGCCTCGCGTCGTAGGTCTCACCCATGTAAATATCAGACATCTGGATGGGCCCGCGCGCAGCACGCCACTGTTCATCGCTGCCGATGATCTCGACGCGACCATCGGCATACATCAGGTAAAGCTGCAGCAACAGCGCCAGTCGGTCACCGTACAAGCCGCGCTGGCCCTGGAGGCCCAGATAACCGCGGTACCAGCCATCTCCAAGCATCGCTCCCAACGCGTTGTCGCCCTCGCGCACCAACGTCGTTACGTCAAAAGTTTGATACTGAATCCAGTGGTTGTAACTGGTCCAACCGGGCGTCAACACGGCGTCGCCCACGCGCTGGCCGTTCAGCCGCAGCTCGTAAAGGCCGAGGCTGGTGGCATAGATGCGGGCGGCGACAATGCCGCTCCCTGCCCTCAAGCCGCGGCGCAGCAGCGGGGCCGGCTGTGGCCGGCTCGCCTCTTCATCCCAATCCGGTGTGATCCAATCCGCCTGCCAGCCCGCCCCGTCCGGCAGGCCCATCTCCCAAAAGGCCGTTTCACTCCACTCCGACACCGCGTCGTTCTCATCCCAGATGCGCACGCGCCAATACAAGCGCTGTCTGCCTTGTGGTGCTGTGCCGGCGTAGGGCACGTGCGCTGAAGTGTCAGACATAACTTTGCCGCTGTCCCACGACAGGCCATCTTCTGCTTGGCCTGCCGGCCCGGCTTCCACGATGGCGCGAGCCTCTGCAACGACGATCTGGTAGGCTGTTTGCCGCGCGCCACGCTGCGCGGCCTTCACCTTCCAGCTCAAGCGCGGCTGGCGCACATCCAGGCCAAGAGGATTGCGTAAGTACTCACAAGTTAGCGATGTTGGAGAGCTCGTCATCGTACCTCGAGTAGATCAGTAGGGAAGGCGCGGGGCCGTACGGCCCCGCGCCTTCAGGAACTGCCGCTTTTGCTAAGCTACTTGACCGCCAGGCGCCCGATCAACGCCTGCAAGTCCTCGGCGGCCTTGTCAACCGTCGACTGTCCGTATGCTACCGCCTGACCGATCAGCCGAAGCTCGTTCACAAACTCCTGGTCGTTTGGCAGGTTCGGCCCCTGCGGGATCGTCCGGTCGGCTACCGCGCTGTAAATCCTGTAAACCGCCGCGTCCGTCTCCGTCGACTGCCCAGAGATTGCCGTGCGCACCGCCGGTGAGCAAGGCACGCCTCTGTTCGTTTGCAGCACCGCCCCCGCCTCCGGGCTCGTCACGAAAAAGTTGATGAACAGCGCCGCCGCCTCCTTGTTCTTGCTGCCCTTGTACATACCCAAGTACTGGCTCATCTGGATGACGTACGACTTTTCGCCGCCCTTGGGCAGCGTCGTCGCGCCCAGCTTGTCCGTCATCGCCGCTTGGTAACCCGCTATCTGGTTGCTCCAAATCAAACCGATAGCCGCCTTGCCCGCCACCAGCGCCGACACGTCCGCCCCGGTTTCGGCATAGGTCGCCGTGGTGTCCGCGTCGGGGATCAGCCCTTCGGCGCGCATATCCGCCCACATCTGAAGCCATTTCTTGGCCGACTCAACCGTCGCGTAAGACTTGCCGCCTTCGTCGAGAGTCCATAACTGGGTGCCCTGCTGAGTATAGAAATAGCTGAGATAGTTCGCCTGGTTGGTGCTGTTGTCCACAAAGGGCGCCACCCCCTCGGGGAGTTTCGCCTTGAGCTCCTTGCCGTAGGCGAACAGCTCGTCCCACGTCATGTTGTCCTTCGGCAGCGCAACCCCCGCCGCCTCGATCATCGTCTTGTTGTAGGCCAGCACGAGCGTATTCGTGCCCAGGCTTACCGCATACAGATTGCCGTCGGCCGCCGTCGAGGGAATAAGCGCAATCTGGTCAAACCGCTCGGCCGTGTCGATTAGGAGCTGCTTGCCCAGATAGCCGTTGAGCGGCTCGAGGTATTGCTGGTAATCGGGCCAGTTGCCGCCGAACTGGATAAGGTCGGGCGCGTTGTTGCCCGCAAGCTGTGTGTCGATGATCGCAAAGTGGTCGGGCGTGCCCCCGTTGGGCTCCCCCGTCACCTTGATCTCCGGATACGCCGCCATGAACAGATCGATCACCTGTTGCGTTCTGGCCGCCCGGTCGTCGTTGCCCCACCAGCCCATCCGCAGCTCCGCCGGCCCCCCCGTGTAAGCGGGCAGCCCGTCGGCGCGGGCCGGAACCTCGGCCTCGGCGCACGTCGCCGCATCCCAGCCTTCCGTATTCCACTCGTGGGGGATGCCCTTCTTGTCCAGCGTAGCCTCATAGTCCTTCAGAGTGGCCGCGCTGATCAGGTCCACGCCCGTGTCGATGACGCCCTTCACCGCGCCCATCTCGGTCAGCGCCGCGTCCTTCCCCTTCTCGGCCATCAGCTTGATGATCTGCACCGACTTGTAGCCCATGTCATACTCGCGCTGCGCCACCGTCGTGTCGATCGCGCACTCTTTGATGCCGTTGATGATGTCCGTCGTCGCGTCAAAGCTCACCAGCTTGATCCGACCCACCATCCCCGCTTCCTTGATCGCCGTCGCCCACGCCGGGCCGTTGTACGCGTAAACCCCAAACGCCCCCGCCAGGTCCGGGTTCGCCGAGATGACCGAGTTGGCCAGTTGCAGCGCCGTCGCCGCGTCTTCCTTGTCGTTCACCGGCTCCAGGGTGGTGATCTTGCCGTTCGCCTTGATCCCCTCCAGGAACCCGTCCGTCCGCTGCAGCGCGTTCAGCGCCGTGTCAGACCCCCGGCCGATGCCCACCTTGCCCCCGTCAGGCAGCAGCGCCGCCATCGCTGTCCCGGCGCTCTTGCCTGCCGTAAAGTTGTCCGTCCCGATGTAAACGATGGACGCGCTCCCCTCGATCGGCGGCGTGTCGAGGGTGGTCACAAAGATGCCCGCCTCCGACGCCTTCTTCATCGTCGCCTCCAGCGCGTTCGGGTCCGACGGCGCGATGGCGATGCCCGTCACGCCCTGGGCGATGTACGTCTCCATCGTCTGGATCTGAGCCGCCACGTCCTCCTTGGGCGGCACGAAAAAGACGGTCTCGATGCCCAGGTCCTTGCCCGCCGCCATCACACCCTTCTCCACGTTCGACCAGTACGGGTGCACCGACTTGCCAATCACCGCGATCTTCACCGGCTTGGCCTCCGGCGCCTTCGTTGCCTCGGCCGCCGCCTTGGTCGGTTCAACCGGCGTTGCCGTCGATCCGCACGCCGACAGAACCAGCGGCAAAACCAGCACCAACAACACGATTATCGATATCGACTTTTTCATTTTGTTTCTCTCCTCCACATAGATAGGTTTCAGACTGGAAAATGATCGCTCGCACGCGGAAAACTCTCGATAGGCTTTACCTCCCTTCGCTACGCGCTAACCCTTTATGCCCGTGGTCGTGATGCCCTGAACAAAGTACTTCTGCAACGAAAAGAACAGGATAAACAGCGGAACCATAGACAGCGTCGCCATCGCCAGCGCCCCGCCCCAGTTCGACACCGCCCCCGCGTCCCCCACGAACGTGCGCAGCGCCCTCGACACGCTGAAAATCTCCGGCCTCGTCAGGTACAGCAGGTGGTTGAAAAAGTCGTCCCACGTCCACAGGAACGTGAACAGCGCCGTCGTCACCAGCGCAGGGCTCGCCAGCGGCACGATGATCCGAAAGAAAACCCCCACCTTCCCGCACCCGTCGATAGTCGCCGCCTCGTCCAGCTCCTTCGGCAGGCTGCGGATGAACTGCACCAGCAGAAACACAAAGAACGCGTCCGTCGCCAGAAATTTCGGCACGATGATCGGCAGGTACGAGCCCACCCACCCGAAGGTGTTGAACAGGATATAGCGCGGCACGATCGTCACCTGCCCCGGCAGCATCAGCGTGATCATCATCACCGCGAACCAAGAATTCCTGCCCGCGAATTTGAGCCGCCCGAACGCGTACGCCGCCATGGTGCAGGCTATCAGGTTCCCGACGACAGCCCCTATGCACATCAGCAGCGAGTTTGCAAAGAACCTCCCGAACGACGTGCCCGCATAGCCTTTCCACCCGGTGATATAGTTTTCAATGGTCACGGCTTTCGGCACGAGCCCTGGATCGCTAAAGATCATATTGTTGGGCTTGAACGAGCTGACAATCATCCAGGCGATGGGATAGATCATAAACAGCCCCAGGGCGATGATGAACACGTGGGTCAAAGTATGGCCTAAAACCGTTCTGGTTTTCACGTTATTCCCCGGCCCCGTATGACACCCACAAATTCGACGATCTGAACACAATCGCCGTCAGCGCCCCGATAATCAGCAGCAGCACCCACGCCATGGCCGACGCGTATCCCATCTCGTGGTATGTCCATCCCTGGATATACAGGTGGAGGGTATAGAACAGCGTAGAGTTGAGCACGCCTCCCCTGCCGCCGCCGATGATATAGGCCTGGGTGAACGTCTGGAACGCGCCTATCATCTGCATCACCAGGTTGAACAGAATCACCGGCGAGAGCAACGGGATGGTGATGGAAAAGAACTGCCGCGCCTTGTTCGCCCCGTCCACGCTCGCCGCGTCGTAATACTCCTCCGGGATCTGCTTCAGCCCTGCCAGAAAGATAATCATCGACGAGCCGAACTGCCACACCGTCAGCAGAACGAGCGTCCACAGCGCGTACTTGGGGTTGGTGATCCAGCCGGGCAGGTCGACAAAGCCGATCGCTCCCAGCAGGCCGTTCACCAGCCCGTCTTTCTCGAACAGCTTCCTCCACAGCACCGCGATGGCCACCGAGCCGCCGAGGAGCGTGGGGATATAGTACACGGCGCGGTAGAACGGCACCCCCCGCAGTCTCTGGTTCATCAGCATCGCCACGGCCAGCGCAAAGATCAGCTTCAGCGGCACCGACACGAACACATAGATAAACGTCACCGACAGCGACTTGAGATAGTACGGGTCCACGCCCATAACCTCGCCCGTGGACGCGGTAAACTCTGACAGCCCGAACACCGGCCCGAACATCTTCATATAGTTGCCGAGCCCGATCCATTGCGTCGAATCGGGCTGTGTAAAGTCATAATCCGTGAAACCGAGCCACAGCGAGTACAACATCGGGTAAAGCGTAAGTACGAGGAAACCCAGGAGCCACGGCGTGAGGAACATATAGGCCGTGGCGTTGCGCCTGAAAAACTTGACGAGACCGGACATCTTGTGCATAAAGAAATTTCTTTCCGTGTACAATCCAGTCGACGCCATCAAGATGGGGCTGGCCCGGTAGACTCACGGAGAATCAACCGCGCCGGAAGCCTGATTGTCTGGCGTGGCCGGTCAGGTTCTTGCAACCGATCCAACAACAGCCGGACTGCTTCTCGCCCCATCCTCTCTCCGTCCTTGGTAGCGGTGCTTAGGCGGGGTACCAGATACCTCGCCAAAGGAATATTGTCGTAACCGACCAAAGAAATGTCCTGAGGCACATTCAGGTTCAAATCTCTGATTGCCCGCAGCGCGCCAATGGCCAGAAAATCATTAATTGCCAGCAACGCCGTGGGGCGAGCGGGCGACTCGAGCAACTGCCGGGTGGCATGGTAGCTATCTTCGAGGGTTGGCCCGCATTCAACGAGCAGGTTGGGGTCAACCGGCAAGCCGGCGGTCTGCAAGCTTTCCCGGTAAGCCGACAAGCGGTCTGTCCCCAAATCCGGCACGGCTATCCCAAAGATGAAACCGATCCGCCGGTGCTGCAACGACAGCAGGTGAGTCATTATTTCTATGGTTGTGTCTCGATAATCAGACACTACACGATCGATATTGTAACTCGCATCGCCGTGATCGGCCATCATTCCCACAATCGGGACTCGCCGTTTAACGAGATGTGCCAGGGTTTTCTGGGCCTTCTCCGAGTGGTAAATAAAACTTGGCACCATGACTAGCCCGTCAATGCGCCGGTGTGATAGGTTCTCAAAGATATCTTCGGCATATTCGTTTTCAGGAGGAATGCTGGACAGGAGGATGTGATATCCGGCGGCGCTGGCTTCCTGCTCCACGCCATCGGCGATCTCCCAAAAGTGGGGATTGTGAATATCCGGTATGATCAGGCCAATCGTTTTTGTGTTGCCCGAACGTAACGCCTGGGCGCGGGCGTCCGGTACATAGTCTAGCTCTGCTACAGCCTTTAATACCCGCTGGCGGGTCTTTTCGGAAATAGGCACCTGGCCACCGGTTTGGTCATTCACTACGTAGGAAACCGTAGCTCTTGAAACCCCGGCTAACCGAGCTACATCAGCTTGAGTTGGTCGTTTCATAATTTTGCCACGGCGCGCACTCTGATTAGATTCCAAAGCAAGTTGCTCCTCATTGTGACAATCGACCCGGCGAATCCACGTCGAACCAAGCTCTGCGGATCTGGTCAGAAGGAACACTCTGGCTTACACGCACAACCTTACACGTGTAAGTGGTTCTATGACATATTAGCACACATTTCTTTCCTTGTCAAGACCCTAATTTCAAGGTTTGGGTTTTTTTAATCTTCCGTCGTATGGCTTCGGGTGGTGGATGGCAAGATGCCCACAGTCTGTTGGACAGTTGTGCATGGTCACGGGGGTATCGGGAATCATCTGTACTAGGTGTGCGAGGGCGACTTGTGGGGTGCGGTTCTGCGCCTCAATCGGGGGCGAAAACAAAAAAGACCTTGTCCAAGGACTTGCCGTGGTGCGGGGACCGGCCGCCTACGTCACCTCGAACGCTGCGTTGGCCTCCAGCAGCTCATCGAGCAGCCGCTCGACTATCGCCGGGTCGCGCACCAACGGATCGGTCGCCAGCGCGGCCAGCGCTGGCTCGCGCCGCTTGGTCAGCGCCGCCTCGACGATCAGCTCCTGCCGGGCGACGTGGGGGGCGATCACCGCATAGGCCGCGTGGGGCAGCGAGCCGGCCGCCAGTGGCCGCACACCAAGCGAGCTGACCTCCGCGATACACTCCACCATTGCTTCACGCGGCAGGTTATCTATCTGGCCCTGGTTGGGCACATTGACGATAAACCGGCCTGCCGGCCCACCGGCGAGTGCGGCCATCACCGGCACAAGCTGTTCAGTCGATCGCTGCAATTCCTCCGGCTGCCCGTCGACGAAACGCTCAACCTGGGCGCGGCGCAAGCGAGCCATCTCCTCGCGCTGATCGACAGTCGTCAGCACAACGCCGTAACGGCGGCCTCGTTCGCTGGCGTCGGTCAGAAAGCCGGGGATGAACTCGGCCACGTGGCGATCGCCCGCGCCAAATAATATACCGATCTGCTCGAACAGGGTCAGCTTGACTGCCAGCCGATCGACAAAGACATCAAAAACCGAGCCGAGGTCGAGTTGTCCCACGTGGGCAAACGGCCCGTGCTCCGCCAGCCAGGCGCGCAGTATGTCCAGGCCATCATATCCACCGGCGTCACAGCGCAAAATGGCCGGCAGGTGGTTGATCCCCGCGACTTCGACCGTGATCGTCTCCACCGGAACGCCGAACAGGTCGGCGAGGTGATGGCTTACGCCGGTCACCTCGTGGCACAGCCCGATGGTACGGATGCTGCTCGCGCGAGTCATGCCGCGGCAGATCGTCGTCATCGGATTGGTCAGGTTGAGCATCCAGGCAGCCGGGCACAGTTGCTCCATCTCGCGGGCGACCTGCACGGCAAACGGGATGTGGCGCAGCCCGCGCGCCAGCCCGCCGGGCCCCACCGTGTCACCCACCGACTGGTAAATGCCATAACGCTCCGGGATCTCCACATCGTTGCGCGCTGCCGCCAGCCCGCCGATCGCCACGCACAAGATCACATAGTCGGCGCCTCGCAGGGCATCGGCGCGATCCAGCGTAGCCCTGACCCGCAGGCTTCCACCCACCTGCGCGACGATGCGCTCGCAGGCGCGGGTGAGCAACTGAAGTGCGTCCGCGTCAATATCGTGCAGCACCAGCTCGGCGCCGGCCAATGTCTCACACAGCGCCAGATCGGTCACAATCTTGGGCGCCCACTGGACGCTGCCGCCGCCAATAAAAGCAGTCTTCATCCCATTCTCCTTACAAGCCCGCCCCATGCTGCGTGATGAAACCACCACGACGGCTTGCGATTGTATACCCTATCACCCGAGTTGTCAAGGGGCCCATGCAACCGCGGCAGGGCTCAGGGAGCAAGTTTTGACCTTCACCCCCTTGACAACCCCCCCAATTCGTGCTATCGTTGCGGGCAGGTGCCCGCCGGTATGCACATCGGCGACCCAAGCGCCGCAAATACGCCGTAAGCTAGGAGCTTGCCGTGAAAAAGCCGTCCAACCAACAACGTGCAGCCGGCCTGGTCTCGCGCATGACCCTGGCCGAAAAAGTCTCGCAGATGGTGCACAACGCCCCGGCCATCGAGCGGCTGGGCATCCCCGCGTACAACTGGTGCAACGAGTGCCTGCACGGCGTGGCCCGGGCCGGCGTCGCCACCGTCTTTCCGCAGGCCATCGGCCTGGCCGCCGCCTGGAACGCCGATCTCGTCCATCGCGTCGCGGTTGCCATCTCGGACGAGGCGCGGGCAAAACATCACCAGGCGCTCCGCCAAAACTTCCGCCAGATCTACAGCGGGCTGACCTTCTGGTCGCCGAACATCAACATCTTTCGCGACCCGCGCTGGGGCCGGGGCCAGGAGACCTACGGCGAGGACCCCTGCCTCACGGCCGGCATGGGAGTCGCCTTTGTCAAGGGCTTGCAGGGCGACGATCCGGACTATCTAAAGCTGGCGGCCACGCCCAAACACTTTGCCGTCCACAGCGGCCCCGAGTCGCTCCGCCACTCCTTCGACGCCCGCGTCGGCGAGCGGGATCTGCGCGAGACCTACCTGCCCGCTTTCGAGGCCTGCGTCCGCGAGGGCAAGGCTGCCTCGGTGATGGGCTGCTACAACCGGGTCAACGGCGAGCCGGGCTGCGCCAGCCCAACGCTGCTGGAGAAGATCCTGTGCGGGGAGTGGGGCTTTGACGGCTATGTTGTCTCGGACTGCGGGGCGATCTATGACATTTACGCCAACCACAAGGTGGTAGGCACGGCCGAGGAAGCGGCTGCGCTGGCCGTCAATCACGGCTGCGATCTGGAGTGCGGCGCCGTCTATCCGGCCCTGTTGGAGGCCGTGGCGCAGGGGCTGATTTCGGAGGCGACGATCGACCGGGCCGTCGAGCGGCTGTTCGCTGCCCGCTTTCGCCTGGGTATGTTCGATCTACCTGAGCAGGTGCCCTACGCCCAGATTCCCTACGAAATCGTCAACTCGCCGGAGCACCAGGCGCTGGCGCTCCAGGCTGCCCGCGAGTCGATCGTCTTGCTCAAAAACGAAGGCGGACTGCTACCCCTCTCCAAAGATCTGGGTAGCATTGCCGTCGTCGGCCCCAACGCCGATGACCTTGCGGCGCTGTTGGGCAACTACAATGGCACGCCAGCCCAGGCGGTCACTCCGCTTGCCGGGGTTCGACAGAAGGTCTCGGCATCTACCAGGGTCTACCACGCAACCGGCTGCGGCTGGGTGGACGGGGTCGTGCCGCTGCACGCCATCCCCCCGACTTGCCTGCGCTCGGCGAGCGGGGGTGAGATAGGCCTGACGGGCAAGTACTACGCCAACCCCAATTTCGAGGGCGAGCCGGCCATGTGCCGCGTGGATCCCGTCGTGGAATTTGTCTGGAAGGATACGACGCCGCTGAGCGGGCAGTGGGCTGATCCCTTCAGCGTGCGTTGGACCGGATTCCTGGTGCCACCTCGCAGCGGCACGTACGAAATTGGCGTTAGGGGCCACAATGGTTACAAGCTCTATCTTGACGGCGACCTGCTATGCGAGTCGGACGATATCCATCACCCGCTCAGCAAGACATGCGCCCTGATGTTGGAAGCCGGGCGGTTCTACCGCCTTCAGCTGGACTATGTGAACCGAGGGCTCGACCCGCAGATACAGCTTCTGTGGGAAGTGCCAGGCCGGGACTATGAAAGGGAAGCTCTGGAAGTCGCTCGCAAGGCAAGTGTCGTCATCGCCGTGATGGGCCTGTCGCCCCGGCTGGAGGGAGAGGAGATGCCCGTCCAGGTCGAGGGCTTTCACGGCGGCGATCGCACCAGCATCGAGTTACCCGAGTCCCAGATGCGGCTTCTCAGACAGCTCCACGCTCTGGCCAAACCCATGGTGTTGGTGCTGCTAAACGGCGGCGCCCTGGCCGTCAACTGGGCTGCCGAGCGTTTGCCCGCCATCGTCGAAGCCTGGTATCCTGGCCAGGCCGGTGGCGAGGCCCTGGCCGACATCCTCTTTGGCGACTATAACCCGGGTGGGCGACTGCCGGTCACCTTCTACCGTTCCACGGACGATCTGCCGCCGTTTGAGGACTATGCCATGGAGGGCCGCACCTACCGCTACTTTCGCGGTGAACCCCTCTATCCCTTTGGATACGGCCTCAGCTACACCACCTTTGCCTTCCACGACCTGCACCTGGACCGGCTGGAGGTCCCCGTTGGTGAGCAGATAACCATCAGCGTCCGCGTGACCAACACCGGCAGCCGGAGAGGAGACCAGGTCGTGCAGCTCTACGTCCGCCACCCCGATGCCAGCGTGCCCCGGCCCATCCAGGAACTGAAGGGCTTTAAGCGTATCAGCCTGGATCCGGGCGAGTGCAAGAAGTTGAGTTTTACGCTGCACAGCCATCAGCTCGGCTTCCACGACCGGTCGCTGCGTTATGCAGTCCAGCCAGGCCCGGTCGAGGTCCTGGTTGGCAGCTCGGCAGTCGATCTTACGCTGGCCGGGCGCTTCCAGATCACCGGCCAGCCGGTCGAGGCCGCCAACACCAAAGTCTTTTTCAGCAAGGCGCGGGTGACGACAGAAGGATAAATCGTTCCATGAGCGAAGGCGCACGGTTACTGGATCCTGGGAATCTGCCGCAAGGTTCTAGTCTCCCTCGACCTATGGCTACGTCGCGCTCCAATCGGTCTTGCTGTTACAACGCGCTTGCACGGGGTGAAAGGCTCGCTGCCAAAACGCTTGTGCGGCGAAAAGGATGTCAGAAGGGTGTGCGATGGACGCTACCAGCGAAGACGGCTATGAGCTGTGGCTACGATACCGCAAGTTGGACGATCCCAGCCTACTGGGCCAATATCGCAATGCGATCCACTGCGCAACTGTGCTCGGCAAGAGTCCTATCGCCGACGCCATCAGAAGGGAGCTTGCGCGGGCCCTGCCGGCCATTCTGGATCAGGCGGTGCCGCTCTCAGACCGGACGCGAGCCTGCAATTCACTGGTAGTGGGGACCGCCGGCGAGCTCGACGCAATAGGTGTTTCGCTATCGCAGGCCGACTATCGCAGATTGGGCGAAGACGGGTTCACGATCCGTTCCCTTCCATTCGCCGGGAACCACTGGATTCTGATTACGGGCATCTCCGGGCCGGCAATCCTGGCCGGTATCTTTTATTTCCTGCGCCTCCTGCAAACGCACCGGGATATCCATGCACTGGATGTCTCGGTCTGCCCCCGGATTCGCCATCGAATCCTTTGTCATTGGGATAACATCGACGGTTCGATCGAGAGAGGCTATGCAGGCGGATCGTTGTGGAACTGGGAGGAGTTGCCGGGGATCGCCGGCACCCGGCTCGTCGATTACGCTCGGGCCTGTGCATCGATAGGCCTTAACGGGACAGTCCTCAACAACGTCAACGCACAGCCTGAAAGCCTGAGTACAGAATACCTGCGGAAAACGGCGGCACTGGCCGATCTCTTCCGGCCCTATTGCATTCGTGTATACCTGTCGCCACTCTTCTCGGCCCCTGTCCAGCTCGGTGGCTTGGGGACGAGTGACCCGCGGTGTCCGGAGGTCTCTGAGTGGTGGAAGAGGAAGGTGGACGAAATATATCGCCTGATCCCTGATTTTGGTGGCTTTGTCGTGAAGGCCAATTCAGAAGGCCAGCCAGGACCACAAGATTACGGCGCCAACCACGACGATGGCGCCAACTTGCTCGCCGCGGCTCTGGAGCCATATGGCGGAATGGTGTTGTGGCGGGCGTTCGTCTACGATGCCGCCACCGATGCGGACAGGGCCAAGTGCGCCTACGAGGAGTTTGTGCCGCTCGATGGCAAGTTCCGGCCCAACGTGCTCCTACAGGTGAAGAACGGGCCGGTTGATTTTCAGCCTCGGGAGCCATTCCATCCTCTGTTTGGCGCAATGGCAAAAACACCGCTGGCTCTGGAGCTGCAGATCACCCAGGAATATCTCGGGCAGTCGACTCATCTCGTCTACCTGGCCAGCATGTGGAAAGAGGTTCTGGATTCAGACACGCATGCCAAGGGTCCCGGCACGACGGTCGCCAGGATCGTGGATGGATCAGCGGGTGATGGCGCCACGTCGGCTATCGTCGGTGTGGCCAACACCGGCTCAGACCGCAACTGGTGTGGTCACCATTTTGCCCAGGCTAACTGGTACGCCTTTGGACGCCTTGCCTGGGACGCCGGCATCAGCGCCGAGGCCATCGCCGACGAATGGATCAGGATGACCTGGTCAAACGATCCAGTTGTGGTGGATGTCATCAAGCTGATGATGCTCGGCTCCTGGGAGGCGTGCATCGACTATATGACCCCCCTCGGCCTGCATCACATCATGCAGGAAGGTCATCACTACGGGCCGGATCCTGGTTTCGACGGCGCGCCTCGAGCGGACTGGAACAACGTTTACTACCACCGGGCCGATGCTGAAGGCGTGGGCTTGGACCGCAGTAGTAGCGGGAGCAACGCCGCTAGCCAATATCATAGTCCCCTGCGGGAGCAATTTGACGACATGGCTGCTTGTCCCGAGAGACTGCTCCTGTGGTTTCACCACGTCGGATGGCATCACCGCCTGCGATCCGGTAGCGTGCTCTGGGAGGAGCTGCAACGGCACTATGATGCGGGGGTCGCCTATGTGCAGGAGATGGTGAGGACTTGGCAGAGTTTGCAGGGCAAGATCGATCCCGAGCGCCACAGGCATGTCAGCAAGCGACTCGAACAGCAGCTGGAGAACGCTCAACTGTGGCGGCAGGTGTGCATCAGCTATTTTGGTCGCTTCGCGAGCAGCAAACCTTGGATTCGAGGGCCTGTGCCCGGACAGAGCGGCGACCCGAGTAACGTGGTGCTTTCTTGCTGACCGCTTCTTTGATCTCTCCAGGAGGTGACGATGCCGTTACAATTTGATATGCCGTTAGCGCAGCTACAAACCTATATGGGGGTCAATCCGCGTCCGGATGATTTCGACCAGTTCTGGGAACAGGGGCTGGCAGAAGTGCGTAGCCTCAGTCCTCAGATGGAGTTAAGGCCAGCCGACTTTCAAACATCTTTTGCAGAATGCTTCGACATGTACTTCACCGGGGTAGCGAACGCGCGCATCCACTCGAAGCTGCTCCGTCCGCGCAACGGATCTGCGCCCCATCCGGCCATCCTTTTCTTCCATGGGTATTCTAGCAACTCAGGCAATTGGTACGATAAGCTTGGTTATGTAGCCCAAGGCTTCTCGGTCGCTGCGCTGGATTGCCGGGGCCAGAGTGGCTTGTCGGAGGATACAGGCGGCGTCGCAGGTTCGACACTACGAGGTCACATCGTGCGGGGCTTGGCCGGGCCACCAGAGAAGATGTTGTTCCGGCAGATTTTCCTGGATGCTGCTCAGCTCGCCGGATTAGTGATGGAAATGCCTGATGTAGACGAGAATCGTGTGGGCGCTACAGGCGGCAGCCAAGGAGGTGGACTAACGCTGGCTTGCGCGGCTTTGGAGCCGCGCATCAGGAGGGCCGCTCCGGTATTCCCATTCCTATGCGATTACAAACGAGTCTGGGAGCTGGACCTCGATGTAAATGCGTACGCAGAACTGCGAGACTACTTCCGCTGGTTTGATCCCCTGCACCAGCAAGAGGATGCGATCTTTCGAAAACTCGGCTACCTAGACGTCCAGCATCTGTGTCCGCGGATCCGCGGCCAAGTGCTCATGGCAGTGGGCCTGATGGACGAGATAACCCCGCCTTCCACTCAGTTTGCAGCCTACAACAAGATTGTGGCCCCAAAGTCGATGGCAATCTACCCCGACTTTGGGCACGAGGATCTTCCGAGGCATCCGGATGCGGTCTTTCAGTTCATGATGGGGCTCTAGTGACAGATGCAGCGTCTAGGCATTGAACGTCACACACCGGACCCCTAGGCGCACAGTATCTGAAAGAGAAACGAAGGGGACGGGGAGATATGCTAGAGAACGTCGTAGCATTCCAGATCCCAACGCTAGTTTTCTTTGGAGTTGGGGCTCTGGAACGTGTGGTGGAACAGGTCAAGGTCGGCGACCGACCGAAGGTTCTGATTGTGACCGACCAAGGGGTCAAGAGGGCAGGCCTGCTGGACATGCTCACCGCGGTTCTGGAGACGAGCGGAGTTCCTTTTGCGCTGTTCGATGAGACGGAGCCCAATCCGAGCGTTGAAACGGTGAAAAAGACGACTGACCTGTTCCACCGCGAGGCGTGCACGAGCGTCGTGGGCCTGGGCGGCGGCAGCTCGATGGACGTGGCCAAAGCGTCGGCGGTGATGGCCACGAACCCCGGCTCGATCCGTGACTATGAAGGCATCGGCAGGATCGAGCAAAAGCCGGCGCCCGTAATAGCCATCCCCACCACCGCGGGCACCGGCGCGGAGGTAACCCCCTTTATCGTCATAACCGATGTGGCGCGGCGTTACAAGATGACCATCGGCGGCCCGCAGGCCATCCCGTCCGTAGCCATCGTGGACCCTTCGCTGATGGCTACCATGCCAGCCCACATCGCTGCAAGCACCGGCCTGGATGCGCTGACCCACGGCATCGAATGCTATACTTCGTTGATGTCCCAGCCCTTTACCGAGGCTCTGGCTATGCACGGCATTCACCTCATCGGCCAGAGCCTGCGCAAGGGGGTGGCGAACCGCGGCAACCTCAAAGCCATGGCCAACCTGGCTATTGCCAGCACAATGGTGGCGAGTGCCTTTGGCTTCACGCGCCTGGGGAACTGTCATGCTATGGCCCATCCCCTGGGAGGGTTCTACGACATTCCCCACGGTGTGGCCAACGCCATCTTGTTGCCCCACATCATGGAGTACAATGCCTTGGCTTGCCCCGAAAAGATGGGACGCGTAGCCCAGGCCCTGGGTGCTGACGTCTGTGGCCTGTCTCCGCGCAAGGCTGCGGCCGTTGCCGTGGAGGAGGTGTTACAGCTCAAAGCCGATGTCGGGGTCGTGGCGGGGTTACGGGAGCTGGGCGTGCAAGAAGATGAGATTCCGTCCATGGCAGCCGATGCCATGAAAAGTGGCAACATCGCCGTGAATCCACGGCAGACCAGCATCGAGGATATCGTGGCGCTATACCACGCTGCGATGTAGCTTACCCGGGCCTGAGATCCGCAGTTTGAGAGCGGTTCTTGGAGTTTCGGTGGAACGTCGGCGCGGAGGGCAGTCCCTCCGCCAACATTCGGCAGATCATGTCTGCGCAGGTACGATCGAGCCTGCGCGCAAGGGAGGTGCAGATGACAGGAAAATTAGGCGGCAAAAAGGTTGTGATTATCGTAGCCAACGAGTTCGAGGACATCGAGCTCCTCTATCCGGTGTTGAGGCTCAGCGAGGAGGGGGCTGACATCGCAGTGGTGCCGGTGAACGAGGGGCTCCATCCACGTCCCTATATGGCCGGGAAACCGGTCACGGGTCGATTCGGCCATCCAGTCCCCATCCCGGTGATGGCGGAGGGTAATCGATACAGAATAAGCCACATCGAGGAAATCGATGTCGAAGAGATAGACTGCATACTCTTTCCTGGAGGGTATTCACCGGATGCCTTACGATTACATGAGGGCACGCTTGAACTGGTGCGTGAGTGCCATCGGCGGGGCAAGGTGTTGGCTGCCATCTGCCATGGTCCATGGGTACTGATCTCAGCGGGGGTCATGAAGGGTAAGCAGTCCACCGGCTATGTTGCGGTGCGGGATGACTTGGCGAATGCGGGGGCGGACTATGTCGATGTGCCAGCGGTGCGGGATGGCAACATTATCACGGGTCGCGTGCCGGATGATCTACCCGAGTTTTGCCAGGAGATCATCGAGGCACTATCCGCCTAAACTGGACGCCAGGCGTTCGCCGCCCGACAGGTCGGTAGTGCGACCCATCTGTCAGGAACTACCGAAAAGCGGGGAGAAGAACGGGAGAGGACGGACATCAGTCCAAAGCAAGGTCACGAAATCTGAGGAGGTTTCACCATGGTTCAAACTAATGACCCAGTAGCGTTCACAGGCTTCGAGTCGGGAACGGCACTCGGCGCCGAGCAGACTGAGACCAAGGCGCACGAACTGCTGGCGCAGCTTACCCTGGATGAGAAAATAGAGATGATGGATGGCGATCTTTCTTTCTGGTCTGGGGTAGTGGAGATGATGGCCGGGGGATACGCCGATCATCCGTGGAATGCGGGTGTCATTTCCCGCCTGGACATCCCTGGTATTCGCTTTGCCGATGGTCCCCGTGGCGTGGTAATGCAGGGCGCTACCACATTCCCGGTTTCCATGGCCCGAGGTGCAGCGTGGGACGTATCTCTTGAAGAGCGCATCGGCGATGTCATTGGGCGCGAGCTGCGCGCTCTTGGCGGTACCCTATTCGGTGGGGTTTGCATCAACCTGCTCCGTCATCCAGCCTGGGGACGCGCTCAGGAAACCTATGGCGAAGACCCGCACCATCTGGGCGAATTGGGCGCCGCACTCACTCGGGGCGTGCAGCGACACGCTATGGCATGCGTGAAGCACTATGCGCTCAACTCGATGGAGAATGCCCGTTTCAAGGTCGATGTGCGCATCAGCCCCAGGGCGCTCCATGAGATCTACTTGGCCCACTTTAAGCGCGTAGTGGACGAAGGGGTGGCGGCGGTGATGAGCGCGTACAACAGCGTCAACGGCGAGTGGTGCGGGCAGAACAAGGTCTTGCTCACTGACATCCTCAAAAACCAGTGGGGCTTTACAGGATTCGTGTTGTCCGACTTTATGTTCGGCCTGCGCGATGCCAAGAAAGCGGTATTGGCCGGACAGGACCTGGAAATGCCCTTTCAAATGCACTATCATCAACACTTGAAACACCTGGTAGAGAACGGCCAGGTCCCGCCGGATCGGATTGATGATGCCGTGCTGCGCCTCTTACGCCAACAGCTGCGCCTGCTCGGCCCTGATAACTACCATGTGGCAGAGGTCGGCAGCGAGAGCCACCGGGCGCTGGCGCGAGAAGCGGCGGAAAAGTCCATCGTGTTGCTGCAAAACGAAGGAGGTCTCCTCCCGTTCCGCAACCTGAGGAAATTGGCCGTGATTGGCCGGCTGGCCAATACGCCCAACACCGGCGATGCCGGTTCCAGCAGCACCCGTCCTGCCTACGTAGCGACCCCGCTTGTTGGGATTCAGGCCGCGCTGAACGGGCAGGCAGAGGTGCTGCACGATGACGGCAGCAATCTCGAGCGAGCCGTGGCCACAGCCCGGGATGCCGACACGGTCGTGTTGGTGGTGGGCTATACCCATACCGACGAAGGCGAGTTTCTTGATCCGAACACAATGCAGAATCTGGCTTCGCTTTTCCCCCCTCCTGCGCCGGAGGAGACGTCGATTGCCCAGGGGTTCATGCAAGGTATCGCTACAAAGCCTGCCGATGCATTCCTGACCGGCGGCGACCGAGAACGGCTCACCCTCTCCCCTGAGGACGAGGAGCTGATCCAGGCGATCGCAGCTGCGAATCCTCGGACCATTGTCGCGGTTATGGGCGGCAGTGGCGTGCTGATGGAAGCCTGGCGCGCCAGTGTGCCGGCCATTCTGATGCTCTGGTATCCTGGCATGGAGGGCGGCTACGCTCTGGCCGATATCCTGCTCGGTCGGGTCAACCCAAGTGGCAAGCTACCGTTCGTCATTCCCAGACGGGCTGAAGACCTGCCCGTCTTTGACAAGGATGCAAAGGAAATCGAATATGATCTATGGCACGGTTACCGCAAGCTTGAGCGCGATGGCAAGAGCCCAGCTTTTCCCTTTGGTTTTGGCCTCAGTTACACCCGCTACCGCTACGCCAGCTTGGAACTCGCACGGAACCAACTCGGCGCGTCAGAAACGTTGAAGGTGAGCCTGGATGTCTCCAATGTCGGGGCATACCCAGGCGAGGAAGTGGTGCAGCTCTACGTCTCGGCCATTGGGTCAGCAGTGGAGCGGGCCCCCAAAGAGCTCAAGGCGTTCACCCGAGTTGCCCTGCAGCCCGGTGAGACCAAGACCGTACACTTTGGTGTGCCAATACAGCGGCTGGCTTACTATGATGAAACACGGGCGGATTTCGTTGCGGAACCGCTCGAATATGAGGTGTTCGCGGGAGCACATTCTCTCGATCCACATGCGTTAAGAGAGCGGTTTGTGGTTCGCAGCGAATAGTCATA
>DAOUGI010000063.1:0-57529 GCA_034429215.1 Anaerolineae bacterium | reverse complement strand
GCCGAAATGGCGGTCATGTTTTCCGACCTCCGCGGCTTTACTACCATTTCTGAGAAGATGACCCCCCAGGAGAATTTCGACTTTGTCAACGAATACCTCCAACTAGTCAGCCCAGTGATCCAGCAGCACGAGGGATTTATCGTCAAATTCTTGGGTGATGGGATGATGGCCATCTTTCCTTATGGTGTTGATGATGCTGTCCAGGCCGGCATTGAGAAACAGGAACAGGTCAGAGAATTCAACGCCATGCTCGCCCAACGCGGCTACGCGCCGGTCACGGTGGGCATCGGCATCCACGTTGGTCACATGATGGTCGGCATGGTCGGTGAAGAACGCCGCATGCAAGGCGACGCCTTCTCGGACAATGTCAACCTGACCTCACGGGTCGAAGGGCTGAACAAGTTCTACGGCACGTCTATGATCATCAGCGAGGACACCCGAAACGGCCTCAAACAACCGATCCCATACAGGATGCGCTACCTGGGCAAGGCGCACGTCAAAGGCCGCGAGGCACCGCTGGCTCTCTACGAGGTCTATGAAGGCCAGCCAGATGACGTTGTGGCCCGCAGGGAAGCGAGCAAAGAGAGCTTTGAGCGCGGCATCGCCCTGTACGGCCGGGGCCAGTTCGTCGAGGCCCAACAGGCCTTCAATGCCGTGCTGGAGGCCGATCCCAATGATGCGACTGCCCGCTACTATCTGGAGCGCTGCTTCGAATGGGCCGAGCTAGCCCCCCCGGCACATTGGGACGGCGCGCTCGTCATGGTTGACAAATAGGCCACAGGAGAGACCCTCATGAAGAATCTGATCCGCTCGCTCTTTTCAATGGGTAGTCTGGGATTGGTTTTTTTGCTCATGGCCTTGGCCATCTTTGTTGGGTCGTTCACGGCAATTGGCAACCTGGCTTCATTCGATGCAATCTGGCAGCATGCCGATGTTCTTGCGGTCCTGGAAGACCCGGTCAGTTTCCACCTGCGTGAGATGCAGCTTAACGAGCTGTACTACCTGTATGCCATCGTCTACGAGACTCCCCTCAGCGACGAGGTAGAACAGGTCGCTGCCAACGCCGCCCAGATCGATCAGAGCCTCGATGATCTGGCCACCAACTATCTGAACGCCGAGATGGGCTATACTGAGGAAGAGCTCAGCCTGCTCAACGATTTCCGCACGCTTTTGGAGCAGCATCGCCAGGCCTTTGACCAAATGGCGCAAACCTACGAGTCTGGCGACGCGGATGCGGCCCTCGAAGGCATCGCAGCAATACAGGAGGAGAACGACGAATTGCAAAGTATGCTCGGCATGCTGATCGCCAGTCTCGACGCCGACCGGCTGGAGGCCGCTCAGGCCTTTCCGGAAGGCACTTTGTTTACCATTCTGGGTGCCAGTGTTGCCCTGGTTGCCACGTTGCTCCTGGCCCTGTGGGGCTACCGCGCCATCGCCGGGCTTACCCAGCCGGTGGTGGACCTGACCAATGCCGTGATCGCCATCGGCGGCGATCAATACCGGCCTGAGCTGCTTGGCAAAACGCTCAAGCAGGGCGGCCCGCCGGGCCGTTTCGCCCGCGCCCTGGATGCTTTCGCCAAGGCCATTGAACGGCGCGATGCATCCCTCAAACAGGAGATCGACAGCCTGCGCGAGCAGCTTTACGAGTCGCGCCGTCGCCGTCTCAAAATCTCAACCCCCACCAACCGGGAGAGGAGCCTACCATGAAAAAAGCCCGCTTTGTTTCCAGCCAAACCCGCCTCAACCTGGTTTTCACCCTGCTCTTCCTGGTGGCCGTGAGCATCTTGACCGGCTTTATCAAGACTTCGACCAGCACGATGGCTTACAATGCCGAGGCGCGCAACACATATGCTCAAGCCCGCAAGCTTTTTCAGGCTCAAGTCTATCTGCAGCAGTTCGAAAGGGCGCTTAATGCCTACGAACTGACCGCCGATTATGACACACTCAGTGAATATCACAGCAGCTACGCTCGCCTACAGCAATCCCTTGCCAACGCCGCCGCCGAAACCGAGATCCCTGAAGAAAAAGCCGGTCTGGACAGCCTGATCCAGGATCTCGCGACCCTGCACCAGCAGTTCGGCCAGGTAATCCGGGCCGTAGATGAGGAGGACTGGGAGACGGTCACCGCCCTGGACAGCCAGGCCTACACCCTGGTCGGACCGATCTTTGACCAGATCGACGGTTTGATCCAGGCTCGCACTGGGACACTGTCGGAATTGCGCAGCGAGGTGACCGACTTTTCCGACCTAGCCTGGTTGGCCATTGCCCTGGCTCTGCCGACCTTTCTAGTGGTAGTTATTATTGCTACGCTGGTTATCAGCCGCCAGATCCACGCCCCTTTTATCCGCATGACCGACGAGCTGAAGCATATCCAGGCCGATCGGTTCGACCAGGCCGCCCTGGGCTCGCTGTCCAAGCGCCAGGATGAAGTCGGTTATCTAGTGCGGGAGTATCTCCAGATGGCTTTTGCTGTCTTGAACCGCCAGGCCGGTCTACAACAGGAGGCAAGCGAGGTCCGCGCCAAGATCCGTTAGAAAATCCTAATCTCCCGAAGGAGCCAGCAGCTCGGCCACTATATCGTTGAGGGTCCAGGTCCTTCCTACTTGCTTCTCGAATTCGGCTATGTCAAGCCAATGGTTGCTGTCGCGGTTGAATTGAACGGTCTGCCGGGTGATCTACAAAAAGGGGGGATTGGCTTGCTCGTCGCCGATGACCTGGCGAAGGTTAAAGGGGGACTGGGACAGGTTGCGCCGGGCGGCCTGCTCAGGTTGATCGGGCCAGAGGAAGCCGATAAGGGTGTCTCGGCTGTGAGGCCTGCCGGCCTCAACGGCCAGGCAGACCAGCAGCGCCCGCACCTTGTTGGGATTCAAAAGCGGTGACCGGCTCCCCGTCCAATGTGACGTGGAAGGATCCCAAAGTATGGATCGAGAGATACGCCATGATTTGGTCAGTCATCGTACCTGCGTTATTATATAGTTCCACGCTATAATGGGCGGAGGTAGGGGGACGATGGAACAGCCGCGGAACTATATCTCCTATCTGCTGCGCATGTGGCGGTCTGGGCCAGGTGAGACGGCCTGGCAGGCATCTTTGGAGAGCCATTGACCGGCGAGCGGCGGGGATTTGCCAGCCTGGATGACCTGTGGGCTTTTTTGCAGGCTCAGACCGACATCAAGGACAAAGCCAAAACAAAGGATGATTTACAAGGAGGAGAACAATGAGGAAAATCGGATTGTTGCTGATCGCGATCGCGCTCCTGGCGAGCGCCTGTGGTGGGGAACCGACTGCTGCGCCTACGGCCCTGCCCCCTACGGCTACCCAGGTCCAACAGCCCGCGGCCACGCCGGCACCTTCGGCTGCTAAGTACATCGAACGCGGCGAGGCGTATGTAGACCAGGGTGAACTGGACAAGGCTGCAGCCGAATTCCAGGCCGCCATCCGGCTCGATCCCGCCAACGCCCTGGCTCACAACAGCCTGGGCGTCATCTATCTCAATCAGAATAACCTAGACGAGGCCGAGCGCGAGTTGAGGGAGGCGGTCAAGCTCGATCACGAATATGGCCGGGCGCACAACAACTTGGGCATGGTCTATGCCTTGCAGGGCCGGTACGACGATGCGATTTTTGAGCTGAAAGAGGCAATCCGGATCGACAAGAACGACCCCATGCCCTATTACAACCTGGGCAACTGCTACAAGGACATGGAACGGCCCGACGAGGCCATCGCCGCATTCCAGACATACCTTCAGCTCGAGCCCGATTCTCCGCAAAAGGCGGCGGTGGAAGCCGAAATCGCCAAGCTGCAGGGCGGCGCTCAGACCACCCTGACCGGCGAATACACCGATCTGTTTGGCGGCTACAGCGTGCGCATCCCTGCCGATTGGGGCGCCTCTCACGACGACCTGGGGGTGGTGGCCTTGGGCGAGGCGGGTAACCCGGATCCCGATGCCATGTTCGTGATCGTTGTTCGGCCGCTAAGTTTCTACGAGCATGAGCTCGGCGTGGACGAGATCACCACACTTGAGCAGTTCTCGGCCGCAGCAGGTCCCGGATTCCAAGTCGACCCACAGACGTTCACCTCTGCCTCAGTGGCCGGAGTGCCGGCCCTTGCCAGCGAACAGGTGGAGAGCATCGTTGGCAAGGAGATGACCGGGCAGATGGTCCTTTTCGTTGCCCGAGGCATGGGCTATGCGATCGTCTGCGCTGCCACGCCGGACGCGTGGGCCGAGTTCGAGCCGGTAGGTACGACGATGCTCGACTCGTTTACTCTGGTTGAGCCGCAGGTGACGGCCGAATACACCAGCCAGGCAGCCGGCTACAGCCTGCGCTACCCGGAGGGCTGGGTGGTGACGGAAGAGGATACGTTTGTCGGGCTGACGCCCCTGGCCGATTTGCAACCCGACGACGCGCCCTACGTGGCTTTGTTCGCCGGGCAGGAACAGATCGTCGACGCGTTCAACATCGAGGGCGAGCTCAGCACGGACAATATCATCGCCGGGTTCGTCAAAGCGACAAATGCCCAGAGCGAGCGCCTGGAGCCGGGAACGGTTGGGGGACAGGTGGGCACAGCGGCCGAGATGGCCTTTGAAGTAGACGAGGTGAAAGTGGAAGGGCTGCTCGTCATCTTTGAGCAAGCCGAGCCGCCCCTCGTCGTATTGCTCGCGGCGCCGGCCAGCCAGGGAGACTCGTTCGCCGAGACCTTTAGCCAGATATTGTCCAGCCTGACTTTTGCCAAGCCGGCGGCGGCCAGCAGCGTGGATCAGTCCGACCCGGCCAAGGTTGTGCAAGCGGTTTTTGACGCGGCGCAAACCCAGAGCTTTACCGCGCTGGCCGGCCTGTGCGACCCGCAGGGCGAGAACGACAAGGATACCGCGACGATCTGCGCCATGACCGCCGGGCACGCCGACAAGGACTCGTTCGTGACCTACTTTGCCAAGGGCAAGATCAACGGCGAGGTCACCGTCAGCGGCGACCAGGCGCAGGTGCCCTTCCTTTTTGGCCCCAACGGCGATCAACAGGAGACCATGAGCCTGATCCAACGGGATGGCAAGTGGTATCTGCTGGAATTCTAGAAGCACCTGATATGATCATCCTCCCGCAGGTCCGGCGATCTGCGGGAGGATGATCGATTCGGCTAATCGAGATCTACGCCCGCTCTTTCTCGAGGTCAAACTTCCAGTAGCCCGGGCCTTCGCTGTGGAAACGCCGGTTCCGTTCGATATCTTCTGCGTGCTCCGCCGGCACTTCGTCCCCGGGAAAGATGGCATCAGATGGGCAGGCCGCCGCACAAGCACCGCAGTCGATGCAGGTGTCGGGGTCGATGTAGAAATAGGGCCAGTCGGCGCTGCCTTTGGGTCCGGGGACGATGCAACTCACCGGGCAAACTTCGACGCAGTCGCCTACGCGGGTGCATAGACCAGTGATAACGTAAGCCATGACATGCCTCCTATCGCTTAAATTCGCTCACTTGTTACATAAACTCAGCACGCAGGCTCTTAACCTCGGCGGCTGAGAGCCTGTCCATTTTGCGGGTGGCGATCGGGCCCTGTTTCAGCCCGGCCACCTGTTCCTCGTAGGTGGGGAGCCGGGTCTGGTAGATGATGCCCAGAGGGATCCGATCCCCCCACTCCAGCGCCTTCTGGAAGGCGGCCACGCGATCGCTTGTGTCGTGGCTCGTCTCGGCCAGATTGTACACCCGCTCTCGGTACCAATCGTAGGTGTTTTTGCGGTTGAAGGTCACGCACGGTTGGAGGATGTCAACCAGGGCATAGCCTTTGTGCTGGATGGCCGCGGCGATCAGGCCCGCCAGTCCCTTGGCGTCGCCGGCAAACCCGCGGGCGACGAACGTCCCTCCGGCAGCCAGCGCCAACGCTGCCGGGTTGGCGGCCGTCTCGATTGCTCCCTCTGGTGACGTGCTGGTGACCAAGCCGAAATCGCTGGTGGGAGAATACTGGCCTTTGGTCAGGCCATAGATCTGATTGTTCTGGATCAGGTCCACGAGATCCAGGTTGCGCCGCGCCGTGTGAATAAAGTGGCCCATGCCCAGTCCCATGCTGTCGCCGTCGCCGTGAACGGTGATGACCTTCAGACCATGATTTGCCAGCCGGGCTCCGGTTGCCACCGGCAACGGTCGGCCGTGCAGGGTCATGAATCCGTTCACATGGGCATAGTCGGGCAGCTTGCTGCCACAGCCAATGCCGCTGACGATCAGCACCTCGTGTGGCGCCAGCCCTGCCTGGACCAATGCCTGTTTGACGGCGCTGAGGATGCCATAGTCGCCGCAACCCGGACACCACGTTGGCTTGATCGCACTCGCATAATCCTTGACGGTCACTTCCATGTCAGCGAACCTCCTTCAGGCCAGCCAGGATCTCTTCCGGCGAAAATGGGCGCCCATCGTAGCGCCGAATCGAGTGGTCTACGGCGATGCAGGTCTCGCCCTGGAGCAGGCGCTTGAACTGGCCGGTGTAGTTGTTTTCCACGATCACCAGCTTGCCTCCTTGCAACGCCTCCGCCGCGGCCTCGGCCGGGAAGGGCCACAGGTCACAGAAGTGGACTAGACGCGCCTCACCATCCAGCCGATCCACCACCTCACGCAACACGCCATAGGTAGAGCCCCAGCCGACCAGCACAATGGCTGCCTCAGCAGGGCCATAGCATGTGGGAGCCCGGATCTCCTGCCGGGCCACCTCCAGTTTTTTCATCCGCTTCTGCATCATATTGCGGCGATTGACCATGTCCTCGCTGATGTGACCAAACTCGTCGTGTTCGTCGCTGGCCGCCGCATACACCGCCTTGGGATGGCCGGGGACGGCCCGAGGTGAGATGCCGTCTTCAGTGAACAGATGGCGTTTGTAGGGCTCGGTCAGGGCATCCAGCTCCTTCTTGCTCAGAAGTTTGCCCCGATCGATCGCCACCGTGCTCAGGTCGATGGCATCCACTTCGATCGTACGCATGGAAGCAGCCAGAAGCTCATCGGCCATAACGATGACCGGGGTCTGGTACTTCTCGGCCAGGTTGAACGCCCGCCAGCCGCACACGAAATACTCCTCGATGGTGCCCGGGGCCAGCACCAGGCGGGGAAACTCGCCCTGCGAGGCGTTGAGCACAAAAAGAAGGTCGCTCTGTTCGGTGCGGGTGGGCAGGCCGGTCGAGGGACCGCCGCGCTGCGCTTCCACCACTACCAGGGGCACTTCACACATGCCGGCCAGGCCTAGCGCCTCGACCATCAGTGAAAAGCCGCCTCCGGAGGTGGCAACCATGGCCCGCGCCCCTGCAAAATTGGCGCCGATGGCCATGCACACGGCCGCAATCTCATCTTCGGCATGCTTGGCCACCACACCAAACGGCTGCTCGTGCCTGGCCATCCACTCGATGATTGAAGTCGCGGGCGTCATGGGGTACGCCGAGATAAAACGACACCCAGCGGCAAGGGCTCCCAGGGCAAAAGCCTGGTTCCCGCTCATTACCATCCGCTGCGGCGCGTCGGCTACCTGGCTGAGCTTCCACTCAAAACCAGGCGCGTACTTGGTCTTGGCATACAGGTAGGCGGCACGGGCCACACGCAGGTTGGCCGCCACCACATCGTCTCCCTTGCGCTTGAAATTCGCGCGGATAACGTCGGCCAACCGCTTGTACGAGTACTCCACGACGCCTGCAGCAGCGCCCAGGGCGGCTGTGTTGGCCATCACCCGGTCGCCATTCTCCTTGGCAATCTCGATCAAGGGCACCGGCATCGCCTTACGGCCGTGGTTGGAGACCGCACCGTGGTCCACCTTCAAGCCTTCGTCGTAGATGATACCTCCGCCCTCGACCACCTCATCCTGATAGGCTTCCAGCGCCTCCTCGCTCAGCGGGAGCAGGATGTGCACCGCCTCCTGATGGGTGAACAACGGCTGCTCGTGGACACGGATCTGGGAAAAGTTGAGCCCGCCGCGAATCCGGGACATATAGTCCTGGAGCCCGAATAGGTGCAGTCCTCCCTTTGCCAGAGCCTTGGCAAAACCGGCCCCGCTCGATTCAACACCCTGGCCCGCTGCCCCTGCAATCCTGAAAGTCATATTGTTGAGAATAGTCACCGTCTCTCCTCTCTACCGGTATACCGGGATGCCCTGCTGCTCGCCGTCGCATCCAGAGTCAGATTGCCGGGCCACGGCTGCCGCCTCCTGGTGAGAAACGCAACCCAGCTTGACAAGAGCATTGCTCATATGCACCCGCACCGTCAAGGAGTTAAGGGCTAGCATCTCGGCGATCTCGGCATCACCGGCCCTTGATGCCATGAGCAGCCATACCTCCCGCTCTCGACGGGTCAGGTCTGTGCGGGCAAGCACCGAAAGGCCAAGACTTGGGTCGTGGCCGGAGGGTTCACCGTGGGTATAGGTGCGTTCTTGTAGCATCTTTTCACCTCCTCTTTGCGGTGAACGGAATCAGCCACGGCTGTCTATAGGTTGTCGGGCAGCATCAGGCTGTTGAGGCTGACTCACACCTTTGTCAGGAACTCTTGGGCCGCGCGCTCCCACTCGCGGCTTTCCAGTGTTACTTCTGAGCCCTTTCCATTCTCTTTTCCCGTGGCCTGGACTGAAACATGTCCCCCCCCGCCTTCGAAGCGGACGCCACACTCGGCACGGTCTATCACTTCCAGACCCCAGCCTCCGAGTCCAAAGAATGTCACAGCTTTATCGATGACCTTTGACGGAGCGAGCTTGCTTTCTTTGACAAGGCTAATCATCGGCAGAGATCCCCCTCTACACTTTATAACACCATTATACCGGGCTATCTCCTGCGGCGCATCCGCCATCTGGCGGGACTTGAACCTATCCAGTCGGGGGGTTATTTCCCTGTCCAGTTGGTGAGGTCTCGCCCCAGATCCAGAACCTCCAAGAGGGTGTCTTGCATGTTACACCAGGCCGGTGTATAATAGCTATACACCGTGAAACGTTCTTGTGATATCCCTGGCACTTGTCGCCAGTAAACCTGAGAGACGAAGGTAGCTCATATTGGCTGCTCTGTCCCAAGGAAGTGTCTTTCCACACGCGGTCCGGGCTGTCTTTTGGGACCGACCCGTCTCGACTGCCCAAGGCCGACTGTCAAACTCACGACATACGTGCCACCGAGAAATTCAGTCCCGTGGCAAAGGATGACCCCCAATGAAGGCTAGTACGCCTCGTCACGAATTCGAGACTGCAAAGCAACACCTGGAAACGTTGCAGCAGCACACGAGTCTGCTGCCCGAGCAGCAAGGCCCATTCGATCAAGCCCTGCTGGGCCTGTCCGGCGCACTGCAATCGCTTCAGCAGGCCTACGCTGAGCTGTTCCGGCAGAACGAAGAATGCTCGGTCTTGTGCCAGAATCTGGAGGCGGAGTGTGCCCACTATCGGGATATCTCTGAAAATGCCTCGCATGCACTGCTGCTGGCCGAAGCGAACCATGAACGGCAGCGCGCTGAGCAGTTGACCAGGACACTGGCGGAAGAAAGGAATACCTTCGAAGCCGTGATCGAGTCCACACACACCCAAATCGCGTACCTCGACCCCCAGCTCAACTTTCTCTTTGTCAATTCGGCATATGCCCAGGGGAGCGGCCACACCAGAGAGGAGCTGATCGGCCGCAGCCACTTTGAGCTGTTTCCGAACGCCGAGAATCAGGCGATCTTTGAGAAGGTACGAGACACAGGCCAGCCAGCGCGGTTTTTCGCCAGGCCTTTCGAGTACGCAGACCAGCCGGAGCGGGGGGTCACCTACTGGAATTGGTCCCTGGTGCCGGTGAGAAGCACAACCGGCGAGGTCCAGGGGTTGGCGCTTTCGCTGCTTGACGTAACTCAACAGGTCGAGGCCCGCCTGCGCATCGAGGCCCTCTCGGCACAGGCGCAACAGCAGGCCAGCGAGCTGACCGCCATGCTCAATGCCATACCCGGCGCAGTGGCCGTTTGGGACACCCAGGGCGCCGTATTGCGGGCCAACCCCGCAGCGGTGGCGCTGGGGATAGGACCAGCCGGCTCGCAGGCGGCCTTGGTGGCTGACCGCCTGGAGGTGCGCTATCCCGATGGACGCCGGATCCCCCCACAAGAGCTGCCTGTTGTCCGAGCCCTGCTCGGCGAGACCATACTCAACGAGGTCGAGATCCTGGTAACAGCAGCGGGCGAGGAGCGAGAAATCGTGGCTTCGGCCGCTCCCATTATCTCGGGAGGCGAAATCACGGCGGCTGTCGTGGCTTCTTACGACACTACGAAGCAGCGCCAAATCGAAAGGGAACGCGAGCGGCTGTTGGCCGAGAACCGGGCCCAGCGCGAGTTCCTGGAGCGGCTACTGGAGGCGGCTCCGGTGGGCATTGCCGTGCTGCGCGGCCCGGACCACCGCTACGAGATGGCCAACCCATACTACCGGGCTATCACCGGCGTGCCAGACACGCCAATGGTCGGGCGCACCATTGTCGAGGTGATTCCCGACCTCCCCAAGCGGAGAATGCCTGCGCTGATGGACCAGGTGTACCGCACGGGCGAAACGGTGAGCAGCCGCGAGATCCAGTTGTCGTTCGGGCCTGGGCGCGAAGAAACCTATTGGAACACGGACCGGGTGCCGCTGCACAGCCCTGACGGCACGGTGGACGGCATCCTCGTCCTGGCCCACGAGGTCACCCAGGAGGTGCAGAATCGCCGGCGCATCGAGGCGCTGAGTGCCCAGGCGCAGCGCCAGGCCGACGAGACGGCCGCCGTCTTTGCGGGGTTGATGGAGCCGCTGATGGTCTTTGATGACCGGGGGGCGATCCTCCGGGCAAACCCCGCCGCAGTGGAGGCGCTAGGGATCGATCCGGTCGGCCTTCCCGAGGCCATCCTGAGCCAGAAAATGAGCACGCGCTACCCTGACGGCCGTCCCGTCCCACCTGATGACCTGGTTGCTGCCCGGGCTTTGCGCGGTGAGAAGGTGCACGATGAGTACCAATGGTTGGTGACTGCGGATGGCGAGAAACACGCCATCGTGGCTTCGGCCGCGCCCATCGTCACCGGCGGCCAGATTTCGGGCGCCGTGGTGGCCTGGCACGACATCACCGAACTGAGGCGGGCCGAGGAAGCCATCCGCCAGACACGCGACGAGCTGGAACTGCGGGTGCAGGAACGGACCGCCGACCTAATGCGCGTCAATGATGTGCTGCTGGCCGAGAACCAGGAGCGCATGCGCGCTGAAGCAGAGCTGCGCCTGAGCGAGCAAAGGCTGGAGCAGCGCGTGGACGAACGGACTCGGGAGCTGGCGACGCTTCTCGACATCTCTAACACGGTGGCCCTCACCCTCGACCTGGAACCACTGCTGACCCTGATTTTCGAACGGCTCAGGGATGTGGTGGACTATGACGGGGGCACGGCCTTCAGGCTTGAAGATGGGACCCTCCGCCCCGTGTTCCACCGCGGCCCCATCCCGCCGGATGACATGCTGCGCATCGGAGCCCGCCTGGAAGAGGCAGCCCTGGGCGCACCTTTGATCTTGAACTCAGAGCCCGTGATCATTGACGACATACAGAGCGAGCCTGCCCTCCAACAGGCCTTCCAGCAGGCAACCGGCAAGTTTGGGGAGATGTCGAGGGCCATTCGCGCGTGGATGGCGGTGCCGGTCACCATCAAGGAACAGGTGTACGGCGTGCTCTACATGTACCACAGTCAGGCCGGCCGCTATACGGAAAAGCAGGCGCAGTTGGCGCTGCCTTTCGGCAACCAGGCCGCCGTGGCCATCGAGAACACCCGGCTGTATGAACAGGCACAGAAGTTGGCAGCGGTAGAAGAGCGCCAGCACCTGGCCCGTGAGCTGCACGATGCCGTAAGCCAGACCCTCTTTTCGGCCAGCCTGGCGGCAGACGTCCTGCCCCGGCTGTGGGAACGCGACCGGGAGGCAGGGCTACGCTGCCTGTCGGAAGTGCAGCAGCTCACGCGGGGGGCACTGGCCGAGATGCGCACCCTGCTGCTCGAGCTGCGGCCGACAGCGCTGGTGGAAACCGAGCTGGGCGCCCTGCTGCACCAGCTCGCCGAGGCCGTCACCAGCCGGGCTCGCGTCCCGGTGACGGTTGAGGCGGCGCCGCATTGCACCCTGCCCCCCGAGGTGCAGGTGGCCCTCTACCGCATCGCCCAGGAAGCGCTGAGCAACGCGGTGAAACATGCCGGGGCCAAGCAGTTGACAGTGACCCTCTCTTGCGTCCCGCCCGGCCCTGGCGAGAACGGAAAGCAGCAGGCGGAAGTCGAATTGATCGTGGCCGACGATGGACAGGGCTTTGATCTGAAGGAGAAAACAACGGGTGGCAAGGGTCTGGGGCTGGGCATCATGCGCGAGCGTGCTGCAGCTATGGGAGCGGCGTTCCAGATTCAGAGCCAGCCTGGACAGGGGACCCGGATCACGGTCAACTGGCCTAAGGAGAATTGACCAATGACGGAAATCGATCCCATTCGCCTCTTGATCGTGGACGACCATGCCGTGATGCGGACCGGGCTCAAGTTATTTCTGATGGCTTTCGATGACCTGGACCTCGTGGGCGAGGCGGCCAATGGTGAAGAAGCCGTTCACCTGTGCAACCAGATTCACCCCGACGTCGTGCTGATGGACCTGGCCATGCCTGGCATGGACGGCGCCACCGCAACACGGACCATCCGCCGCCAATACCCAGGCGTCCAGGTGATCGTCCTGACAAATTTCCAGGACGTAGACCTGGTGCAACAAGCGCTACAGGCGGGCGCCATCGGCTATCTGCTCAAGAATGTCTCAGCCGACGAGCTGGCCACTGCCATCCGGGCAGCTCACGCCGGCCGGCTCACCCTGGCCCCAGAGGCGACGCAGGCGTTGGTGCAAGCCACTATGCAGGGGCAGGCCCCGGATTACGACCTCACTCCCCGCGAGCAGGAGGTGCTGGACTGGATGGCAAAAGGGTTGAGCAACCGCGAGATCGCCCAGCGGCTGACTATCAGCGCGGTGACCGTCAAATTCCACGTGAGCAACATCCTCTCCAAGCTGGGCACGACCAGCCGCACTAAGGCGGTGGCCGTGGCCGTGCAGCGAAACTTGATTCACTGAAGGAGAGTTGTTACTCGCCGGTGTAAGGCCCATCGGCCGGGCTCCAGCTTCCGTCCAGGTAGGCTGCCACGCCGGCGCGAACAGTGCTCACACTCATGTCGGGCAGGAGCCCTTCCAGCTCTTTCATCTCGGTATCGGCCGGGAGGTCGGGATCGGCGCCGATCATGGTGTACAGTGCGTCCAACGGCACGCCATAGGTCTCCGACACTGTTGCCAGCGTCATCCAGCCTTTGATCCCCGCCGGGTCGGCCTGGCCGCTTTCGTCAAGCATCACCTCACCGCGGCCGCTGGTTTTCCACACTCCGGCGGCCTGGGCGATCAGGACGCTGCCCAGCAGGGCCACCACTGCCAGGACCGGCATTGCATATTCGTTGACTCTAACGGCTTTCACGCTACACCTTCCTTCTTGCGGGATCCAAGCTTGGGCAGAGCCGGGCCAAGTGTTACGCCGAGCGCCGCCTTGTGGGGGCAGGCCTCTACGCATTCGAGGCAGCCGATGCAATTGGCCGACACGGCCGGGTCGGCTTGGGCAACGTCGATCTTAACCGGGCACGGGGCGTTGCACACGGCGCAGCCGCGGCACTCACCCTCTACGCGGCGGATACGCAGCAGGCTCAGGTTGCCCAGCAAGCTGACGATCCCACCCAGCGGGCAAACGTACCGACACCAAGCCCGGGGGATGAGAATCACACCGGCCACCACGACCAGGGCCACGACGTAGGCCAGCCACTGTTCCGCCAGGTTGAACTCAAAGATCCAACCCAGACCAAAGATGGTGCGGTAGGGGTCCCAGGCAGCGAACCACAGCTTGACGCTGGCAATGGTGGCGGCGATGATGACTACCAGGCTCACATAGCGTCCGTAGGTCAGGACACGGTCCAGCCGGGCGGGCACCCGCACCTCGGGCAGGCGCAGCTTGGCGCGGATCCAGCTCAACAGGTCCTGGAGGGCGCCAAAGGGGCAGATCCAGCCGCAGAAGGCACCGCCGGTCAGGATTACCCCGACGATCAGCCCCAAGACCAGGACCAGGTTCGACGCATGGGTCATCTGGACAAAGCTTCCACCGGTGGACAGCCAGCGCCATAGCGTCTCAAAGCCGCCAAAGGGGCAATAGGCATCGATCGACGCCATTTTCTGGCCGGTCACTGTGTAGTGGAGTATGCTGCTGACGATGATAAACAGCCCAAAGGCCGCCTGGGTGAGCCGTCGCAGCAGCCGGGTGCGGGATCGCTTCGATCCCTTGCGTGGTTTGGTCATTGCGGCCATTCATTCCTCCTGTAGAAAACTCCTCCCGCCGGTGGCCACCTGCAGGAGGGTGAACCTCTCTCATGGGTCTCGCGCGTGACGGTCCTCATTCTAGCGGCGAGATGTGAAAAAACTGTGAAGAACCTGTGAGATTTTATGGGAGGAGCGCCGATCTCTCCACTACCGCCCAAAAGCTCGCACCCTGGCGCACCAGGCGCACACTTGCACCTGCGGCCTCGAAAATCTGCTGCACGGCGGATGGGGAGTGAAAGTGGCTGCGCATCAGGGCCAGTTTCTCGGCCAGCGCGAGCAAGCGGACCGACGCACGCTCGACGTTTGGCTCTTCGATGACCAGCCGCCCAGATGGGACCAGCACACGCAACAGCTCGGCGGCGGCGCGCTGCTGATCCTGCAAATGGTGAAAGGCATCGACGACCAGGATTCGGGCAAAGGCACCGTCGGCAAAGGGAAGCGATTCGGCCTGGCCGCGAGCAGCCGGCAGTCCCTTGAGACACGCCTGCTGCAGCATGGCCGCCGACTCGTCCACTACCACCACCTCATCTGCCAGCCCGCGCAGTGCCTGGGCCACCCGGCCGGTGCCCCCGCCAACGTCCAGTACCCGGCCGGCAGCCGGCAGCTCCAACAGGCTGCGCAGCCGGTCAGGCTGTGGAGAGGCAAAAACCCGGTCGTAGATGGGCGCGGCAAAGCGAAAGTGATCCAACACTCCACCCGGAGGGGTGATGCGGCTTTTAGCCAAGAAGGTCTTCGTGGGGATAGACTGCCGCCGCCTGGGCAGCAGCGCGGATGGCGGGGTCATCGGAATAGACGCCGCGCCGTTCGGGTGGGAGCAGATCGGCGATGTGCCGCATGATCTCGTGCCCGATCTCGTCCAACTGCTGCCGGCGCTCCCGGCCGTGGCCGGTCGCCTGGAACGGGCCAAAGGGCCGGCCGATGCGCACGGTCACCGTTGCCCGGCGGCCCCGGCGGACAGAGGGGAAAAGGTCCGTCACGCCATCCAGGCCGATGGGCAACAGCGGTGCGCCGCTCTGCGCGGCAATGTAGGCCGCCCCCGGGCGCGCCGGGCGCAGAACAGTAGCCCAGCACCCACCTTCAGGCATGATCCCCATGACCCCATTTTGCGCCAGCACGGCGGTGGCCGCGCGTATGGCGTCTGTGGAGGCCCCACCACGACGGACGCTATAGACCCCCCACATTTTGGGCAGAACAGTCACCACAGGCGGGGCACCCACCATCTGCAGCCCGGCCAGGAAATCCAGCGGCCATGGTGTGACGCCGATGACGATCGCCGGGTCGATAAAATGAAAGTGGTTGGCAACGACGAGGAGCGGGCCCGAAGCCGGCAGGTTCTCCCGTCCTTCGACCCGCAGGCGACTCAAGACGGCCAGGCCCAGATGGATGCCTCGGCGCAGGAAAAAGCGGATGATCCGCCGCCGTGGATAGGGAAACTGAGAATCATGGTCACGGGTTTGAGAATTCACGATTGCAGTATAATGGCAAACCTGCGTATTGGCAAGAAACGCAAGCCGGATCTCAAGTGAAGATGCAGACACTCTGCCTTCACAACAACGATTGCCCGCATACCGGCGGCGGGAACAAGCTGCCTCATTGACGGGCGCCGGCAGATGTGGTATATTCGGGACGCTCCCGGACAGATAGAGATGGCCATGAGCGGCCAGTGGTCGAGCGGGGCAAGGAGTGAATGATGAATAACACCGTCGTCGAATCAAGTGGGCATGGCCTGCGGCGTCTTGTTCTCATGCTGTTCCTGATTGCGTCACTCCTGGCGGTTGCAGACGCCGGGCCGGGGCCATCGCCCACCGCGCGAGCCCAGGAGACCGGCAACCCGGCCTGGTTCGACCAGGGGATAGACGCGGCCCAATGGTACAAGGACCACGAGATCGAGCACGCGTGGAAACCGGACTATCTGGAGCTGGCCACCGGCGATCCGAGCCTGCTCACCGATCATGGCGTCTATGCCTGGCCGTTCGCGCTCGACTCGATCGGGTGGAGCATGCAGTCGTACCAGGACTATGGGGGAACACCCTACTTTCATCACGGCATGGACATGATGAAGATGTATGGCACCAATGTTTTTAACCGGTCGGGGGGGCAGGTCATCAACATAGAGAACTACCGGCCCGGCTGGGACCTGTACTGGGAGGTAGCGGTACTGGACCCGGACGGCTATATCTGGCAGTACCATCATATCCACGAGCCCACCATCCCGGATTTGATCTATGACAAATTCGCCGAGTACCAGGCCGATCCGGTCAACGGCGGGTTCATCAACCCCGATACCTACATCGGCGACATCATAGAGTGGCCGGTGTGGTCGTTTGGCAAGCAATTCAACCACATTCACCTGAACATCCTGGCCGCCGGGGAGGTCTATGTCAACGGGTTTGAGTTCCACACCCAGCTGCCCGACTCGGTTGGCCCGCAAATCCAGGCCATCGGACTGCTGAAGAACGGCCAGATCTACCCCGGGAACACGATATCGGGCAGCTACAGCCTGTACGTCCGCGCGCGCGACCTGATCCTGGACGATGTCTATTACCTCCCGCCGTTCGAGATCACCTTTTCTGTGGACTGCTGGCCCGCGCACACTACATGGCGGTTCGACACCCTGCCGGGCGGTGCGGACCAGTATGCCTACTTGAGTGACTTTTACGTGGTTCCGCCAACGTGCGGGGACTATGACTGCCGGGAATACTACATCGACCTGGGGTTCATCCCCAATTCGCAGTTCCTGTTTCCTGCCGGCGGAGGGACGCACACGATCGAGGTGACGGTGCGCGATTATGCCGGCAACTCGGCCAGCCAGTCGTATACCTACACAGTCGACGGCCCCAACCAGGCCCCCATCGCGAACCCGCAGTCGCTGCTCACCGACGAGGATACGCCCCTCGACATCGTTCTCACCGGCTCTGATCCAGATTGCAGTCCGCTCACCTACAGTGTGGTGTCGAGCCCGAGTCATGGGACGCTCGGCGGCGTCGCGCCGGACCTGACCTATACGCCGACGATCAACTATAACGGCACCGACAGTTTTACCTTTGTGGCGAATGATGGTTTGGCCAACTCGGAACCGGCAACGGTGACCATCGGGGTGATAGCGGTAAACGACGCGCCGGTGGCGAACCCGCAGTCAGTGACCACCGTGCAGGGCAGGGCGGTGGCGATCACGCTGACCGGGTCGGACGTTGAGGGGGATGAGATCACCTACAGCGTGGCCACGCAGCCGGAGCACGGCAGCCTCAGCGGGACGGCGCCCAACCTGACCTATACGCCTGCCCCCGGCTATGGCGGGCCCGACAGCTTGATCTTTATCGCCAACGACGGCGAGCTGGACTCGGAGCCGGCGGTGGTCAGCATCACCGTCAAATTTGCAATCTACCTGCCGGTGTTCATCCACCAAGGCGGATGACAGGGAAAGGGCAACCAGGCGTCGCACCCAGCCCACTAATCGCCAATCACCAGTTTACAGCCTTGCACAGATATGGTAGAATGATGCGCTCTCGAGCGAAACAAAACTCTTGACAAGGAGGCCATATGAAATCGGGATGGAAACTACTCAGTGGCACCCTGGCCCTCGTGCTGGTCGGGCTGGGCTTTTTATGGAGCATTTCGGAGCAACCGGTAGTAAGCAGCTCCGCGGCGCGCGTCGCCGGCGGAGCATCGGCCCGCTTGGGGAGCAGCAATAACCTCCCCTACACCGTCACCACCAGCGGACCCTACACCCCCACCCTGAGCGTAGCGGTGAGAGACCTGCCGAACGTGCCCGACCTGCCGATCCTGGATCGCGAGCCGGCGCAGCGCGACGACCGCGGGTTTGTCGGCCCCAGCATCCAGATGCCGCCGCACGGCAACCTGCTGGCCGAGCTGCAACAGAGCGCCCCGGCGCCGGCCCCCGACGGCTTTGGGACGCCGATCCTCAACTTTGCCGGCGTCCAGGACAACTCCTCGCCGCCGGACGATACCGGCGACGTAGGGCTCAACCATTTTCTCCAGGGTGACAACGGTCCCAACGGGTCGCGGGTCACGGTCTATGACAAGGCCGGCGCCCAACTTGCTCAGTTCGACATGCAGGACCTGGCAACCACCGCACCGTGCAACAGCGGCTATTGCGATCCGATCATCCAGTACGACGAGATGGCCGACCGCTGGATGGTCAGCGAGTTCGATTCGAGCATCCAGACGCTGTGCGTTTACGTTTCCAAGACGCCGGACCCCACCGGGCAGTGGTGGGCCTATGCCTTTAACCCGCCGACAAGCGGCACGCAGGACTATCCCAAGTACGCTGTGTGGCCCGACGGTTACTATATCGGGGTCAACAACGGCGGGTGGGTCCACGTCCTGGAGCGGACCGACATGCTGAACGGGCAGCCGGCCACGATGCAGACGTTCAACATCGGCGAGCTGCCCGGATTCGGCTTCCAACTGACGGTGCCGGCCACCTTGGAAGGCGCGGCGCCGCCGAGCGGCTCCCCCGCCTTTTTCCTGCGCCCGCGCGACACCGAGATCCACGGCGGCACCTGCACCAACTGCGACCTGATGGAGCTGTGGGCGCTGCACGTGGACTGGACGACGCCGGCAAACTCGACCCTGACGCCGCTCACCGGCGCCCAGCTCACCGACTGGGACCAGACGCTGTGCGGCACGGGCAGCGACTGGAGCTGCATGTCGCAGCCGGGCACGACGCAAAAGCTCGACCCGATCCGCGAGCCGGTCCACTACCCGCCGCAGTACCGCAACTTTGGCACTTACGAGACATTGGTGGGGTGCTTTGCAGAGGACGTGGACGGACTGGACCGCGCCGCCACGCACTGGTTCGAGCTCCGCCGCACTCCCCCCGGCTCCGGCAACTGGGTAAAATATCAGGAAGGTGTCCTGGGCGACGGTGTGAACGACATCCACCGCAGCGTGTGCAGCGCGGCCATGGACAGCGCCGGCAACATCGCCGTCGGCTACACCCGCACCGGAGCCAACGCGCCCTACTACCCCTCCATCTACTACTCGGGCCGGCGTGCCTCTGACCCGCTGGGCACGATGCCCTACTATGACAACAAGATCTGGGACGCCACCACCTCCAAGACGGGCAACGAGCGCTGGGGCGACTATTCCGGCATCGGTGTGGACCCGTACGATGGCTGCACCTTCTGGTATACCACCGAGTACGGCGGCGGCGGGCAGACGCGCATTGCCTCGTTCAAATTCGACGAGTGCGGCACGCCCGACTTTACCCTGAACGCTTCGCCGGATGTTCTAAATGTCTGCGCCCCAAGCGATGCCGTCTACACGGTAAACTTGGGGGTTATCAGCGGATTCAGCAACACGGTGACGCTGACCTCGACCGGCGAGCCGGCCGGCACGACCGTGTCGTTCGCGCCCAACCCGCTCATGCCGCCCGGCGATAGCATCTTCACCGTCGGCAACACCGGCAGCGCCGCCCCGGGCTCGTACAACATCGACGTCATTGGCGCGGCAGCCGGTTCTCCCGGACACCAGGAAACGGTCGTGCTCAACCTGCTTACGACCGGGCCCGATGCCGCAACGCTCCTCCTGCCGGCCGACGGCGCCGTCGACCAGTCGCTGGCGCCGACGTTCGAGTGGCAGCCCGGCTCGCTGACCGAAAGCTACAACTGGGAGTTGGACGACAACCCGTTCTTCATCTCGCCGCTGGACACGGTCACCGGCCTGACCGATCCTACCCACCATGTGGCCGATCCGCTGGACGGCGGGCGCTGCTACTGGTGGCGTGTCCAGGGTGAGAATGCGTGCGGCCCAGGGATGTGGGCCGATCCATTCCACTTTGCCACCGTGGCGCTGGCAAGCCTGTTCTTCGACGACATCGAGGCCGGCGGCGGCAACTGGTCCCACCAGGCGGCGCAGGGCACCGACCACTGGGCGATATCGACCGCCCAGGCGTACAGCCCCACCCACTCCTGGTTCGTGCCTGATGACAATACTTTGACCGACAGCCGCCTGTGGGTGACCAATCCGATCGTCCCGAGCAACGGTGCAACGCTTACCTTCTGGCATCAGTACCAGTTCGAAGGCAGCAGCTATGACGGATCGGTGCTCGAGATCTCAACCAACGGCGGGGGAACCTGGACCGACCTTGGCCCATACATCACCGCCAACGGGTACAACGGCACGATCAGCACCAGCTATTCGAACCCGCTGGGCGGCCGGCAGGCCTGGACTGGCGATCTAACCACCTGGACGCAGGTGGCGGTGGACCTGAGCAGCTTTGCCGGGCAGAGCGTCCAGGTGCGCTGGCGCCTTGGCTGCGACTCGTCGGTCAGCGATGTGGGCTGGTACATCGACGACGTGCAGATCATGGCGGCCCTGCCGCCCAACCCGGCCCCCACCATCAGCAGCATCGTGCCAGACTCGGGCAATGCCGCAGTGGACACGCCGGTCACGGTGTATGGCAGCGGCTTTATCACAACGCCGGTCCTGGCATTGGGCGAGACCTGGCTGCTGGACGTGACGCAGGTCAGCTCGACGACCCTACAGGCGGTAGTGCCGGCCGGCATGGCGGCCGGGGTGTATGACCTGACCCTGTACAACGGCGACTGCCAGGAGGCGGTGCTGGTCGATGCCTTTACCGTGATCGTCGAGTGCGTCACGCCGACGGTCACGTTTGTGAGCGACAGCCCGGTGGTGTTGGGCCAGGCGATGCACTTTGTAGCGACAGTAGTCCCGACCATGCCGGTGAGCTATGCCTGGGACTGGGGCGGAGCAGGGTATGGCAGTGGCCTGGATACGGCTACGCCGGTCTTCACCTATACCAACCCGGGTACTTATATGGTCACCGCGACGGTAGAGAACCCCGCTTGCGGGGCCTCCGACACAGACAGCCACATGGTGGAAGTCATCTGTTACGGACCGCAGGCAGGCGTTGTCTCCAACAGCCCGGTGGAGCTTGGCGAACCGATCGCCTTTATCGCCACGGTAACGGGCACCCAGCCGTTAACCTATACATGGGACTTTGGCGGGGCGGGTTACGGCACCGGCCTGGACACCCCGACGCCGGCCTTTACCTACACTATGCCCGGCGACTATACAGTGATCTTGACCGTCTCGAATGGCTGCGGCCAGGATGTGGTCAACACTGAAGTCTCGGTCGTGGCCGTCAACCGGGTGTACCTGCCGTTGGTGATCCGGGAGCAGTAGCCGGCGCGGCTTGCCGCGAGCAGCAAGAGAAATCCGAGACAGGGTTGTGCGTGTGGATTAGCCCCGCGCACAACCCTGTTCACATTCTTGACCGGCCTCGAACACCCGGTTGGGGCAGGATGCAGCAGGCCACTCATGGCAGAATAACAAGACCCCATTTAGCTCAACGGTTGAGCACTCTCGGTTTCTGACTTGACCCGCCCCAGGTTCTGGTCTATACTGCTCACCGCCGGCCCTTCACTTAGGCCGTGGAGGCGCTGAGTCCAAACACTTGAATCCCAATCGGAGGTGTTAATTGCGTAAAAGACTCATGGAAATCTGGCCAGAGATCGAATGGATCGGGGATCCTGGACTGAAGGAAAAGGTCTACCAGACCTGGGAGTATGCTCTGGAACAGAGCGTCCTTACGCCCGAAGACCTTCTGGAGATCCCCTTTACGCTTTTGGTCAAGGATTGCCAGGTTACCTTTATGGAGCACAAGAGGGCCGTGGTGCACATTGCCGTGGAAGCGGCCAAGGCCATGCAGCGGTTCTTCGGAGACAAGCTGCCGATCAACATGGATTATCTGATCGCGGGGGCGATACTCATCGACGTCGGCAAGCTGGTGGAATATGTGATGCAGGACGGAAAGGCCGTAGTGGGCAGGACGGGCAAGTTGCTGAGACATCCCTTTACGGGAGTGGGTTTGGCGATGAGGTTCGGGGTGCCTGACGACATTTGCCACATGATCGCGACACACGCGAAGGAAGGCGATCTGGGAAAGAGGACGACCGAGGCTATCATCGTCCATCACGCTGACTTCGTCAGTTATGAGCCTTTCACCGCCGAGACCTTGAGGCTGTAGACTCCTTGATCCTCCATGGCCTCCGCGGAGGCCATGGAGGATCGTTCCAAGAACACCGGACCGTCTACCGCTGGCCGCCGTCTGGCTAGTGGCACCGGGGCCGGACCGGCAAGCAGGCGTCCATTGGCTTCAGCGCTCGGTTATTGTCACCCCCTTGGCCGGGCCAGCCGGCCCCTAATCAGTCCTGGTAAAGACCACGTTTCCCGCTCAGCGACCGCTCTGTCGCTCCATGTCTTCGGGATACCGGGCCCCCTGCACCGTGATCTGGGACAGGGCGCTCCCAATCTCCCGCAGATCGCCAGCCGGAAGCTCTACCGCAACCGCCCCGATATTCTCCTCCAGGCGATCGAGCTTCCGGCTGCCTGGAATGGGAACAATCCACGGCTTCTGAGCGAGCAGCCAGGCGAGCGCGATCTGAGCCGGCGTCGCCCCCTTTCGTTCCGCGATCTTGTCCAGCAGATCGATCAAGGCCCGGTTCACCTTTAGCGCCTCTGGCGCAAAGCGGGGGATGCGGCTGCGGATGTCAGAGCTGTCAAAGGTCGTCTTGTCGTCGATCTTGCCGGTGAGGAAACCCTTGCCCAGAGGACTAAACGGCACAAAGCCGATTCCCAGCTCCTCGCACGCAGGCAGCACCGCCTCCTCAGGGGCCCTCCACCACATCGAGTACTCGCTCTGGACTGCCGTGACCGGCTGGACCACGTGAGCGCGGCGGATCGTTTCTGCTCCCGCTTCGGAAAGCCCGAAATGCTTCACCTTGCCCGCCTGGATCAGGTCCTTGACCGCCCCGGCCACGTCCTCGATCGGCACGGCCGGGTCAACCCGGTGTTGATAGAACAGGTCGATGGCATCAACCCTGAGCCGCTTGAGCGAGGCCTCGGCCACCCGCTTGATCTGCTCTGGCCGGCTATCCATGCCGGTCCCAGGACCCGGACCTCTTTCGCCATCGTGTTTGAACCCAAACTTGGTGGCGATCACCACCTGGCCGTGGAAAGGAGCAAGCGCTTCGCCGACCAGCTCCTCGTTGGTGAATGGGCCATAGACCTCGGCCGTATCGAAAAAGGTGATGCCTCGGTCAACCGCCGAGTGAATGAGGGAGATCATCTCCTGCCTATCGCCAACCGGCTTGTCGCCAAAGCTCATCCTCATGCAGCCAAGTCCGAGGGCCGACACCTCCAGGTTACTGCTTCCCAGTTTTCGCTTTTGCATTGTGCCTCTTTGTCTAACCCTGTTTCCTCTTTCGTTTCTCGTCTTGCCGTCTCTTCCAAGCGCTCGCCAGGCTCCATGGCTCCACCTGGCACACCCCAAAGACCATTACCGGTCCTCCGAAGAAGCAATAGTCTGCCGCGGTGCTCCATCTCCTCAAGCTTCTAGATAAAGCTCGATAACCGGCACCTCGCTATCCGGTTGGCACACCGGCAGATCCAGCACCAATGCCGTGCTGGGAACCTCTTCGCCTAGATGGTCCGACTTGTGCTCCCTGGCGAACCGGACTTCGGATGCATCGTTGAGCAGTTGGGCATACCTGACCCTGCCGGCCAGGCCATCGAGGACCAGCTCACCCATGGGCCAATCGAGCAGGTGGACATACAGGCGATGGCTCTCGGGATTGTAGGTGAGCAGGCAATTCTCCGGAACCTGAAACTCGGCGGGAGCCTGCGTGCAGCCATAGATGGCCCGGCTGTGCAGCCTCATCCAGCGGCCGATGCCTTCCAGGCGATCGAGGGCACGCGCGTCAAAGGCGCCGCGAGCCGTCGGCCCCACGTTCAGGAGAAGATTGCCGCCTTTGCTGACCGTTTCGATCAGCAGTACCAGGAGCTGGCGGACGCTCTTCCAGGTGCTCTCGTCCCGATGATAGCCCCAGGACCCGGAAAAGGTCTGGCACGCTTCCCAGGGTACCCGCTTGCCATCCATCAGAACCCACTCCCGCGGCTTGAATTGCTCGGGTGTGCGGAAATCCCAGCCTCCGGGGACATCGAGCAGATCCAGCCGATCGTTGACGATGACATTGGGCTGCAGCTCGCGGATCATGCGCAGCAGGCTTTCCGACTGCCAATCGTCCCGGCCTTTGCCGTCCGGGTCGCCGGGAAACGAAAAATCCAAGAAAAGGCAGTCGATGGGGCCGAACTCGGTCAACAGCTCCCGTACCTGATTGCGCATGTACCCGGCATATCGAGTGACATCCCGGTTCTTGGCTTGCTCTCTGAATTCCGGGTTCTCGTACATGGGATGGTGCCGGTCGACCGGGTATTCGGGGTGGTGCCAATCGAGCAGGGAGTAGTAAAAGCCGACGCGCAGGCCCTCGCCGCGAAACGCCTGGAGCAGGGGCCGGATCAGGTCCTTGCCGCAGGGCGTGTTGGTTGCCTTGTAGTCGGTATACGCCGTGTCCCACAGACAAAAGCCTTCGTGGTGCTTGGTCGTGACGACCACGTATTTCATGCCGGCCGCTTTTGCTACACGCGCCCAATCGGCCGGGGCAAACAGATCGGGGTCAAACACCTCGAAATATCTCTGGTATTCCTCGCCGGAAATCCGTTCCCTGCGCTGCACCCACTCGTGGCGCGCCGGCAGGGCATAGAGGCCCCAGTGGATGAACATCCCAAAACGGCCCTGGGTCCACCACTGCATCCGCTCCTGGCGTTGCTGCTCCGTCTCGTCCCAAACCTTGGCTGTCCGTCTTGTCTTCATGCTCGTCTCTCACCCCTATTGTGGGCCAGTGTCCGCGGGCAGGATGAATCCTCTCCATGCGCTCCACCTAGAGTCTAGCATGCTAATCCAGTTCCGTCAAGCGTCGCTTGTTCGAGCATAGCGCAGAATTGAAGGTGACCTTAAGCCGCCCGAGGCAGACTTGCCTGCCAGGTTCGCTCAAAGCAGCCACTGCGATGCCCACCAATACAACAAGCCGATGTCATATGACACCGGCTTGCAGTCGAATAGAGAATCCGTCAGTCAGCCTATGCTCGACAAGTTTCAGCGCCTTTCGACTTTATTCGTGTCGCTTCTGCAGACCGCTTCCTAAATCTATACCCACAGATTCGATTTGAGCCGTCATAGACACAAGTTACTGGTGGAGGTATAATCTGGTCTGATTCTCCTTGGGCTGCTGGATGCTTTCCGGATCTTTTACGTCCAGCCGAATACCTTCATCAACGGCTCGCCGACCGCATCCAGGAACCCGTGGGCGATCCCCGGCGCGACCAGGGTGCCGGTCTTTTCGCAAAGCACGCCAAGGAACAGACCTGCTGCAAACGAGCCCAGCGCCGGACCCCACGCAAGCGATGACAGTCCGATCGCGGGATCGTAGGTGTTGAGCGCGTGGTTAAGCCCGAAGAAGAGCGACGCGATGATCAGGCCTACCCCGAACTGGATCCCAAACAGGCGTACGGGACGTCCGAATGCCTGGTTCAGCCTGGATTGATAGTAGCCGCGGTAGACAAATTCCTCTCCAAACCCTGAGAAGACGAACTGCCAGACGATCGTCGAAACGATCACCACGCTCAGCCTGTTCATCGCTAGCGCAACGCCGAGTGGCAGCAACAAGAACAGGATGATGAGGATGATATTCGCCCGGCCAGATTTGACGGGTTTATGCCGGTTTAGGAGCCAGACCATCAGGGCCAAGGCGATGATCCACAGCAAGATCTCGAAAGCGCCGCCGACGAGCGAATCGCTGTCCAACATCAACAACCTCACCCCCCACCAGCCAAGCAGAGTCGGGATGCACCGGACCAGCGAGGCCTTGATGCCAGTGTCCAGGTTTGTTCGCCAATCTGCGGACGAGACGCCATACTCGGCCCAGCTCCGGCGCGTCAGCCACACGGCCACGACGGGGATGCCTACGTAGATCAGCATCCCGGTATATGACCAGCCGAGGTGCTGTATCTCCCACCGGTAAACGGCCGTTGATCTCAGCGCAACGATCAAGGCCATGATCAGGGCGAACACCAAAGAAACCTCGAGAATGACCAGCAGCTTTGTTTTCGTCGAGAGCGCCGGCGCGTCAGTATGCAACTGCCCTACGGATGGCTTGCCTAGCATTGTATTCATTTCGGAACGCTCCTTTCTGCGTTTGCCTCATCCTGCGATAACCGCTTGACCGACAGCAGCGGCACGCCCAGATCGCGGATCCTGCTCAGTATTCCGTGCAGCGCCGCCTGGTCGATCACCAGGCCGGTCAGCACCGTTTCGCCGCCCGGCTCTTGAACCATCGCCAACCCTTCGAACATCTGCGCGCGGTGCACATCCAGATGTCCCCTGAACCTGATCTCATACACTTCTGGCTTGCTCCAAGGTTGTCTACTCATGTTCCCGGCCTTATCCTGTGAAATCCCCGACTCTGCATTTGCACCCAGTATAGCCGTAAACCGGGGGGGGTGTCATGTGGCAAAAGTTGTATTCAGGGGTTTATTCTGTCGCAGGTATAGAGGTTAAGATATTGTTTTGGACAAAACTGCCTGTGGTCAGGAGTAATAACCCCGTCAAGTGTCCAGATCATTATGTTAAGGTCTATAGTACAAAAAAGGCCCGGGGAATCCCGGGCCCTTCTTTGATGGTGCGGGGAATGGATTACAGCAAACCTAATTGGCGCGCTCTTGCCACGGCCTCGGTGCGGTTGCGCACATCCAGCCTATCAAAGATGTTGGCAGTATGCCGCTTGACCGTCCCGATGGCGATGACCAGCTCATTGGCAATCTCGCGGTTCGAGCAGCCGGTAGCCATCAGGTGCAGCACTTCCAGCTCGCGCTCGCTCAGGATGTCTGTATGAGGTGCCTCGCCCGCAGCGGGTGGCGCGCTCCCGTCGCCGAAGGCGGCCAGCAGCTCGCGGGCATAGGCCAGAAGCTCGCGATCCCCCCATCTTGTGACGGCGGTTTTCAGTAGGGTCTCTATCGGCTTGCCTTCATCCAGAAACACGCGCACATAGCCTTCGGATTGCGCCAGGCTCAGGGCTTGCATCAGAACGGCCAGGGCAGACTGAGTGTCTGCCTGCATCTCCAATGCAACCGCCCGAAGAACAAGAACTTCGATCAGATCTCCGTGCCTTCCTGTGGATTCCATCGCACGGTGGAGACGCGCTAACAGATACGTGGCTTCATCCAGCCGGTTTTCTGCCAGCAGTATGCGCACCAAGGTGAGATATTCGACTTCATGTAGAAGGTCGAATTCCCCTTCTACGCTCAGTCCCCGTGCCTCAGCCCAACGGCGGGCGTCGTCCAGCTTCCCCTGCGCCAGCCATAGCCTTGCGCGCACAGCTTCGGATGACTGCGTTCTGCGTGCCTCACCGACATGCCTCTGGATCACCTTGTTCATTTCTGCCAGGGCTCGATTCGCTTCAGGGATATTGTTCTGCGTCTGATGCATTCTTGCCGTATGCAGAAAGGCAGCCGCCAGCACATCCACATACTCGCAAATGCGACTGGACTCGATGGCTTTCTCCAAGAACAAGCTGGCAGACGCCAGATCGTTCCACTCTCGATATACGCGTGCCAGATCGAGATACAGCTGTCCCGCTGCTGGCGACTTGAGAACGGTGGCTCTCTGCAGCGCTTCCATGTAAATCGCCTCAGCTTCGTGCAAGCACCCCCTAGTCTGGCTCAGCCAACCCAACATGCTGCGCGCCGCAACCTCAAGCATGACATTGCCGCTGGATTGGGCCAGCCCTACGGCATCAGTGAAGGCGCGTGCTGCTCCTGTCAAGTCGTATTGCGCCACGCATCCCATTGCCAAAATGCTCACGAGTAAAACGCCGATCGCCGGATCGATCTGTGGAAACAGGTCGAATGCCTGGTGCGATAAAACAACGGCCAGGCCCAAGTCACCTTTCTGGTATACAGTCCATGCCCGGATGGCAGTGATATGACCGCGCATCTCTGGTAGCGTGGTCCTCTCGCCTGCCTGTAGTTGCTGTTCCACTACCGCCAATTCGGTTTCTGCCGCTTCTGATTCTCCACTAAACATCAGAGCCCACGCGTAATAGATGCACAGCCACGGGCGCCAGGAAACCAAATCCGCTGGCAATCCCTGTATCCAGCCCTTGAGGGTGCCAAGTTCTGCATGCAGCACCATCGACCACGCATTCTCCTCGACGATTTCGGCGGCCCGCTCGTGGTGACCCGCCAGCAGCGCGTGGTGATACGCATCAGCAACAAACCCGTTCTGCCTGTACCAGTCGCTGGCGCGGCCGTGCAGCCTAGCGATCTGATCTGGCTGCGCGGCGGACCTGCAAATCTGTCTCAAAACGTCAATGAACAGGTGGTGATAGCGATACCAGCGCCGTTCATCGTCCAGTGGAATCAGGAACAGATTGGAGCGTTCCAGGTATTCCAGGATTTCCTGGGCATGGGAGCGAGGAGGGAGCACGTCGCCAGGGTGCTGGGGGGCAGCCAGGGCTGTTTCTTCTAAGTCGCCTGCGCTCCCTTGCTCTGTCGCTCCCCAGCTCACCATCGCGTCGCACAGCGGAACGGACATCCGGTCGAGGATCGATGTTTGGAGCAGGAACTCTCGCACTGCGTCCGGCTGGCGGCTGAGAACCTCGTCGAATAAATAGTCCACGATGTAGTGGTGGCTGCCGCTAAAGGCGCTGATGAACTGCGCGGTGCGCTCGGTGCCGCACCCCTCCAGCGACAGCGCTGCCAACTGCACCCCGGCAGCCCAGCCCTCGGTGCGCGATTCGAGAGCCGTGATCTGCTCGGCAGGCAAGCTCAGACGATGCTGCGAGTTGAGAAAGGCAGTCATCTCCTCAAGCGTAAACCGTAGATCGCGGTCCCGGATCTCTGTCATCCGCTCGCGGACGCGCAGGCGCGGCAGCGGGAAAGGCGGATCGGCGCGGGTGAGCACGACCAGGTGCAGGTTCGGCGGGGCATGCTCAAGCAAGAAGACCATCGCTTCCTGCACAGGCACTGCAGTGATCAGGTGATAGTCATCCAGTGCCAGAAGGATCGGCCGGTCCACGGCGGCGAGGTCGTTGATCAAGGGATGGACAAATGCCTCGGGCGGCTGAGGCATCGTCGGGAACGCTTCGAGCAGTGGCTGGGCCAGCTTCGGACCGAGCGTCTTCTGCAGAGCGGCCACGACGTAGGTAAAGAAGCGGAGCGGGTCGTTGTCGGCCTCGTCCAGCGACAGCCAGGCTGACGGAAGGCCGGTCTTGTCCAGCCAGTCCGTGACCAATGTCGTCTTGCCATAGCCCGCGGGGGCCACGACCAGGAACAGACGGTGTCCATTTCGCAGCCCCTCGTCGAGACACTGGGTTAGCCGGGGTCGTGCTACCAGGTTGGAGGTCGGGCGCGGCCTATGGAGCTTGGTTCCGAGCAGAGTGGAAAGCATACAGACCTCCCCACCGCCGTCATAATGAACAGGCTTCTCAACTGCGATTTATCATACCACAAAGCAAACGTGTCAGCAAGTAGACGCTGATCGCGTTGCGAATCCTACCTGCTCGCAATCAGCTTGGCGGCCCAAATAAACAAGCCGCTGTCATGCGACAACGGCTTGCTTGTGGACCGAGCCCATTACGGCCCGAGAATCGGATAGATGTAATTATTTCTACCTATTTTATGCTGCTTCTGCGTCCATCTTCCTGAACTTGTACCCGTAGATTCGATTTGAGCCGTCATGGACATAAGCTGCTGGTGGAACTGTAAAGCACCTGCCAGCAGCTATGGCTTACGGTAGATTTCCCTGCGATGACCGATCAGATGGATCACGATCATCTGCTCTGAGTGCAGAATCTCGTACACCACGCGATGATCGCCGATTCGAAGCTTGTAGAACCCGGCGAGATCACCTGTTAGGGGCTCCGGATTGACGTCGTTCAGATTCCCTGCTAGCCAGCGGATTCTGTTCACAACGCGACGGCCGATCGCCGGATCTAGCCGCGCGAGATCGCGGGCAGCCGCATCCAGTATGCGGATCTGGTACATGGCCTATTCCAGCCCCGTCTGTCGAACCACGTCATCGAAATGTTGACCGTACTGCCCAGCCGCAACATCTTGCCTTTGGCGCAGGAGTCTATCCCGCACATCGGCTCTTATTTCTAGGCCCTCATCAGGGTCTCCCAGCATCTCCAGCAATGTCCGTTCGACCGTCGCTTCTACCACGGTCTCGATCATTTCCTTGAACTCTGACGGAGTCATTCGAGCAATCGTGTCGGCAGCCATTTCGCAATCCTTTCTAGCGACTCGCCCGCCCATCTGGGCGAACTGTCAATGCCACTGCGCATAAGTATAGCACAGTTGCTGGCCTGTGACAAGCGGTTCTGCCTTTGCGAATCCTACCTGCTCGCAATCAGCTTGGCGGTCCAAATAAACAAGCCGCTGTCATGCGACAACGGCTTGTCTGCAAGTCGAACCCGTTAGGGTTTGAAGATCGAGCGATCCAACCTATTTATATTGGTATTATGCTGCTTCTTCGTTCCGCTTTCGAAATTTGTAGCCGTACACTATCAGGCCATCATCGCCCTCTTCGCGCAGCTTGCGGGTGACCATTTCCACCGGCATTCCGATCTCCACCTCGCCCGGGTCGATGTCGGCAAGCTGAGCCGTCACCAGCGGCCCCTCTTCCAGCCGGATCAGGGCCACGGTGTAGGGGATGAACTGCTCATAGCCGGCCGGCGCCTGGTACAGGGTTGAGTAGGAATAGATCGTGCCCCGGCCACTGAACTGGTACGGTTCGTAGGCCGGCTTGCTGCACTCTGGGCACACATCGCGGGGCGGGAACAGCTTGGCCCCGCATTTGTTACACACTTCACCAACCATGGCGTACCGCTGGTTTTGCAGCCGCCAATATCGCGGGATATTCATTCATTTCCTCCTGATAAGTCCATTATATTGATTCGGGCGATCTTGATCAATCCCCCAAAGGTCCTATTAGTCCAAAGCTTCCAGGATATGGGTGATGACGGTGGCCCCGCTGCCCCCGATGTTCTGGGCCATGCCCAGCCGGGCGTTGGCTACCTGGTTCGGTCCGGCCTGCCCGCGCAGCTGCTGGACCACTTCCACCACCTGGTAAACGCCCGTGGCGCCCACCGGGTGGCCGCGGGCCTTTAACCCGCCCATGGTCGCCATCGGGATCTTGCCGGCCAGGGCGATCTCTCCCGCCTCGGCCAGCCACACGCCCTTGCCCCGCTCGGCAAAGCCTGCCGCTTCCAGGCTTAGCGCCGACATGATCGTAAATGCGTCGTGCAGCTCAAACAGGTCAATGTCCCGCGGTCCTATATGCGCCTGCTGGTAGGCCTTGTTGGCCGACGTCTCGACCGCCGACAGCCACAGCGGATCACGCCGGTCATGCACGGCGACCGCGTCGGTGGCCACGCTCGAAGCCCGGATGTGCACCGCCCGCCTGTTTGCGGTCCGCGCCATGCTGCTCGGGCAGAGCACCACCGCCGCTGCTCCATCGGCAATTCCAGACGAATCCAACAGGTTGATCGGATCGGCGATCATCCGCGCCGTGCCAAACTGCTCGGCCGTGATCCGGGTGGAGAACATGGCGTTGGGATTGGTCATCGCGTTCTGATGGGCGACGATGGCAAAGTTGGCAAAGTCGGCGTGCTTGACATCATACTCGTACATATACCGGCGCATCAGCAGGGCGTTGATGCCGACAAAGGTGACGCCGTGGATCGACTCGTAATCGGCGTCGGCGGCCATGACCAGGCCGGTGGTCGTCTCGGCGTTGACCGTGTCGGTCATTTTTTCCACGCCACACGCCACGACCAGGTCGTGCAGGCCACCGGCCACGGCCGCGTAGCCCTGGCGCAGAGCGGCTGCCCCTGACCCACAAGCGGCCTCGACCTTGACGGCCTCGATCCCTCGCAGGCCGACGAAATCGGCGATCAGCGCCCCCAGGTGCTCCTGCCCGGTCAGCAGGCCCGACAGCATGTTACCCACGTAGAGGGCATCGACCCGCTCGGCGCCAGCGTCTTCCAGCGCTGCCAGCACCGCGTCAGCCGCCAGGTGCCGCAGGGACCGGTCCCAGTGCTCGTCTACCTTCGTTTGGCCAATGCCGATGATACTTACGTCTCTCATATCTCAATGCATGTGCAGCTTTTTGCGATAGCGCACATAGGTCCCGTAATCTATCGTCTTGCGTCGCTCAACATAAACTTGGGTGTGAGGAGCACGGTCACGGCGCTCGACGATCTTGTCTGTTATCCGCAGAGAAAAAGCGTCGCTGCCGGCGCCCGATCCGTACGACACCATCAGCACGCGATCCCCCGGCCTGGCCTCGTCCAGGATGGCAGTCAATCCCAACATCGCCGATCCGGCGTATGTGTTGCCTACCATCGGGCATAGCATGCCGGCGCGGGTCTGTGCCGTCTTGAAGCCGAGGGTCTTGGCCGCTCGCTCCGGGAACTTGGGGTTTGGTTGGTGAAATACTGCCGCCGTATAGTCTTTGGCCGTCGTGCCAAGCGACCCCATCAGCTCCTCGGCGGCGGCCAGCACGTGCTTGAAATAAGCCGGATCGCCGGTGAAGCGGCTGGCGTGCTGTGGATAGTGCTCGTAAGGCCGCCGGAAAAAGTCGGGAGTATCGGTAACGTAGGACAACGAGGCCTCGATGGCAGCCAGGCTATCCTCAGCCGGGCCGAGGATATAGGCGGCGCCACCCGCCCCGGTGGTATATTCCAACGCATCGCCCGGACGGCCCTGCGCCGTGTCCATGCCAATGGCCAGGGCATAGTCGGCCATGCCCGAGCCAACGATACCGATAGCTGCCTGAAACGCCTCGGTGCCTGCCTTGCAGGCGAACTCAAAGTCACCGGCCAGCGTCGCCGGCACGGCGCCGATCGCCTCGGCGACGATGGTCGAGGTGGGCTTGACGGCATAGGGATGGGACTCGCTGCCGACCCACACCGCCCGGATCGCAGTGGCTTGAATGCCGGCCCGCGCCAGGGCGTTGCGCGCCGCCTCGATCGACATGGTCGCCGTATCTTCGTCCGGACCGGGCACGGCCTTTTCCTTGACCGGGGCCTCTCCCTGTCCGTCCCGCCAGACGTGATCTATTTCACTTCCGGGCAGCCGGTAGCGCGGCACATAAGCGCCATAGCCGGCAATCCCTACATCTCGAATTGGTTTAAGCAGCATCCAGATTCCTAGGGTCCTGTTCAGCACAGGAGGGCTCTGATAGAGCCCTCCCTACGTGCCCGAGCGATGATACTATACCATAGTCCGCCTGTCAAAAGCTACCAAGATCAAGTCAAGGGCTACCCGGCGGCTCGCATGCACACCTTTCATCAACAGGAGTCCATGACCGCCATGCCCTGCATGACTTGATCTCGGCGCGAGGCTATGATATACTGCCGCAGCCAGTATGCCGCAGGCAACGAGGAAAGCCGGAAATGGAGGAATCGCGTGACCACCGGGGTGGCCGTCAGGACAGAGCACCTGGGCCGGATCTACAAGCTAAAACCTAGCCGCAAGCAAAAACAGACGGCGCGCCGGGAAGGGCGGACCGAGCCCTTGCCCACGCAGCTCGTTGCCCTCGAAGACGTCAGTGTCGAGGTGCCGCAGGGTGAGATCTTGGGGCTGCTCGGGCCGAACGGCGCCGGCAAGACGACGCTGATCAAGATCCTGACCACCCTCCTATCGCCGTCCAGCGGCAAGGCGTGGGTAGACGGTCTGGACGTCGACACGCAGGCTGCCGAGATCCGGCAGCGGATCAATATGGTCTCTGGCGGTGAGACTTCCGGCTATGGTCTGCTCACCGTCCGCGAAAACCTGTGGATGTTTGCCCAGTTCTATGGCATCGACTACAAGACCACCGGCCGCCGGATCGACGAGATGCTCGACGTCGTCGGCCTGTCCGATCGCAAGGACACCAAGATATCGGACCTGTCCACCGGCCTGCGCCAAAAGATGAACTTTGCGCGCGGGTTCATCACCGACCCGCAGATCATCTTTCTCGACGAGCCGACGCTCGGGCTGGACGTTGGCGCTTCACGCGAAGTTCGAGAGTATACCAAGCGGTGGGTGACCGACAGGCCCGAGAAGACGATCCTGCTCACCACCCACTATATGGCCGAGGCCGACGAGCTGTGCGACCGGGTGGCGATCATCGACAAGGGCAAAATCCTGGCCTGTGACACGCCCTTTAACCTGAAGCACAAGCTGCAGCAGGATGCCATCTTTCGCCTCCAGGTGACCTACATGCCCAACGCGGCCGGACAGGTATCTGGCGTTAAAGGGGTGCGCCAGTGTATCTCCCGCGACCTGGACGAGCATACCGAGCTGAATCTGATCCTCGACGCCGAGGACGTGCTGGCGCCGGTGATTACCACACTCAGCACAAACCAGACCCGCCTCCTGTCACTGGAAAAGCGCGAACCGACGTTGGAAGATGTCTTCATGGACCTGGTCGGCCGCGGTCTGGACGAGGACACCAGCCACGAGCCGGGCGATCAGGAATCATAGAACGGCGCGAGATTGACGGTAGAGATGTTCCGAAAGCGACGCAAAGCCAAGGCCGGCAGGGCAGAGATCCCGGTGCCGTCCGAGCTCCCGCCCGTGGCAGGGCTGGACGAAGCAGACGAATACGCTCCCGGACGCCGGCCGCGAACGTGGCTGTGGACACTCTTTGCCGCCCTGGTGGCGGTCCTGTTAGCCGTCTATCTGGTAGTGTTGGGCGTCAAGGCCGTCTACGACGGCATGCAGGACCGGGGCATGGCCAACCAGCAGACTGCCCGAGAGCACTATACCCTGGGCATGGCTCACCTCGATGCGGGTGAGTATGAGCTGGCCGTCGCCGAATTCGAGCTGGCGCTGCGGTATGACCCTGACCTGGCCGAGGCCAAGACGCAACTGCGCGAAGCCGAGGCCAAGGCCCGCACGCTCGTCACGCCCACGTCTGAAGCACGTCTTGATGCCGCGGCCCTGTTATACCAGCAGGCAGTGACCGCCTATGAAAGCGGCAAGCTGGCCGATGCCATAACAGCGCTCGACGAGCTGCGTGGTCTCGACGGCGACTATCAGCGCCAGAACGTCGAGACGATGTTTACCACGGCTCACTACCAACTGGGTCTCGACGCCGTTCGAGGCGACCGGCTCGACGAAGCCGGCCAGCACTTTGAGGCAGTACTGATCCTCAAGCCGAACGACGCCGATGCCCGCGATCAATTGAACCTGGTAAACCTGTACAAAGCGGCGTTGAGCAATTGGGACCAGAACTGGCCGGCCACGATCCAGGCGCTCAAAGGCCTGTACGTGCTGGCTCCCAGCTACAAGGACGTCCGTATCCGGCTCCACGACGCCCACGGTTACCTGGCGCAGGCCTATTCCGAGCAGGGCAACTGGTGCGCTGCGTCAGAGGAATATGCGGCGGCGGTCTCTACCCTGTCCCTGGAAGCAACTGTGGACAAGCGCGACGACGCGGCATTCAGGTGCCAGGCGACGGCTGAAGCTCCGCCTCCTACCGCCACAACGCGGTCCCAGCCCACGGCGGCCGGCACAGCCGTGGCGGCGGCCGGCACCGTCGAGGCCACGGCGGCGCCGGGCGTCGCGACCGCCTCACCGGGCCAAGGGCGGATCGCCTTTACCGGCTATGACGCCATCCACCAACGCTACAACATCTTTATCGTGGATCTGTCCCAAGGGACTGCCACGTTGGTCCAGGAGAATGGCAACCAACCGGCCTTGGCTTCCGGTGGCCGCCAACTGGCTTTTCGCAGCACCGATCCATCCTACCTGGGGATGAATGCCGTGAACCTGGACAGCAAAGAGTCGCACCAGGTGACCGTCCATCCTGAAGACTCGGCGCCGGTGTGGTCGCCCGACAAGACACAGCTCGTCTTTGCCTCCAACATGCATGGCGACCGCAAGTGGCGCATCTATGTCATCTCGCCGGGCGCCATCCGGGGTGAAGGCGAAGAGTGGGCATATGGCGACATGCCGGCCTGGTCGCCCGCAGCCTCTGCGGACGGCGCCGGCCGGATTGCCTACCATGGCTGCAACGAGCGCGGCGACGAGTGCGGCGTGTGGGTGATGAAGCCCGGCGGCTTTAGCCCGGCCCGCCTGACGACCGACCCCAGCGATACGGCGCCGGTCTGGTCCCCCGACGGCAAGCGAGTGGCCTTTATCTCTGCCCGCTCCGGCAACTGGGAGCTGTATCTGATCGACGCTGCCGGGGGCAAAGAGACGCGGCTGACCGACAACCGTGCCGTCGACGTGGCGCCAACCTGGTCGCCTGACGGCAAAAAACTGGCCTTCCTTTCCAACCGTGAGGGCGCCTGGGCGATCTATACCATCAATGTCCAATCCGGCCAGGTGCAGAAGGTGATCACCACCGGCGACGCCTACCCAGACGCCATAAACGAGCGTCTGTCCTGGGTGCCCTAACAGTCTGTCCAGAGCAGGAGTTTGCCATGCGCATCGTAATCACCGGCTGCAAGGGCCAATTGGGCCAGGCGCTGCAGTGTACACTTGCCGACGAGCAGCTCCTTGGCCTCGACCTGCCCGAATGGGACATGACCGATCCGGCCTGTGTCCAGACCGTGGTTGGGTTTCAGCCCGACGTCGTGATCCATGCCGCCGCCATGACCAATGTCGATGCCTGCGAGCGAGATCCAGAGGCCGCCTTCCGGGTCAACGTCCTGGGCACCCACCATATAGCCCTGGCCTGCGGGCAAAGCGGGGCCGCCATGGTCCACATCAGCACCAACGAGGTTTTCGATGGGACACTGGGACGCCCCTACTACGAGTGGGACACGCCGGCGCCCAGGAGCGTGTATGCCCGTTCCAAGGCCGCCGCCGAGTTCTACGTCCGGACCCTGCTCAACCGCTTCTACATCGTCCGCACGGCCTGGCTGTACGCTCGAGGCGGCAACAACTTTGTGGCCAAGATATTGGCCGGCGCCGACCGGCTCGGCGCGTTGCGGGTGGTGACCGACGAGGTCAGCTCGCCCACCTATGCCCCCGACCTGGCCCAGGCCATCGCCCGGTTGATCCCGACCGGTCATTACGGCATCTACCATTTTACCAACAGTGGCTTTTGCTCCCGCTACGACTGGGCTTGCGAGATCCTAAAGCAAACGAGGCGCAGCCACGTGCCGGTTGAGCCGATCACCACCGACCAATGGCCGCGCCCGGCGCCGCCGCCCCTGTACGCGCCCTTGGTGAACTTTACCGGGGCAGCTTTGGGCATCACCCTCCGACCCTGGCAGGAAGGGCTGCTGGAGTATCTCGCCGGTGACAGCGCCTAACCCGCCGGCCTCGGTCGTCATCCCCAACTGGAATGGGCTGGCCCACCTGCCCACCTGCCTGGAGGCCCTCCGAGCGCAGACCTATCCCAGCCTGGAAGTCATCATCGTCGACAACGGTTCCGTCGACGGTTCGCAGGATTACGCAACCCGCGAATATCCGGAGGTGCGCCTGCTGGCCCTCGACCGCAACCTGGGCCTGACCGGCGGCAACAACATCGGCTTTCGTGCAGCCAGAGGTGAGATCCTCATCTCGCTCAACAACGACACCGAAGCCGAGCCCGGCTTGGTCGAATGGTTGGTTGCCGCCCTGCTCGATCACCCGGAGGCCGGCATGGCCGCCGCCAAGATGCGCCTCTTTGACCGGCGCGACACGATCCACTCGGCCGGCGACGGCTATGGCGTCGACGGCATCCCCTTTAACCGCGGCGTATGGCAGCGCGATGAGGGCCAGTTCGACCAGCCAGGCTGGATTTTCGGCGGCTGCGGCGGGGCAATTGCCTACCGGCGGGCCATGCTCGACCAGGTGGGACTGTTCGACGAATCGTTCTTTATGTACTGCGAGGACGTGGACCTCAACTGGCGCTCGCAGTTGGCCGGCTGGAAATGCTGGTACGCGCCAGAGGCGGTCGTTTACCACAAGCTGAGCGCTTCCGGCGCCGGTTCCGTCGCCAGCTATTACACCGGGCGAAACACGGTGTGGGTGATGGCCAAGAACTATCCCGGCGGCCTATTGCGCAAATACTGGAGGCGCATCCTGCGCGCCCAGTGGGCTGTCAGTTGCGATGCCCTGAGGGCCTGGCGCGGCCAGGCGGCGCGGGCCAGGCTGCGCGGCCAGCTCGCCGGGTTTTTCGGATGGCCCCGGATGCTCGGCAGGCGCCGGACCATCCAGGCATCGCGGCGGGTGACCGATCAGTATATCGAAGGGCTGTTGGCGGGCCGAGAGTAGCCTTTTGACAGAAGTCGCCCGCAGTGCTATCATCAGCTCACTTACTCATTGAGGTGGAATCATGCGCAGACCGATTATCGCCGGCAACTGGAAAATGAACAAGACGGTCGCCGAGGCCGTGGACCTGGTGCGGGCCATCCGGCGTGGCCTGAACGAGGTCGAAGGGGTCGACCGGGTGCTGTGCCCACCCTTTACCGCCCTGGCCACCGTCAAGGAGCTTTTGCAGGCCAGCAAAATAGGCCTGGGGGCTCAGGATATGTACTGGCAGGAGAAAGGCGCCTATACCGGCCAGATCTCACCGCTCATGCTCAAGGAACTGTGCCAGTATGTCATCCTCGGCCACTCTGAGCGGCGGGCCTATTTCGGCGAGACCGACGAAGGGGTGAACCACAAGGTCAAGGCTGCGCTGGCCCACGGCCTGATGCCGATCGTATGTGTGGGCGAGACCGAGGCCCAGCACGATGCCGGCCAGACCGAGGCGGTCGTCGGCGGCCAGGTGCGAGGCTGCCTGACCGGCTTGACCGGCGAGCAGGTGGGCGGTTTTGTGATCGCCTACGAGCCGGTGTGGGCGATCGGCACCGGCAAAGCGGCCACGCCGGCCGGCGCCGGGGCAGTCATCGGCCTGACCATACGCGGCACCGTCGCCGAGATGTACGGCGAGGCGGCCGCCCAGGCGGTGCGCATCCAGTACGGCGGCAGTGTCACGCCCGACAACATCGCCGAGTTCATGGCTCATCCCGACATCGACGGCGCGCTGGTGGGCGGCGCCAGTCTCAAACTCGATTTCGTAGACCTGGTCCGCAACGGAGCCCGAGCCAAGGGCCTGTAACAACTGCCGGCCCATCTAACCCATGAAACCAATGTCCCGGCCTGAGAGGCCGGGACATTGGTTGGCAGGCTACTACACCCCGGGCCGCACCACGCGGATGGCCGCCGCCCCGTCCACAGGGCACTTGAACTCGCAAATGCCGCAGCCGATGCACCGCTCGGCGACAACGTGGGGCCGCTGCACGATCAACAGCCGGCCGGCGGCATCGGTCACCTCGGCCTCTTCCAGATCGATCGCCTTTTCCGGCACGGGGCACATCTCTTCGCATACAACGCACGGCGTGGCCTGGGCCCAGGGCAAGCAGCGATCGCGATTTACCGCCGCCACGCCGATCACCACTACCCGCTTTTCCTCCAGCGTCAACGGCAGGATGGCGCCGGTTGGACATACCTGGCCGCAGCTGTGGCACGAATAGTCGCAATAGCCGGTGCGCGGCACCAGCGCCGGGGTCCATAACCCCCCTGGGCCGGCCTGCCACAGCGCCGGCTGCAGCCCCGAGGTGGGACACACCTTCATGCACTCTCCGCAGCGGATGCACCTGGGCCAGAACTGCTCCTGCTGCGCGCCCGGCGGCCGGATCAGGGTGTTGGTCACCTGCCAGCCACGCGGCACCAGGCGCAGCAGCGCCACACCCCCGGCCCCCAACGCCAGCGACGCCAGCGCCTGGCGCCGTGATGGATCGTACGGCTGCCGGGCAGCCGGTCGGGTGTGCACCGCAAACCGCACGTCGTCCCGGGGGCAGGTCACGACACAATCCAGGCACACGGTGCACTCTGCCGGGTCGCTGGCAAAGCCCCGCGCCGGATCGATCGTGCCGGTGGGGCACGCTCGCGAGCAGCGCCGGCAGCCGGTGCAGGCGGGGCCCACGGTCCGGCGCACCAATGCCACTTTGGACATTAGCCCCAGCAGGCCCCCGAGCGGGCACAGGTAGCGGCACCAGAAGCGCTCGGCAACGCGGTTGAGGGCGATCACGGCCACCAGGCCGGCAATCAGCACCAGGTTGGGCCAGTAGAAGGGCTGGTCGGCGAGAAGCCACGGCGCGCGGACGTTCATCTCAAACCATTCCACCGGCGCTTGCAGGAACGGCACCGCATAGAGCAGCTCTTCGAGCGCGCCCAGACCGATGTTGAGCGCCGGCAGAAAGCCGACCGCCAGGGTTCGGGTCAGCAAAGTGATCGGATCCAGGAAGGCCAGCCCCAGGCTGCCCAGGATCGCCGCAAACAGGATCGCCAGCAGCACAAAATGCTTCACCTGCCGCCAGCGCGCAGCCGGGGCCGGGTCTAGTCCTTTTCCTCTCTTGCCCAGCGAGAACAGGTCGAGCACCGTGCCCAGCGGGCACAGCCAGCCGCACCACACCCGGCCCAGAATCAGGGTCAGGGCCACGATCAGGAGGGACAATGCCAGCGAGCCGATCCACGCCCGGGCCGCGATCATGCTCGCCAACCCGACCAGTGGATCGAGGCGGAAAAAGAGCTGGACGGGCAGAAACGGGCTCGAGTCCCGACGGGTCGCCAGGAGCAGGTACAGGAACAGCAGCAGCGCAACGGCCTGCACCAGGGGGCGCAGGCGTCTGAGCAATCGATAGGTCCGCATCGGCCCGATTATACCCCACCTGTCCCTCTTTAGCAACTCTACGCCTGTTTCTTCAAGATCCCGCTTTGCGGTGAGGGAAACAGGTGTGTTATAATAGCCCTCGTGCGCCTAGCCCATCTGTCATTGCACAATTTCCGAAACTATGTCCGGCTGGAGCTTGACCTGCCGCCGGACGTCATGGTGCTGCTCGGCGACAACGCCCAGGGCAAGACTAACCTGCTGGAGGCGATCTACTACCTGGCTACCAGCCGCTCGCCCTACACCGGCACCGACCGCGAGCTGATCAACTGGCTGAGCCTCGAGCAGGAGCCGCTGCCCTACACCCGCCTGGCAGGCCGGGTGGCGCGGGGCGACAACAGCGTGCTGATCGAGATCACCGTCAGCCAGCAGGCCGAGAACGGCTCCCGCTACCAGAAGCAGATCCGCCTGAACGGCGTCAACAAGCGGGCCATGGACCTGCTGGGCCACCTGAACGTGGTTCTCTTTGTACCCGAAGATGTCAACCTGGTGTCCGGCTCGCCAGGCCTGCGCCGCCGGTACCTGGACGTGATGCTGTGCCAGATCGACGCCCACTACTGCCGCACCCTGGCCGGCTACAACCAGATCGTCACCCAACGCAACGCCCTGCTCCGCGACCTGGGCGAGCGGGGGGGCGACCCGTCTCAATTGGCCTTTTGGAATGAACGGCTGGTGGAGCACGGCGCGCACCTGGTCGCCCGCCGGCGAGAAGCGATCGACACCCTGGACGAGCTGGCCCAGGCGATCCACGGCCAATTGACCGATGGCGCGGAGCGCCTCCACCTTCGTTACGTGCCGAGCGTGGACCTCGGTGAGCCGCGGTGCCTGGCAGTTGCCGAGGTTCAAACGGCATACCAGGCTCAACTGCAATCTCTGCGCCAGAGGGAAACCGCCGCCGGGATGACCCTGGCCGGCCCACACCGCGACGAGATGCGGTTCGTGATCGATGACATCGACGCCGGAGTCTATGGCTCGCGGGGGCAGCAGCGGACGGCAGTGCTGGCTCTCAAACTGGCTGAGGTAGAGATGATGAACCACCAGACCGGGGAGTATCCGGTCCTGCTGCTGGACGACGTGCTATCTGAGCTTGACGCGCACCGACGTCAATTCCTGTTACAGCGGGTGGAGGACGGGCAACAGCAGGCGATCATTACTGCCACCGACCTGCAGGCCCTGTCGCCCGCTTTTTTGCAGGGCTGCCGGCTGTGGCGGGTTGAGATGGGGAGACTGGCGGAGGTCAGTTAGTAGGCGCCCTCGCCTGAAATCACTCTGGGCACAGTTCTGAGCAAAAGCTGCAAATCCAGCAGCAGCGACCAGTTCTCGATATAGTACAGGTCGAGCAGCACCGCCTCATCGAAGCTCAGGTTGCTGCGCCCCGACACCTGCCACAAGCCGGTGACGCCCGGCGCCACTTCCAACCGCCTCTTGTGCCAGGGTTGATACTTTTGCACTTCTGAAGGAACCGCCGGTCGCGGCCCCACCATGCTCATGTGCCCCATCAATACGTTAAAGAATTGAGGCAGCTCGTCTATGCTAAAGCGCCGTATAAAGCGGCCCACCTTTGTGACGCGAGGATCATCCCGCATCTTGAACCACGGACCGTTTGCTTCGTTTTGCTCCAACAACAGTGCCTTTTCCCGATCCGCCCCCTCCCGCATCGAGCGGAACTTGAAACAGGTAAAAAGACGCTCGCCCTTGCCCACCCGGATCTGCCGCAATATGACCGGGCCTCGTGAATCAAGCTTGATCGCTGCAGCGACCACTAGGAAAAGCGGACAAAACATGAGTAAAAGCAGTGAGGACAAGACGATATCCATCACCCGCTTGAAAACCAGATGGCCGCCTTTGATCGACCGTTCTTGGATGCCGATCATCGGGATGCCGGCCAGGTCTTCTATGTGCAGATGGCTCAGGGTCATTTGAAAGATGTCGGGGACGATCCGGACCCGGACCTTTTCCCGTTCGCATTGAGCGATGATACTGACGATCTTGCGGTGGTACATCCAGGGCAGGGTGATAATGACCTCATCCACAGCCAGCTCTTTGACGAGGCGCGGCAGATTGGCGGTTTCTCCCAAGGCTTTGAACCGGCCGATATCGATGTTGCCCTTGTCTGGATCGTCGTCCACAAAGCCGACGACGTGATAACCCAACGTTTCTTCAGCGACCGTGTTGCGCATGACGGCGCGGCCCACTTCACCGCCGCCGACGACCAAAACGCGGTCGACGCCCAGCCCTTTTCTCCGCATCCGGTCGCGCACCATGCGCCGCACCAAGCGGCTTATCATAAGCAGGATCGGGATCAACACACCGGCGTAAAAGAAAACCAGCCTGGAATAAAGGAATGGGCGGAAAAAGATGACAATCACAAACACGGCCAGGACGATGCCAATCGCGGTTCCGGCGACGATCCGGTAGACTTCGCTGAACAAAGAAGCGCCGCGGGGCTGATCGTAGACGCCATTGAGCTTGTAGATAATGAGGAGCAGCACCGTCAAGCCTATCGAGATGGGGACAAAGGCCCGATAGGAGACCATGTAGGCCACATCCACAGTGGCAAACCACTGCAAGTCGTAGCGCAGCCAGTAGGCCAGCGCCAGAGCCAGGTTGATCAGCAGGACGTCGGTGACGGCAGTGCCGATGGACAGGAGCCGCCTGTATCGCTCAAACACTTCCCGCGCCTCCCTTCCCGGTGGGCGCCACCGCCCGCCGGTAGCTGTCCACCGTTTGCCGAGCGGTCTCTTGCCAGGAAAAGCCCGCTGCCCGCGCCAGTCCCATGGCCTTCATCTGCGCCCGCAGGTCCGCATCGGCCAGGCATTGCGCCATGGCCGCGGTCAGCCCTTCGGTATCTGTGGGGTCAATCAACAGGCCAGCTTGGCCTACGACTTCGGGCAGGGAAGAGGCGGCGGAAGTGATAACCGGCGTGCCACACGCCATTGCCTCCAGCGGCGGCAGCCCAAACCCTTCGTACAAGGACGGGTAGACGAATACCTGGGCTGCGTTGTACCACCAGGGCAGATCTTGAGTAGAAACGTACCCTACGAAATGCACATCGGCCCCCAGATTCAGTCGCTCGACGAGGGCGAATATCTCGTCATAGTACCAGCCTTTGCCTCCAACAAAGAACAGCGGCGGGCGAGCGCCTGGTAACTGGGCATAGGCCTGTATCAGCCTGGCAATATTCTTGCGCGGCTCTAACGTGCCGACAAAAAGGATAAATCGCTCCGGCAGGCCTCGATCTGCCCGAAAGGCAGACACCTGGTCGGCCGGAAAAGGGCGAAAGGCCGGGTCTACCCCGTTGTGGACCACGTCCACCTTATCCGGTGCGATGCCGTACTGCTTTACGGCGTCGCGCTTGGTGCTTTCCGATACGGCGATCACCCGCCGCGCCCGCCGCGCCGACAGCCGGGCAAACAGTTTCAGGTAAAGCCTGTTCACCGGCCGGAAGCTGTGCGGATAGAACAGGAAACTCAGATCGTGAATCGTCACGACGGATGGGCAGCGGCTGCCCATCGGCCCGACAAAGGCCATGCCGTGGAGCAGGTCGAGCCTGGCCCGGCGCGCGGCCGACGGCTGGATCAGTTGCTCCCAAATAATACGCACCGCCGGCCGGCGTGTCGGCAAGCACGACAGCTCCAGATCCAGCGGCGGCGATCCCTGGTAACGCGTTTCACTCAAAAAGGCCGTGCAGTGAACCCCTGGATCTATCCCCGGTAAATAGGTAAGCAGGTTATAGATATACCAGGTGATCCCCGCACTGCGGTAATTGCTGCCCAAAGACAACAGATGGGCGTTCAACCCGACATGAATTGTCCGCTTAATCGCCCCGCTCACAAACCAGATTATACCACCAGACCCGGCAAACGTCAAGGCGGTAGTCAGCCGGCAATCAGCTCGCAAGAACAACTTGGCTGTTCAGATGGTGGCGATGAGCACGACGGCTGCGACCAGCGCCGCTAGCCGATCACTGAAAGCCTATCGCACGAACAAGGCCACCGACTCGATGTGATACGTCTGCGGGAATAGGTCGACCGGCTGCACCTCTGCCAGGCGGTAGCCGGCTTCCACCAATTGGCGGGCATCGCGGGCCAGCGTAGCCGGATCGCAGGCTACATAGACGATGCGCTGTGGCTCAAGCCGGACGATCTGGGCGATCGCCTGCGCTCCGGCACCGGCTCGGGGCGGGTCGAGCACCACCAGCCCTTGGTGGAGCGGCCCATCGATCTGCGGCAGGGCGGCCTCGGCAGCCTCGGCGATCAACCGGACGTTGGATAGCCCTTGGGCGTTGCAGCGGAAATCGTCCACGGCGCTGCGATCCGCCTCCACGCCGATCACCTGGCCCACCCGGCCGGCCAAGGCCAGACCAAACAACCCCACCCCGCAATACAGATCCACCAACGTTTCGCCGCCGGCCGGTGCCAGGTAGCCCTGGACCAGGTCGACCAACACCTCGGCGCCGGCCGTGTTCACCTTGAAAGAGCTGCCCGCCGAGACACGATAGTCGCGCCCCGCGACCTGTTCGACGAGATAAGGGTTGCCCATCAGAACAACCGACTCGCCATCGGCCAAACGGATCACACACGACACCGGGAAATCGACCTCGATATCGAAATCCTCATAGTGATCCAATTCAAAAACGGCCATCAGATCGCCGGTAGCCGAGCCGCAGCGCAGGGTAAGCTGCCGGAGCTGCGGCCAGTTCATGTCGAGGGCGCTCCACAAATCGTCGAGCAGCAGGTCGGCGATCAGGCATGACTCGACGGGTATCAATTGATGGCTGCCGGCCCGCTGAAAGGCGGCATGCCCATCTTCGGTCAAGCTGAGCTGAACATGGTTTCTGTAATGCCACGGTTCGGCGGCGCCGAACGCTTCCTGCACGTTGGCGCCGGTCAAACCGCCGATGCGGGCCAATTGGTCAATCACCACCTGGCGCTTGAGCTCTACCTGGGGCTCGTAACGAATGTGCTGCAAGTGACAGCCGCCACATCTGTCGGGGCCAAAGTAGGGGCATGGCGGCGCGACCCGGTCAGGGGAGGCTTCGAGCACCTCCAGCAGGCGAGCCCGGGCCCAGTGGGCATGCGATTCGAGGATCTCGGCGCGGACCCGCTCGCCCGGGATGGCATAAGGCACAAAGATGGTTTGGCCCTGGTGGCGGCCCAACGCTGCCCCGCCATGGGCCATGGCCGTCAGGCGCAGCTCTACAACTTTTGCCACGGGCGGTTATCCCTCTGTAGGCCACCAGATCCGCTCGGCCAAACCGGCTTCCGGGGATCGGGAGGCGGCAAAACCCCACACCTGGCTGGGCATTGCCTCGGTGCCGCGGAAAAGGGTGTCTAACTGGGACCGGTAATAGTCCACGGCCTTGACCTTAGCCGCCACGTCGGCAGGAGCGAGGGGAATGACCTCCAGCCGCCAGTTCTCGGCGCCGGCGGCGGCCAGGGCTTCCTCCGATGCGCCGGGCCGGCCGGCGTAGGGATAGTCCTCATAGAACGCGACGTGGCAGCCACGGCGGATAAGCTGCAGCGCCGCGGCGTGCACGATGCGGTGATCCACGTGCCGGCCTACTCCCAGAGGAGCATAGATCACCGGCCCGGCTGCGTGCCGGGTAAAGCCGAGCACCTGGGTGACCAGGTCGGCCTGAGCCGATGCCAGCGGGTCGCCGGGCTGCACCGGTCCAAGCAGGGTATCCAGGTCTGTGTAGAGCCACCGGCCGGCGGCGTCAGCCCGATACACGGCATCAAGATATCCGACGTGGTACCAATCTGCCTTTAACAGGGTCAATGCGGCCACGTCTTCAGCCCGGCGGAGCGCCATCGGCCGGGGAGGATCGCCCCAGTAGTTGTGCTGCAGCAGGGCAAAAGGCGACAGGGGGCCGGCGACGCCATGGGCAGAGGCCTCACCGGTAAGAAAGGTGATAACCAGAACCGGGTCGCCGGCGGCGGCGTGGCGATGGATTGCTCCGCCGCAGGACAGCACGGCGTCATCCAGGTGTGGTGACAGGTAGATGTGTTTCATCATCGTCCCATGTCGAGCACAAGCTCGGCCAGCAGCGCGGCCCGGCGCGGCAGCGAAGTCAGATCGGCCCACTCAGTCAGCGCATGGGCATCTTCGCCCACGACGCCCAGGCCGTCGAGGGTGGGGACGCCCAGTGCCGCCGTAAAGTTGCCGTCCGAGCCGCCGCCTGTGCCGGCCGGCCACAGGTCAAACCCCAAGGCTGCCCCGGTCCGTCGCGCCCGCTCGAAAAGGGCCTCACTGGCCGGAGATGCCTCCCAGGGCGGGCGGTTGATGCCCCCCGAGATGATCAGCGTCGTTTCCGGGTTCGCCGGTTTCAGCCCCAGGATCGCATCGGTCATCCGCCGGCCTTCTGCGGCGGTCAGCACCCGCAGGTCTATCGCCGCCCAGGCGGAAGCCGGGCGGACATTGACCTTCGAGCCGCCTTCCACCACTCCGACGTTGACGGTCGTGCCCCGCCCATAGTCGGTCATCGACTCCAGGCGGATGATCTGGTGGGCCAGCTCCTGCACGGCGCTGACACCCCGCTCGTGTGCTGCCCCGGCGTGGGAAGCCACCCCCTGGATCTCCAGCTCAAAGCGGCCCACCCCTTTGCGCCAGGTGACCAGCGCATTCTCCCGGGACGGCTCCAACACGAGCACCGCCTCACTGCGCCGCGCCTCCTCCTCGATGAACGGCCTGGACGACAAACTTCCCACCTCTTCGTCCGAATTGAGCAGGAGTACCAGGCGATGCGCAGGTTTCAGGCCCAGCTCCTGCAGAGCCATAACCGCATACAGAGCGATCACCAGCCCGCCCTTCATGTCAAAGACGCCCGGCCCGGTGGCTTTGGCTTGGGACACGCGAAAAGGCCGGCGTTGCACCTCACCCATGGGCCACACCGTATCCATGTGGCCCAGCAGCAGCAACTGGCGGTCGCCCTGGCCCCACGAGATGCGCAGGTGATCGCCAAATGCAGCCTGCGGCAGACGCTCCACCGAGGCCCCAGCCCCTTTGAACGCCCGGGCCACCAGATCCCCCAGAGCGTTGACGGCCCCGTCGTCGTTGCTGGGCGATTCGAGCATGACCCACTGCTCCAAGGTGCTCGTCATCGCCTCCTGCCGGGTCAACAGGTAATCCAACAGTTGACTCATTCCGGCACCTCCACCGTCAAGCCGTCATGGGCCAGGCTGACGAGATGCGGCAGCTTGACCGAAACCTGGTCATAATCTATGGTGTGAGATAGGTGGGTGAGGATCGCCCGGGTGGGCGCCACCTCGCCGATCAGCTCCAGGGCAGCGGTGACGTCCATGACCGACCGCCGCCACATTTCGATCCCCTCGTAGTAATGGTTTGCGCCGAGCACCAGCAGGTCCAGGCCGGTCAGTGCCGCCCGGGTCTCGGCGGTTGGGCGCAGCATGTCGGACACGTAAGCCAGCCGCCGGCTGCCGAAGGTGAACAGATAACCATAGGCTGCGCCGCCCATGCCATGGTCTACGCGCAGGGGCCGGACCCCCAGGCCCCACAGATCGACCGATCCGTCGATAGCTTGAGGTTGTATGACTTTGCGGTAGATCTTGTCGGTCCAGATATAGTCGAACCGCTTGCGGACCTCGTCGAGGACGTGATTGGGGGCATAGATCGGGAGCTGTCGTTCGGCCACGCGTTGGGCGTTGACCAGGGCGCTGAGCCCCAAAATGTGATCGTCGTGCGCGTGGGTGATCAGCAGAGCATCGAACTGGCGCAGGCTCAGTCCGGTTGCCTGCAGTCGGAACTCGGGCGCAGCGTCGATCAACACCATACGCTGGGCGTAGGGGGGACCGTAACAAAGCACTGCCGATGGGCCGGTCCGGTAATTGCGGCTGCCGGACGACAGCACGTTGCGGCACACGTCGCACTCACACCCGACACGGGGAACACCTTTCGAGTCGCTACAGCCCAGAAAGATCAATTGCATCGTCGCATCCCCCATCCTGCCACGACCGGCAGGCGTCACGCCCCGGTAGGCAGATCCAGAAAGACGGTTTCCAGACCGAACTTGCCGGCCAGGTGCTCGGCCAGCGCCTTGAGGCCAACCGTCTCGGTGGCATAGTGGCCGCCAAAGACAACGTCAAGGCCGAGCTCCTGGGCCGCATGATAGCTGCTGTGGCTCACCTCGCCGGTCAGGTAGACATCCACCCCAGCCGCCGCGGCCTGGTTCAACAAAAAGGCTGCGCCACCTGAGACGATCCCCACCCGTTCGACATTGGGCAAGCCAAACGGCCAGATCTGGATGAGCTGTTCCTGCAGAACGCTTTCCACCTGTGCTGCGAAATCGCCCAGGGACACGGTCGCCGGCAGCCGACCCTCCATGCCCACCGGCGCGCCTTGATACTCACCAAAAGGCGTTACCCCTTCGAGCTTGAGCAAGCGCGCCAACACAGCATTGTTGCCCACCTCCTCGTGCATGTCCAGGGGCAGATGGACCCCATACAACGACAGATCGGCTTCCAGCAGCCGCTTCAGCCGGCGGTGGTGGGGCCCGGTCACCATGAGCGGCTTGCTCCAGAACAGCCCATGGTGCACGACGAGCATCTGCGCGCCGGCCTCTGCCGCCCCCTCGACGGCAGCCAGGCTGGCATCTACGGCAAAGGCCAGGCGGGTCACCTCGCCGGCGCCCTCCACCTGCAGGCCGTTGTTCGAGTCATCCTTGACGGCATTTACTCGCAAATAGTCGTTCAGATAGGTCACAAGATCGTCGCGTTTCATGTTTCCCTCTCCAAGTAATGACAGTATATCATCTTTCGAGGGGGGATGCAACCTGACATTCCGCGCTATTTCTCAACCGGGAAATGCGTACGGCGCGCATGATCTGCGCGCCGTACAAGGCATCTGCTGGCACCTGGGCTGTAGCAAACGAATCGTCTTTGATCCGAGCCTTGACATGCCTTTCACCACTCCTCCGTTGCTCACGGCGGAAGGCACAGCCTAGAATGGTGCGAAACCCATTTCCGTCTGGAAATAGCTCAGCAGGCGGGTGTATTCACCTTCCAAGAGCCTCAGGTGGCCCTGTTCCATGGCAGCCAGATCGCGGAACATCCGCCGGCCATTGGGATCGTCTGTCTGTGCGGCAGCACGGGTGTAGAAATCGACGGCATCCCTTTCGATCAGATAGGACACACGCAGCGCAGACAGGTCTGAAGTATGAGCCACTACATTCTGTTGCACGCGCTCCTGTGAAAAAATGGGAGCGCCCTGGATCACGTCCAGAGCCAACCCCTTGTACTCGGCCCACTCGCCGCTCTGCTCCAACATGGCTTTGGTATTGCGCAGCAGCTCGAGGTGCATGATCTCGTCGTGAGCCAGCCGCTCGAATATCTTGCGCGCGTCAGGATCGGTGCTGCGTTCGGCGAATTTTTGGTAAAAGTTATGCCCGTCGATCTCGGTCTGAATGGCCACCTGCAGTGCGGCAAGGGCCGCGTCCATTCCACCCATCTTTCCACTCTCCCGTCCAACATCCCCGCTTCTTCGGCTGCTGCTCAGAAACAGGTTATAACAGGCCTGTTTCCAGCCTCAGTTCTTCCATATCGAGTAAGGTCAGCCTCCGCCGTGCGGATGCTACCAGCCCTCGCCGCCTGAACTCCTGCAAGGTCTTGCTAATCGTCTCGCGCCAGGTGCCCAGCATGTCGGCGAGTTCCTGGTGGGTGACCTCGATCGTGTTATCCCGGCTGTCTACTCGCAGCTCCAATAACAAGGCGGCCAGGCGGGAGGAAATGGTGCTGTAGGCCATCTGCTCCAGCCGGTTTTCCGCTTCCACTACCCGCTGGCCCATCGCCTGCACCAGGCCAAAGCCGAACATTGGATTCGTGGAAGAGATCTCCCGCGCCCGCTGCCCAGGCATCACCCACACCGAGCCCGACTCCATGCCAATCGCATAAGCGTTGGGCCCATGCCCGCCCAGCAGCGACTCTTCGCCAAAGATCGATCCGGGTTCCAGGGTCGCGATCGCAAACCGGCGTCCATCCGGCGTCGTGCGGTACAACTGCACCCGCCCGCTAATCACCAGGAACAGCGAATTCGCCATCTCCCCGGCTTCATAGATGATCTCGCCCGCCTGGAATGGACGGCACTCTAGCGATTCGCTCATCACCTTATTCTGCTGGACCAACTGATCCAGGATTTTGGTAACGCTCTTGTCTTTTGGTGTCATATACGCAGGCCTACCCCTTAGCCGCTCTCTTTGTCTTCTTTTCGAGCTTGGCGTACTCGCCTTCCAGGAAATCGGCGTGCACCGTCTCCTCATCCCGCAGCCTGGAAAAGAACGTCTTCATTTCCTCATCCGGCGCCAGGTCCACGGCCAACTGATACTTGGCTTGCGCCGCACGCTCTTCCATCATCATGATCTTGATAAAGCTCAGCCAATCCATCGTTCCCTCCTCGTGAGATTAGAATCCGATACTTGAATCGGCAGGGTCATTGTATCCGATTTGTGTTAGAATTGGATTAACAAACTTGAAGAGGGGTATTAAAGTCTTGTTAGAGTTTTGTAAGCTCTATCACATCAGTTCCGACACGGGCTAGTTCTTGGCCAGATACCCGCTGTATCCCCCTTCCCACTGTGCGGTTTGGGTGCCGCGGATATACTCCAAGAGCGACCGCTCGCGCTGCAGCATGACCTGCTCGGCTCGGAGCAGATCGGCCACCGATGGCCGGCACAGCAGGTACTGCTTTTGCGCCAGGGGCACCTGGAGGGCGATGGCGACCAGGAGGGCCAGCGCTCGAGGCTCTTCCGGGATCTGCTCGATCTCCATGCGATGGCCCTGGGCCTTGGCCAGCAGGTTGAGGTACTGCTCAAACAGGGTGAGCATCGACTTGGCCCGTTGGCGTGCCGGCTCGACGGCGCCGCCAGACACCGGCCACGGTTCCGCGCTTCCGACCAGGTAAGGCAGGTCATCACGGACGGCCAGCAGCCGGAACCGCTCACTGCCGATGGTAACCAGGTTATACTCGCCCTCTTTTGTCTTGCTGGCTCCGGCGATCACGGCCGTGGTGCCCACGTCGTGGGGAGCTGCGCCGCTCCCTACTTCTGGTCCCTCGCGGATCAGCACAACACCAAAGGGGCGGTTTTCCTCCATGCAGCGGCCGATCATCAGCTTGTAGCGTTCCTCAAAGATGTGGAGCGGCAGGACCATGCCCGGAAACAGCACGGTGTTCAGGGGAAAGAGCGGCAGATTGTTCCAATCGTTCATAGTCGCGCCGCTCGAGCGACCATCGCTACTTGAGGCCGAGGGAGTTCGGCACGCCCTCGAGCGGTATGGTGTGTACCACCCGCGCCGAAGGCAGATAGACGGCCGAAACCGTCTGCGACTCCCGGTTGGCGACATAAGCCCACTTGCCGTCGGCGCTGATGGTGAGCGCCTTTGGCCCTTTGCCCACCGCGATGATCGTGGTCGGCGCCTGGCCAGATGGATCGACGATAGACAACGTGCCCAAGTAGTCGTTCAGCACGTACACTTCCCGTTTTGTCGGCGAAGCGGCCAGAGCGCAGGTTCCCTGGGCCAAAGGCAGGCTAAAAGAATGGGGCCCACCAAAGTCGGTTCGGACGGCAACTACCACGTCTCTTACTGGGCCCGGAGACCAGGTCGTGGACTGGGTGTCTGTGAGCGCGTAGGTAGAGGTTAAGGGCGCCGTGCTCGTTATGATTTTTGTCTCGAGGTCCCCGTCAACCGCCACTCGGGCGAGCTGGTAAATGTACTGCCCATCAGCCGATATGGCAGCTTTCTCATGCGATGACCCGGTGGGAACACCACTCCAGCCCCATACCGGAGTCCTATCGCCCCAGGTCCACACCAGGCGGTTGGCGGCCATGAGCATGTACATGTCCGTGCCGTCCGACTGCCACACGATCTGAGGCGCCGCGCCGTTGGCTACCAGCAGCGTGTCGGTCAGCAGCTTGCCGCTTTCGGCGTCGAAGGTGAACAGGCGCGAGATCGCATCACCCTCGGCGCCGATCGCCACCACATGCCGCCCGTCGGCGGTCAGGTCCAGGCTGCCGATCTCACCCTTGGCTCTCAGCCGGCCCAGCGACCTTTCATAGCGGCTTTCGACGATGTAGCCCTGGCCAGCGACGATCGTGTACAGCAGGTCTTGGCTTGGATGGACGCGGAGATGGCTGACCGCCCCCAGGTTCCAGTCCGACATGCGGATGATCCGGACCGGCAGCAGGCTGGCGGTGTCGACCTCGGTCACCCTGGCCCAATCCAGCCCGACGTACAGGCGGCCACCGGCGTGCGGCGTGAGGGGTACGCTGACCGTCGTCTCTTTGCCCTCGGGCACGACCACTTGAGGCTGAAATACCAGGTCGTGATCGATCTTTTGCACCCGCACGACGTAGGTCGAGCCGGGTGGCAGCTCTCTAAAGCGGACCTCACCCTTTTCATCGGTCGTAACAGGCGGCAGGGGCTGCTCGCCTTGCGCCTGGACCTGGATCACCGCTTCGGGCAGCGGCGCGCCGGTTGTCGCATCAGAGACCCGGACGATCAGCACGGTCGGCGAGGGCGCCGTCAGGTACAACAGAACCAGGGCGCCAACCGCCAACCCGATTGCGAGCAGCGCTACGGTTCTCAGTCCACGGCGGCGCTGCTCCACTTCTTGGGGCACGAATCTCCTCCTCCTTGGTTCTATGGTAGATTATACATCAGGAGGTGGAAAAATGAAAAGAGCCGCGCCGGTTTCGACCGGGCGCGGCCCTGTTTGCCAAGTAAGCCAGATAGATCTTTTTTTCGACAGGTCAATAGACTGACAGGTACCGCTCCAGCTCCCAGCCACTCACCTGGCGGCTGTACTCCTGCCATTCGATCCGCTTCGCCTCGATCAAGCGCTCGAGCAGGTGCGCGCCCAGCGTCGCGCACACCAGGTCGTCACGCTTTAGCTCTTCCAGCGCCTCGCCGAGCGATCCCGGCAAGGTCTCCATGCTGCGGGCCTGGCGCTCCATGTCGTCCAGGCGATACAGGTTCTCATTGGAGATCGGCGGCGGCTCCAGCTCTCGCCCCACCCCGTCGAGCCCGGCGCGGAGCATGACGGCAAAGGCTAGGTAGGGGTTGCAGCTCGGATCGGGGCAGCGCAGCTCCACACGCACCGAGTCAGGCCGGCCGGGAGTCGCCTGTGGCACCCGGATCAGCGCCGAGCGGTTGATCTGACCCCAACTGACGTACACGGGCGCCTCGTAGCCGGGCACCAGCCGCTTGTAAGAGTTGACCAAGGGGGCCAGCACGGCGCACATGCCCCGGGCGTGGGCCAACTGACCGGCAACGAAATGCAGAGCCAGTTGCGACAGGCCATACTCCCCCTGCTCGTCGGCGAACGCGTTTTCGCCCGTGCCAAGCCGTGACAGGCTCTGGTGGACGTGCATCCCCGAGCCGTTGATACCGGCAATCGGCTTGGGCATAAAGGTAGCGTGCATCCCAAGCTGCCGGGCTATCTCTTTGAGGCTGGCCTTGAAGGTGACTACGTTGTCGGCAGCACGCAGAGCGTCGGTATAGCGAAAGTCGATCTCGTGTTGTCCGATGGCGGCTTCGTGATGGCTGGTCTCGACGCGGATGCCAAAGGCAGCCAGCGTCTTGGACATCTGCTTTCGGACTTCTAGGCCCCGGTCGGTCGAAAGGTCAAAGTAGCCGCCCTGGTCGTGGGGCACGGGCACAGCGCCGCCATTTCCATCGGACTCGAGCAGAAAGAACTCGGGCTCCGGCCCAATATTGTAGACAAACCCCAGGGCTGCGACCTCCTGCATCGCCCGCTTGAGGATGTAGCGCGGATCGCCCCCGAACGGTTCGCCGGCCGGCGTGTAGACGTCGCAGATCAGGCGGGCGGTCGGGCCGCCGTCCTGCTGCCACGGGATGGCCGCATAGGTGTCGAGATCCGGCACCAGGTACATGTCGCTCTCGGCGATGCGGGCAAACCCCTCCACCGACGAGCCGTCGAACCAGATGCCCTGATCCAGGGCCGTCGCCAGCTCGCCGACCGGGATGGTCACGCTCTTGACGATGCCCACGATATCGGTGAACTGCAAGTTAATGAACTCGATGCCTTGCTCGGCGACGCACTCGATGATCTCCTCTTTGCTTCTCATGTTTAGCCTCCCGCCCCTGGCGCCAGACAAAATTGGGCTGAGTATAACAGAGGTCACAGAGATTGTCAAACGGCGAGTTGGAGGCCAGACCCGGCTGTGGTATACTTGAAGCGAGGTGAGCGTTGAAATTTCTCTTTTTTGTCGTGCTGTCCGGCTTGCTTGTCGAGCTGATCGTACTGGGTTATGTTGCCTTTCGGGTGCTCAGGAACAGGGGTGAGGCCGGCTCCAGGCGGCGGGAATATGCGGCGTTGGGCTGTTTCACCCTCACGGCGGTCGCTGCCTGCCTGGTAGCAGCGCTGGGGGCCTGCTGCTGGCTCCCCGGCCGCATCTTGCCGTCGCTCCTCGGCATCGAGGTCCAACCTTACACTGCCCCCCAGGCGGCGCACGAACCTGCCCAGACCCCGGCGCCAGAACCCCCGCCCGTCATCTCCTATCCGGGGGACACGAAACAGTTCGCGGCCAGCATGATCCCAGAAGAGCAGCCGGCCCTCGAACGGTTGGATGACCTGCCGCGTTACACCCTCGACCTATCAGTGCTTTGGAATCAGGCGACGGTCGCCGGTCGGGAACGGCTCCTGTTTACCAACAACGAAGCGGCGCCCTTGGATGAGATCGTCTTTCGCCTGTTCCCTAACGCGCCCTACTACCAGGAGGGAAGGCTGGAGATCGGGGCAGTGGAGGTGGACGGCCATCCTGCCCAGTTCGCGCTGGGCCAGGAGGACACGGTGCTAACGGTGACCCTGCCTGCGCCCCTCCCCCCCGAAGCTCAGACCGATCTAACCCTCGGTTTTACGGTGACAGTGCCCTCTCTGCCGGACCGTTTTGGCGCATACCAGGATGTGATGGCCCTGGGCCATTGGTACCCTGAGCTGAGCGTCTACGACGACGAAGGCTGGCACACCGACTCATACGTCTCGCTGGGCGACGCCTACTATAGCGAGGCTTCCCATTTCACCCTGAACCTGACCCTGTCCGAGGAGATGGCCGTGGCCGCAACCGGCGTAGAGACGGCGCGGCGGGCGAATAGCGACGGCAGTGTCACGCTGACCTACCAGGGCGGCGCCGCCCGCGACATGGCCGTGGTTATGAGCCCTGCATTCGAAACGATCAGCACGACGGTGGGCCAGACCAAGATCAACAGCTTCTACTTGCCCGGCGACCGGGCCGGCGGACAGATGGCGCTGGATGCGGCGGCCGGGTCGGTGCAGGCTTATAATGAGCTGTTTGGTCTCTACCCCTACGCCGATCTGGACGTGGTCGAAAGCTACTTTCTGATCGAGGGCTCGCCGGGCGGCATGGAATTCTCTGGGCTGGTGCTGATTAGCAGCGAGTTTTACGCCACGGAGGGCCCTTACACCATGCTGGACATGCCGGCCATGGTCATGTCGCACGAAGTAGCCCACCAGTGGTGGTATGCTGTGATCGGCGACGACCAGGTGGACGATCCGTGGTTGGACGAGGCTTTTGCCGTCTATTCGTCCATCCTCTATTTCGAAGGTGAACAGGGCCGGAAGGGGGCCCAGATACAGTTGCTCGAGAACTGCACCCTCCCGTACAGGCTGGTGGCGTGGGCGGGCGGCGACCGGCCCATCGCCAGCTCATTGCTCGAATTTGACGATGCAGTGACCTATTCGGCTATCGTCTACGGCAAGGGCGGCCTCTTTTTGCACCAGCTTCGCCACACCATCGGCGATGAGCAATTCCTGGGGCTGCTGCAGAGCTACTATGCACAATTCAAGTATCAGGTTGTCCGGCCCAACGACTTTTATACCGCCATGCTGAATGCCATCGATGATGCGGGGCAAAAGCAGGCCGCAGCCAAGCTGTACGACGACTGGGTGCTCGGTGCGACCGGCGAGCCCGTCAGCCTGGATGACCTGCGAGGCTTGCTGGATCTGTTCAAATAGACAGCGCACAGGCGAATTGACGCCGCAGGAAAGACTGACTATCAGTCAGTGAACGGCAGTCAGAATTTTGCCAAACGAACGGTATATGGTATAATGGAACCGTGCTGGAGACAATGAAGCTCCAGAGCCACCGGTAAACTGGCGAACGCTGCTAGAGAGGAAGCGGAATTGACCGGCTTTTCGGTAGCCAAGAAGCACGGAGCCATGCCAATGGCAGGGCGCGATATTGGCGCCCAAGCGTTTATGCCCGTTGTCAAGCAAAGCGCTCCCCTTGAGACGCTAATTGACTGTTACTGCCCACAGTAGCCTTTGGCTGCATGGGCAGTTTTTGTTTTTTTGCAGCAATCGGCCTCCCGCGCAGGAGGACCGGCGGAGCTGAAAACAATGGACCCAAACCTCACATTCATCGACGAGGTAAGCGAGCTGAGCGGTCAGAACGTGCGGCGGTGCTACTACTGCCTGCGCTGCACGGCGGGCTGCCCGTCGGCCTATGCCATGGGGGCCGGGCCGGCCCAGGTGCTCAAGATGATCCAACTGGGGCAGAAGGACGCCCTGCTGCGCTCGGCGGGCATCTGGCTGTGCATCGGCTGCGAGACGTGCGGCACCCGCTGCCCCAACCA
>DAOUGI010000062.1:0-5190 GCA_034429215.1 Anaerolineae bacterium | reverse complement strand
CGCGCCGTAGGCATCGGCCTGCTGGCCGGCGTGCTGGTACTCACCCGGCCTGAGGGCGCCGTCCTGGCCGGGATGGTCCTGCTCGCCATGATCGGGCTCCCGTGGCCATCGACGCGGAGCGAGCTCAGACTGCGCCTGCTGGCTGCCGTGGTTGCGGCCGTGGCCATGCTCGCGGTCCTGAGCCCTTACTTCGCCTTCAACCTCCGCACCTCGGGCACGATCTTTCCCAACACCTTTTACGCCAAACAGGCCGAATACCAGGCCGAGCTGCCGATATGGACCCGCCTGTGGCAGGTCCTCAGCCCGACGCTGGCAGGCGCCCAGGTGCTCCTGGTGCCGGGGTTTGTCTACAGCATCTACTCCCTGCTCTCCCGGCCGCGCGGGCAGCGCAGATGGCCGGCTATCGTGCCGGTCGTGTGGTGGCTGGCGATCCTCGGCCTCTATGCGGTGCGCCTGCCGGTCGGCTATCAACACGGCCGCTATACAATGCCGTCGATCCCCCTGCTAATCCTGTATGGGGTGTGGGGCACAGCCGCGATGCTACGCCCCCGCTCCCCCCGCCTGCGGGTGCGTGTCCTCAGCCGCGTCGTGCCTGCCGCCATCGCCATCCTGGCCGTGCTCTTTTGGTGGCGGGGGGCAAATGCCTACCGTGACGACGTCGGGTTTATCGAGGGGGAGATGGTCGCCGTGGCCCGCTGGTTGGGCGAGCAGACGGCCCCCGGCGACCTGATCGCTGTGCACGACATCGGCGCCATCGGCTACCTGATCGATCGTCCCCTGCTCGATCTGGCCGGCCTGATCACGCCTGAGGTCATCCCCTTCATCGCCGACGCCGATCAATTGGCCGGCTGGATGGCTGCCCGTGAGGCCGGCTATGCCGTCTTTTTCCCCGATTTCTCGCCGGCCTACGCTCGGCTGGCCGTCAATCCCAGGCTCCGGCAGATCTACTGCGCCGATCACCCCTGGACTCGCCAGGTGGGCCGGCGTAACCTGTGTGTCTACCGTTTGTTGGAGCCTGGCAATTGAATCAAGCCCGTTGTTGCCTTTGCCCGTGCCTGTCCGGCATGGACGGTCAAGCCCTGCTTCGAAAATGGCGGCCGTTCGCAGTGGCGACTTTCGCTCCATTTTCATCCTTTGTCGTGTCCACACCGACATGGCAACTCTGTGATTATCCAGTTTTCCAAAAGATGGGACAATCCCCAGAGTTGCATATATCGGCAATTATGTGGTATACTAGACAAAATTCTTCTGGCTCGGGCGACGATGGCTGAATCCTCTCCCCGGCTTGCCGGGTTTCCGACCAAGAGGATGCCCGGCCGAAGGGGCTCCCGGACCATCGTGCAGCGTAGCGCAGTGGGTGACTCTGGGGTGGGTTGAGGTTGAGGGCGATGTACAAGATCTCGGTTATGATCGTAGACGATCATCCTGTCTTCCGCCAGGGGCTGCGGCGCGTGCTTGAAAGCGAAGACGACCTGGACGTCGTCGCCGAAGTAGCCGACGGCATCGAAGCCCTTCAGCTCGCCCGCCAGATGGTTCCCAACGTGATGCTCCTCGACATCAACCTGCCCGGCATGAACGGTCTGCAGATCGCCCGTACCTTGAAGGACCTCCTCCTGGATATCAGTATCATCATGCTGACCGCCTACCACGACGACGAGCAGGTATTCCACGCCATCCGCGCCGGCGCCTCGGCCTATTTTCCCAAAGATGTGAGCCCTCGGCGGCTGATCGAGGCCATCCGCCTGGTGCATCAAGGCAGCTATGTAGTCGAGGACCGGGTACTGGAAAAGCCCGAGGTTGGCGCCTGGCTCCTCGACCAATTCAAGCAGGTCGACAGTGAGATTTCGGATATCGACGGCTCGCTGCTCGTCTCCCTCTCTCCGCGCGAGATGGAGATACTCCAGTTCATCGCCCGGGGCAAGAGCAACAAAGAGATCGCCCACGATCTCGGCATCAGCCGCCAGACCGTCAAGAACCACATGACCAGCATTCTGCGCAAGTTAGCCGTGAACGACCGGACCCAGGCCGCAATCTACGCGTTGCGGCGCGGCTGGATCCGCCTGCAAGACATCGGTTAAGTCGATATAACAGGGAGAGAGCATGTCAAGCGAAGATGCGCTAGCAGCACCGTCCGCCGCCGAGCATCTCAAGACGTTGGTTCAGGACATCCGGCAGGAATACGACCAGATCCAAAAAGAGCTCAAGGAAATAGACGTCTTGATCCGCCAGAGCACAGCCGAAGTGGACAAACTGGTCCAGCGTAACACCCAGATCGCCAACCGCGTCCGCCAGATGGAGACCACCATCGACACCTATTCCCGCGACGACATCAAAGAGATATATGCCGCCGCGCACGAGGCCCAGATGCGCTTGTTCATGATGCGCGGCCAGGTTGAGCAGCTCCAGAGCCGGCAACAAAGCCTGGAACAGCAGGGCCAACGGGCCTTGCAGTTCATCGAGCTGGCAAGCCAGATTACGCCGGCAGATCCGTCCCTCAAGGTCGGCCCTGCCATTTCGGCGAGCCAGACCAACATCGTCCGGGTCATCGAAGCTCAGGAGACGGAACGGCAGCGCCTGGCCCGGCAGATACACGACGGGCCGGCCCAGTCGATGACCAACCTGATCCTGCAGGCCGAAATCTGCGAGCGTCTGTTCGACCTCGATCCGGCCCAGGCCCGCGTGGAGCTGGGCAACCTGAAAAACTCGGTCAACGCCTCATTCCAAAAGGTCCGCGACTTTATCCTCACCCTGCGGCCGATGATGCTCGACGACCTGGGCCTGGTGCCGACTTTGAAGCAGTATGTCCAGGATTTCGAAGAAAAGACCAAGCTATCGGCGAACATGACCGTAGTTGGCCACGAAACCCGCTTGGCCTCTTATAGCGAGGTCACCCTCTTCCGCGTCGTTCAGGAGCTTTTGACCAACATCCAGAAACATGCCCACGCCACCCACGTCCAGGTTCTGCTCGACTTTCAGGACACGCTCGTCGTCGCCAGTGTCGAAGACGACGGCAGTGGCTTTGACATGAACGAGCTCAAGAGCGCCAACCAGCAGCGCAAAGGCTTGGGCCTGGCCACCTTGCAGGAACGGGCCGAGATGCTCGGCGGCCAGATTCAGATAGACAGCCGCATCGGCCGTGGCACCCGAATCCGGATCGAGATCCCGTGCACACAGCAATAGTACCAAAGGACTATTGTCAAAACTGGACAAGCGTGCTATATTAATTATGGCTACCGATACCATATCGGTGCAGAAATTCAAAAGGAAAGGGGGTGAACGAGATGTTGTTTATGCCGCGTGAGGAAGGGCAGGGATTGGTAGAATACGCTTTGATCCTAGTTCTGGTGGCTATTGTTGTTATCGCCATCCTGCTCCTGCTCGGACCAGCCGTCGGAAACGTCTTCAGCACCATCGTCAACGCTATCTAGAGCTGAAGCAGCCAACCCTGTCAACGTCACCGTAGAGCCCCACTTTTGTGGGGCTCTACCCTTGTCACCGCCGCGTAGGACCTTTATCCTAATCGATACAGAGCTCATTAGTACTAATTGGCTATTGTCAACCCCGATTGACTGTGATATAGTAATGGTGGCTGCAGCGGACGGCTTGTTGCAGTCACTTAAGGAAAGGAGGAGGCATTTGAAAGTGTTAGCTCGCTTGAGGCGCCGGCCAGGCAGGCGGTCAGACCGAAAAGAACAGGGACAAGCATTGCTGGAGATGACCTTTGGCACGGTCTTTTTGCTGCTGATCGTCCTGATCATCTTTGAGATGGCCATGCTCTTCTACTCCTACATCGCCCTGCTGAACGCTTCGCGCGAAGGCGCCGTGTATGCCTCACTCAACCCTAACATGGCACCTGGCTCGGCAGAGTATACAAGGTACCTCAAGGTGACCAAAAACGAGGCGATGGCTGCCGGGCTGATCACCGACCCTGAGCATTTCACGATCATGCCGCCGGTCAAAGATGCAGAAAGCATCACGGTGACACTGAGTTACGAGATCATAAACCCAACTCAAGGGATTGTTCTCCCCTGGCTGGGACGCATGGGATTGTTTGACAGTGCGGTCATGTCGGCATGGACGTGTATGCCAATCCGGCCAGGTACCGAATGAAAGACAGGTTCAGCGTGGCACAGATCCGCTTTCACCTTGACCGAAGCAAAGGATCGCGCGCACAGGGGCAAAGCCTCACCGAGTTCGCGCTGGTCATGCCCTTGCTGATCGCGCTCCTGGTCGCTATCATGCTCTTTGCCTGGATAGGGTTCTCGTACCTCAGCATCACCAGCGCCGCACGCCAGGGCGCGCGGCACATAATGACCTATAATGCTACTGACGCGGAGGTAGTATCCATAGTCGAAGAGGCCATGCCCTTCCTGAACCCGGATCAGGCGCACATTACAGTCATGCCGCAATTTTCAGAGCGGGTGCCGATCACTCCCATCACGGTGACTGTTGCATATACGGTCGATCTGCCGACGATAAACATCCCCTATTTTGTCACGCCGGGTGAATTTACGCTACTGGGGCCGATCGTGCTCAATGCGGAATCGGTTATGGAGTTGTTCGAGTAAGTTGCATCGTGGATGGCCCGCGGCGGGATACCCGCCGCTGAGAAAACATCGAAAAATCATTGTAGAACCAAGGAGGTAGAAAATGCTCACACTACATCAGGAAAAGGAACGTGGACAATCGATTATCGTGATCGCGTTTATCGTGATCGTACTGCTGGCGTTGGTGGCCGTGGTGGTTGACGTCGGCAACGCCTACGCCCAGCGGCGTGTCGTCCAGAACGCGGTCGACTCGGCCGCCATGTCCGGGGTCAAGATCCTGACCCAGGGGTTGATGGACGGTAACGATCAGTTCTTCGCCGTGACGGACGATCTGGTGATGCAGGGGATCGAAGACTATGCCGAGATCAACAGCCTCGATCCGAACGACGTCGTGGCCTGGTACATCGACGACGACGCCCAGCGGCTGCGGCAAGTAGGCACCACGCCCGGCTCGCTCGTCCCGCGCAAGCTGACCGATGCGAACGGCGTCCTGCAGGACGTGGAGGGCGTCGAGGTCATGGGCGATCTGCCGTTCAACACCTACTTTGCCCACCTGATCGGCTTTCCGACCATGACCGCCACCGCCCCGGCCCAGGCCTGGGTGATGGCCGGCCCGTGCAGCGGCGACAACCTGTTCCCGATC
>DAOUGI010000061.1:0-17739 GCA_034429215.1 Anaerolineae bacterium | reverse complement strand
ATGGTTTGGTCACCTACAACTATAGCGGAGAATCCATGGACTTTCAATCCGATTGCCCAAGGTGGCAACTTGGGTTATTATATACCCACAATTGGCGGATGTCAATAGGTTATCGCCGGGCTTAGCTGCTTTGCAACACTAACAGGCTTGTCAGGTCTGTTCCCAACAAAGGATTGGGCCCAGGCACATGAGATGAAACCATATCCGCGTAAATCTGCGCAAATCTGCATCCCAGACAGGAGCTTAACCCGATGCCCATTACCGACCGCGTAGCCCGGCTGCGGCAGCAGAGCCTCGACGCCAACCCGGCCATCTCGACCGAGCGCGCCGAGATGCTGACCGAATTCTACCGTACCCACTCTGATCTGACCTCGGTGCCGGTGCACCGGGCGCTCGCTTTCCGCTATCTCATGGAGCACAAAGCGATCTACATCGGCGACGGCGAGCTGATCGTCGGCGAAAAGGGTCCGGCTCCCAAGGCCACGCCCACCTACCCCGAGCTGTGCTGCCACAGCCTCCAGGACCTCGACATCCTCGATTCCCGAGAAAAGATCCCGTTCGCCGTTAGCCCCGAGGCCCGTCGCGTCTACGAAGGGACGATCATCCCCTTCTGGCAGGGTCGCTCGATGCGCGACCTCCTCTTCCGGCAGATGACGCCCCAATGGCAAGAGGCCTACCAGGCCGGCGTCTTTACCGAGTTCATGGAACAGCGATCTCCGGGCCATACCGTCCTCGACGACAAGATCTACCGCCGCGGCATGATCGATTTTCAGCACGACATCGACCTTGCCCTGACCGCCCTAGACTACCTGCACGACCCCGATGCCTACGCACGCCGGGAACAGCTCCAAGCGATGCACATCGCTGCCGGCGCCATCGTCCGCCTAGCCGAGCGCCACGCCGAGCGCGCCCGCGACCTGGCCCAAACAGAGCCCGACTCACGCCGCCGCGCCGAGCTTGAGCAGATCGCCACCGTGTGCAGCCACGTCCCGGCCCACGCCCCGCGCAACTTTTGGGAGGCGATCCAGGCCTACTGGTTCGTCCATCTCGGCGTGACCACCGAGCTCAACCCCTGGGACGCTTTCTGCCCCGGCCACCTCGATCAGCACCTCTACCCATTTTACCAGCAGGGCCTGGCCGATGGCAGCCTGACCCGTGACCAGGCCAAAGAGCTGCTGCATTGCCTGTGGATCAAATTCAACAACCAGCCCGCCCCACCCAAAGTCGGCGTCACCGCCGCCGAAAGCTCTACCTACACCGATTTCGCCCAGATCAACCTCGGCGGCGTCCAGTCCGACGGCTCTGATGCCGTCAACGACCTCACCTACCTGCTGCTGGACGTTATCGAAGAGATGCGCCTTCTCCAGCCCAGCTCTTCCATCCAAGTCAGCAAAAAGAACCCCGACTATTTCGTCAAGCGCGCCGCCCAGATCATCCGCACCGGCTTTGGCCAGCCGTCGGTCTTTAACAGTGACCTGATCGTCCAGGAGCTGGTCCGCATGGGCAAGACAGTGGCCGATGCCCGCGCCGGCGGTTCCAGCGGCTGCGTCGAGGTGGGCGCCTTTGGCAAGGAAAACTATAACCTGACCGGCTATTTCAACATGCCCAAGGTGCTCGAAATCACATTGCACAACGGCATAGACCCCCGCACCGGGCGGCAGATCGGCCCCGAAACGGGCGACCCGGCCACATTTCAAACCTTTGACGACCTGTTCAATGCCTACCGCCGCCAGCTAACCCACTTTATGGAGATCAAGGTCCGCGGCAACCAGGTCGTCGAGCGCTTGTACGCAGCCTACATGCCCGCTCCCTTTCTGTCGCTGCTTATCAATGACTGCATCGCCCGTGGCCGCGACTATCACGACGGCGGCGCCCGCTACAACACGACCTACGTGCAGGGCGTGGGTTTGGGCACCATGGCCGACGCGCTGACTGCGATCAAATACCACGTCTTTGACCAATCCCCTGAAAGGGATCTCCGTAGGACCGTGACCATGACCGATCTGCTGGCTGCCCTCGACGCCGACTTTCAGGCAGGTGGCGAGTCCCTGCGCCAGATGCTGCTCTACCGGACGCCGCGCTACGGCAACGACGAAGACTATGCCGACGCCGTCATGCGCGCCGTCTTTGAGGCCTATTTCGACGCCGTCGACGGCCGGCCCAACACCAAGGGCGGAGAATACCACGTCAACCTCCTGCCCACCACCTGCCACGTCTACTTTGGCTCGGTGTGCGGCGCCACCCCCGACGGCCGGCACGCCGGCACGCCCCTGTCTGAGGGCATCTCCCCGGTCCAGGGCGCCGACCGCCGTGGCCCAACTGCCGTGCTCCGCTCGGCCGCCAGGATGGACCATGCTCGCACCGGCGGCACCCTCCTCAATTTAAAGTTCACGCCGTCGCTGCTCGCCGGCGATTCCGGTCTCGACACGCTCGTCCAGCTCGTCCGCGCCTACTTTAGACTCGACGGCCACCACGTCCAGTTCAACATAGTCGACGCCGCCACCCTCCACGCCGCCCAGCGCAATCCCGAGCAATACCGCAACCTGATCGTCCGCGTGGCAGGCTACAGCGACTATTTCTGCGACCTCGGTCAGGCTCTCCAGGATGAGATCATCGCTCGCACCGAGCACCAGCGGTTTTGAGACACAACTCTTGACGTCACCCCGATTTGATCTATAATAGATGTCTGTAGTGGCGGCGTGTGCCGCTTCCATGCGAGGAAAGGAGGCAACTGTTCAATGGGTGCCAACAAGGCGACGAATCTGATCGACATTTTGCCGGCCGAGGCCGCGGTCCGGGCGGCCGCCAACCTCAATCACCAACCAGCCATCGACATTACCCCCAGCACCACCGTCACTAGCCTGCAGGCCGGCGTCTCGCCCGACTGCTCCTATCGCTTGGTCCAGGCTGCCATCGACGCCGCCCAGACCAACATCAGCTTTTACATTTACAACATCAGCGCTCCCTACCTGCTCGATCTGCTGCGCAACGCCAAGGCGCGCGGCGTCCAGATCCGCGTCATGTACGATGCCAACAACGCGGCCAAAGAGGAAAAACAAGCCCTGACTGACCTCGGCGTCGAAGTCAAGCCCGCACCGTCCACCGACGGCCGCAAAGTGTTCAGCGTGTGCCACCAAAAGTTCGCCGTTGTCGACAATACCACCCTCGTGCTCGGCAGCGCCAACTGGGTTGACAGTGGGATCCCCAAGATCGCCGTTCCCGGCAAGTACAAGAAGGCCAACCGCGAATGGATCGTCCGCATTGACGACCGCCATCTGGCAACCTGGTTCCAATCCCTGTTCGACGCAGACTGGGACATCCCCGTCTTTGCCAGAGCCGCCGCCTGGGTCGAGGAGGTGCCGCCCGGTCCCGCCCTTTTCCCGGCGCTCTTGCCCGCGCCGCCGGCCCAAATCTTTGACGTCCAGCCGTTCAACCTAGCCCAGCCGGTCAAGGTCACGCCCATCCTCTCCCCTAACAACTACTACAGGACTGTCCGCCGCATGATTCTGGACGCCCAGACCAGCATCGACATCGAGCAGCAGTACATCATCAGAGGCGGCTCCAAAATTTACGGTCTGCTGTGTGCCCTCCGGAAGCGCAAGGCCGACGGCATCCAGATCCGCATCATCGTCAGCCCGACCTTTACGGAAAAGTGGGAGAAATCGGTCAAGTCGGTCACCTATTACGGCTTGGTCGACTGCCTGCGAGCCATGAACCTCGATTTCTTCACCCACCTCCACAACAAAGGCATCCTGGTCGACCGCAGCAAGGTCCTCATCACTTCCACCAACTGGAGCAATAGCTCGATCGCCAAGGCCCGCGAGGCCGGCGTCCTGATCGAATCGCCAGATGTCGCCGAATATTACGCCCAGGTCTTTGACATGGACTGGAGCATCGCCTGGCCCGCCGTCGACGCGCCGGCCAACATTTCCCAGATGTTCGCAGGCAGCATGGGTGGGCCCCGCGAATTCGTAGAAATCCACCCTGCCGATATGGACTGATCTCAATTCTGTGCGTAGGCACAAGGCCTGGCAGATTTCGATAACCTATCAGGCCTGTGGTACAATGTGCGCTGTGGAGCGTTATCAGACCAACACCTCGTATGATGTGATCGTCGTCGGCGCCGGGCACGCCGGCTGCGAAGCGGCCCTGGCGGCGGCGCGCAGCGGCGCAAGCACACTGCTGCTGACGATGAACCTAGACCTAATCGCCCAGATGCCCTGCAATCCAAGCATCGGTGGGCCGGGCAAGGGTCACCTCGTGCGTGAGATCGATGCCATGGGCGGCGAGATGGGCCGCACCATCGACCAGACCTTCATCCAGATCCGCTTGCTGAATCAAAGCAAAGGACTGGCTGTCCAAGCCCTGCGCGCCCAGGCCGACAAACGGCGCTACTCGCAGGCAATGAAGCACACCCTGGAGGCGGCGCCCAACTTGCACTTGAAACAAGCCACCGTCGAGAGGCTGATCGTCGGCGGCGACCGGGTGCAGGGCGTCGTCACCGCAACCGGGCACGAACATCGAGGGCGCACGGTCGTCCTGACCACTGGCACCTTCCTGGCCGGGCGGATCCTGTCAGGTGAGCTGAGCTGGCCGGCAGGGCGCGCCGGCGAGCTCCCGGCAACCGGACTATCGGCCTGTCTGCATGGGCTGGGCTTTCCGCTGCTCCGCTTACAGACCAACACCCCACCGCGCATCGACGTCCGGACGATCGACTTGAGCCTGACTGAGCCCCAGTCGGGCAGCCCGGTATCCCTCTACTTCTCGATGAACTCGGCATCGAGGGCAATTCCCGAGTTCCTGCTGACCCCGCCCAACCCGGCCTACCCGGTCGCGCCGATCGATGAGGAGGAGAAACCCTGGCGGCCGCAACTGCCGTGCTACGCCGTGTACACGACACCCGAGACCCTCCAGGTGGTACGGGACAACCTCCACCGCTCGCCGATCGCGCCGGGTATGCTGGACGCCGCCGGCCCGCGGTACTGTCCCAGTTTCGAAGAAAAGGTGGTGCGCTTTCCCCACAAAGAGCGCCACCAGCTCTTCCTGGAGCCGGAGGGTTGGCACACCGGCGAGGTTTACGTCCAGGGTTTGTTTACCGGCATGCCGGAAGAGGTCCAATTGGCGATGCTCCACTCTATCCCGGCGCTGCGTCGGGCCGAGATCATGCGCCCAGGCTATGCCATCGAGTACGACAGTGTTCCCTGCCAGGAGATCAGTGCATCGCTGGAGACCAAACGGATCGAAGGGCTGTTTCACGCCGGCCAGATCAACGGCACGAGCGGTTACGAGGAAGCAGCGGCACAGGGGATCGTCGCCGGCATTAACGCGGCCCTTCAAGCCCAGGGCCGCTCTCCGGTCATCCTGCGCCGCGATCAGGCCTATATCGGGGTACTGATCGACGATCTGGTGACCAAGGATATCCGCGAGCCGTACCGGATCATGACCGGCCGGGCCGAGTATCGCCTATTGCTGCGCCAGGACAACGCCGACCTGCGCCTGTCCGAGATCGGCTACCAGGCCGGCCTGCTGCCGGTCGAGCGGTACCAGGCGGTCGAAGCCAAGCGACAGGCCATCCGGGCCGAGATCGAGCGGCTGGCCGGCACCTGGCTGCATCCCGGCGACAGGGTCGATCCGCTCCTGGTCGAGCCGAGCCCGACGGCGGGAGATGTCTGCCTGCCGCCCGACAGGCCAGATGGAGTGAATGCGCTCCAGCTCCTGCGGCGGCCGGAGGTGGACTATGACCTGGTGGCGGCATTGGCCCCCCCACCCCAGCCACTGTCGCCCGGCGTTGCCGAGCAGGTGGGCATTGAAGCCAAGTACGCAGGCTATATCGACAAGCAGCGGGTTGAAGTCGATCGTTTCCGCCGTCTGGAGGATTGGCGCATCCCACCTAACTTCCAGTATGAAGCGTTGGCCGGCCTGCGAGCCGAAGCCCGGGAGAAGCTGGCCTGCGTGCGGCCGGCCACCGTTGGCCAAGCGGCCCGCCTGGCGGGTGTCAACCCGGCCGACGTCTCGGTGCTGCTGATCCATCTGAAAAAGATCGAGCCCCCGCCCTTGGCACAAAAGGTCTCTGGAGAACCCCCGGCAGTGGGAAGGGAGGAGTAGGCGTGGCCCTGCACTGCCCTTACCTGGGACTGGAAGGCAACCAGAGCCAAGTGTCGCCCCAGCCCACATCCCGCCACCGCTGTCACAAACCAGCTCAGCCGGAGCGGGTGGGGATCAACTACCAGACCCAGGTATGCCTGACACTGGCCTATTTTCGCTGCCCGCGGCTGGTTGCCAGTGAGCCCTCGGCGGCTTCTGTGGTACGCTCACAAGCCGCTTCGGTCACTCCCGCGCGCGGAGCACAAGCCGTCCCTACGAAGGGCGCCGATCAGGGGATCAGACGGCCGGTCACACTCACCGAGATGGTGGTCATGGGCCTGGGTATTTCGCTGGTCTTTGCCTGCCTCTTTGTCGGCCTGGCTATCGCCTATCGCCTAAAGGTCGGGCCGGGCATGGGCGCTGCGCCCGAACCGGCTGTTGGGCAAAAGCTATCACCCACGCTGGTGCCAACCTTTACACCGGTCATCACCGCCGCGCCTATGCCGTATGCTTCTGACAACCCGCCCACCCCGATTTCCCCGACCGCCACACTGACCATTTCTGCCCCTGTCGCACTGCCTAGCCGTCCACCTGCTATCTCACCGCCGACGCGGCTGGTGATCCCCAACATCGACCTCGACATCCCAGTTGTTACGGTCGGGACCAAGACAACCAAGGTTAACGGTCGAAACCAGACGGTATGGGCCGATGTGCCCAACGCCGGTGGCTTTCACGAGACCTCGGCCTATCCGGGCAACACCGGCAATACTGTCATCAACGGCCATCGGGACATTTTGGGAGCGGTCTTTCGCTACCTGGACGGCGTCGAGGTAGGCGACGAGATCACCCTGTACGTAGGTGACGTGGCCTATCGCTACCGCGTCGTCGAGATCCTGGTGGTTCCCGAGGTGTTTGCTTCGGCCAGCCAGCGGGCTGAAAACCTGCGGCTGATCGGCTACATGCCGGAGGAACGCCTGACCCTGGTCACCTGCACACCTGTAGCCTTGGCTACCCACCGCCTGTTGGTCATCGCCCGGCCTGCTTCAAGTCAATGACAGGGGTGATTTGTTGTGTTGCATTTTCCGTGTTATAATCCGGGACCAGTTGTTGAGCCTAGTGGGCAGAGGAGTCAGAGATGACACACAATGTCGAGCGCATTGATGTTCCTCATCTGATTGTCGAGACGGAAGGGCTGGCTGCTGGCCCGGTCGCCCTGGGAGATGAGCTGAGCATTGGTCGGGCAGAAGATAACGACCTAGAGTTGCTGGACCCCAAGGTGTCCCGCCACCACGCCCGCATCACCAGGCAAGGTGCCGCGTACGTAGTGACCGATCTGGGCAGCGCTAACGGCACGTTGATCGATGGTGTCCCCCTGGTCGGGCCTCATACCCTCCAGCACGGTGAGCGGATCACGGTGGGCGACTCGGAATTCACCTACCACGAGCCGGGCCGGACCACCGATATAACACTCAAGACGCCAACGCCCACACTTGTCGGGCAAAAAGCGGTCGTTCCTGCCCCACCGGTAGGATATGAGCGGGCGGCAGACTACCGGCTACCCGAGGCGCGTGAGGCCTCTGGCACAAAAGAAAGCCGTGGCCCGATCGTCGGGCTGCTGCTGACCGGCGGGGTATTACTGCTGGCGATCATCGCCGTCGGCGCCTACCTGCTTCTACCCAAGCTTAGGCAGGGTGGGCAGGAAACGGCTGTCGCTGCGACGCCGCTGGCCCAAGCCTCTGGAGCCGTCGTTACAACAATGCCCGGCGCAGAGACGCCCGGGCTGCCCGCCGGCAGCTCGGTGGCCACTACACAGCCAACCACCTCAACCCAGGCATTGAGCGACCAGGAGATGGACGACCTGCTGACCCAGGCAAAGGGACTGGCGCTAAAGAGCAATTTTGAGGCTGCCGCTACCATCTACGAGGACCTGGTCAAGCGTGCGCCCAACGATCCCCGGCCGCAGATTGGGTGGGCGTGGGCCTCGATCTGGGACCATGAGCCCGAGCAGGCTGAGCTGCATGCCCAGAAGGCCTTCGATCTGAACCCCAACAATGTGGAGGCGGTCGTGGCCCTGGCCCGAGCTCTCATCGACAAGGGCGAAAAGGCGCGGGCCCTAGCCGTCGCCCAACAGGCAGTGGCGATCGGCTCCAGCAACGCTTCGGCTCGCACAGTGCTGGCCGAGGCGCTGCGGCTCAACGAACGGTACGCTGAGGCGGTGGACGAAGCAGACCGGGCGCTGGTGCTGGATAATAACAATGCCGATGCTCATCGCGCCCGCGGCTGGCTCTACTACCTGGCCGATCAGGACGTCGGGCAGGCAAACGGCCAGCTGCAGATCGCGCTCAGCCTGCAGACCGAGCTGTGGATGCGGCGTCACGAGTACGGCGAGCTGCTGCTCCAGGAGGGGAACTATACCACTGCTCTCATTGCCTTCCAGGATGCGCTGCAACTGCGGTCCAAGGCAGTTACCTATACCGCCATCGGCGAAGCCTACTACCAGTTGGGGCAGTACGACCCGGCTCGAATCTCGCTGGAGCAGGCCGAGTCGGCGGGGGCCAAAGACGCCCGCACCCAGTCCCTCCTGGCAGCGACTTTTGCCAAGCTGGGCCGCTGTGTCCTGGCCGGCCCATACATCACCCAGGTTCTGGCCGTAGATGCGGGCAATGCCCTGGCCCTCGAAGCCCAGGCCGCCTGTCCAAGCGCGGCGCTGACCCCTTCCCCGTCCGATCAACCGGAACCTTCTGTGCAGCCGACGACGGAGGTCGCAGAGGTGACGGTGACACCGACTACAACCCCGACGCCGACGGCCACCCGGCAGGCGCCTGCAGCGTCGATCAGCGGCCGGATTGCCTTCCCGGCGTGGAACAATGAGACCAAAATGTACGACGTGTGGGTTATAAATGTTGACGGTACTGGACGCCGCAAGGTCGTCGCCAATATGGAGATGCCGGCTTTCAGCCCCGACGGCAAGTGGCTGGCGGTCAAGGGCGTGCAGTCAGACATGCAGAACCTCTATATCATCCGGCCGAACGGCACTGAGCTAAGGCGGGTCAGCGAGAATATCGAGGACAGACTGCCTACCTGGTCGCCCGACAACGGCCGGATCGCCTACGCTTCGACCAAGCAAGGGCCGGACCATCCCAAAAAGATCTATGTCAACGACAAGCCGTTCGAAGGCCGCAAGCCGTCAAGCCGGGAGATTGTGTCAGACCGAGGCCCAGTCCAGGGCGTGCGCCTGCACTGGATGCCTGACGGGCGGATCGTGTACCAAGGCTGCGACTATCAGCCCGATCCCGACGTCTGCGGCCTGTTCATCATCGCCGATGGCGGCGGCAAGTTCACCCAGATAACGCGCGATCCGCGCGACACCGCACCCGCCGGGCATGGAGGGCGGATCGCCTTCATGTCGAGCCGCGACGGGAACTGGGAGATCTATGTCATCCGCGAGGACGGCACCGGCCTGAAACGGCTGACGAACAACGCCTCCGACGACGGCCTGCCGACCTGGTCGCCCGACGGCAAGACGATCGCCTTTATCTCGAACCAAGGCGGCGCGTGGGCGGTGTGGGCTATGAACGCCGACGGCTCCAGTCGCCGTGAGCTGTTCGACATTGGAGGCGGAGGGCTGCAACCGTACTGGTCAGAGATGGGGTTGAGTTACGAGTGGCTCGATCAACGGATCAGCTGGGCGCCGTGATCATGAGCAAGTCAATCTGAAAAAGCTTGGGAGATGGATATTTGAGCAAGTTCATTGTATGTAGCTTGATAGCCTTGGTTGTGCTCCTGCTTGCCGCCTGTAGCGGTGGATTCATCACCCCTACGCCCGAGTCCGTTAAGGGGGATCTTGGTGAGGCGGCGACTTCTGTGCCCACTATCAGCTATCAGATGGTGCAGGTTAAAACACGCACCCCGACCCCGGGGCCGGTCACACCCAAACCCACAGCCACCTTTGTGCCGCTCATCACCCCGTCGGCGGTCGTTGTTGGCCAGACGCCGGCTGCGACTGCCGGCTCCGCGGCCAGCGTCACACGGATCAGCGTCCAGGCAGCCAGGGCCAGCCTGGACGCCGGCACAGCGGTCCTGGTCGACGTGCGCACAGCCGCGGCCTATCAGCAGAACCACGCCGTGGGGGCCATCTCCATACCGTCCAGCGAGATAGCCGGCCGCTACAAAGAACTGCCGGCAGACAAGCAGATCATCCTATACTGCGCCTGAGGGAACGAAGGTGTGAGCGCCGGTGCGGCGCTCGTCCTCCAGTCCAAGGGCCTGACCAATGTTGCAGCGCTTCTGGGTGGCTGGGCCGCCTGGCTTCAGGCCGACTACCCCGTGGAGAAGGGAATGACAGCTACGGCGACGCCGGCAGCGGCTCAGCCGAGCCCAGCGCCGAACCCACTTGGCGAAGAGGTAGCGGTTCTAGGCCAAGCCGATGCCCCAGTAACGATCATCGAATATTCAGACTTTCAGTGACCATACTGCGCTCAGCACGTGCTGCTGACTATACCTGAGATTAAAAAGAGCTATATCGACACCGGGAAGGTGCGCTACGTATTCAAGAATTTCCCGCTGGCCTTCCATCCCCACGCCCAGCAAGCAGCCGAGGCGGTCCACTGCGCGGGAGCGCAGGGTGCCTTTTGGGCCATGCACGACAAGCTCTTCTCGGCACAGAGCGAGTGGTCGAGCCTGGCTGCGGTGGCCGATGCCTTTACCGGCTATGCCGGTGAGATGGGGCTAGACATGGTGGCCTTTCGCGCCTGCCTAGAGTCGGGGCAGTTCGCCGCTCAGGTTGCCAAGGAGGTGGAGGAAGGACGGGCGGCAGGCGTCGGCGGGACGCCGTCGTTCCTGATCAACGGCCAGCTCATAGTCGGCGCGTACCCCTATTCTGAATTCGAAAAGCGGATCGAGGCAGAACTGACCAAATGACCTTGTCCTCCCGCAGGCCCTGGCGCCTGCGGGAAGATTGACTTCAGACAAGCAGCAGGTGCTCCCCTGCCAGCCCTTCGATCCGCACCTCAGGCCACAATTTACCCTCCGCGGTCAGGCGCGCCACCAGGCGGGCCACGTCACCGGGCTGCCAGCCAAAGAGGTGACCGACCTGCTGCGGCGTGGCGGTGATGACGACCTGGAGGTAACGCAGCAGGATCGTCTCGCGGGCTTGGCCGCCGCCGATCCCCCGCGCCGCCTCGACCACCCCAGGAAAGTGGCGGTGGAACAGATCATAGACGTAGCAATAGCCCCAACGATTGGCCTCAGAGATGGCGACCTTGACGATGCGCAGGTCCATCTGCAGGTCGGCCAGGGCGCGGTCAAACCGCGTGGCGTTGCCCTTGCCGCCTAGACCCGCGTCCAGCCGCAGGCGGCTTGTAGGCAGGGCGCCGTGCTCCAGCAGCACCTCGTACACCTGCTTCGACTCGACCGGCAGCCGGCCGTCGCGATAGTCGTTCAGATAGTCCGCGGCCGGGTCGCCGTAGTTGGGTGACAGGGCGTAAAAGTAGGGCGCCAGATCGAGCGTGATGAACACCGGCTTTTTGCGCAGGAACTTGCCGTACAGCACTTTGCCGGCCACCGGCAGCGTGTCTTTCCAGCTCCAAGCCAGGCCCAGCTCATAGTCGTCGTGGGCCACGGGCACCTGGCGGTCGCGGCCACAGATGGCCCCCCACAGCGTCGGCAGCTCGATGGTCCGGTCGGAAAAGAGCAGGCACAGGCCCACATCGTTCAGAAAGCTCAGCGCCTCGGCCTCGCTCGTGACCCGCAGGTGGGGAAGCTGGCGGTAACGTTCGGCACGGGCGGCTTTGAGCGCGTCTAGGGTCAGGGTCGCAGGATCATATGGCATCGTATCATTCGCTTTGCGTGGGGTCTTGTTTTTCCGCGCCGCATTCCTGGGTGCCGGCCCAAAAGCCCTGTAGCTTGGCAACGAGGCTATGCCCGTCGGACAGGAACTCGCAGCGCACAGGATACTACTCTTCGCGGAGGGCGTAGCCGACGCCGCGCACCGTCTGGAGCAGGCGCGGCGCACCGCCGGCCTCCAGTTTGGCACGCAGGTAGCGGATATAGACTTCGACGATGTTCGATTCGCCGCCAAAGTCATAGCCCCACACCCGCTCGTAGATAATGTCGCGGGTCAGAACCTGGCGGGGGTGGCGCATGAACAGCTCGAGCAGATCGAATTCTTTGGCGGTCAGACCGACCGGGTGGCCGCCGCGTGCCACTTCGCGGGTGGTACTATTCAGCGTCAGGTCGGCAAAGCTGACGATCTGGTCGCCTTCGGCGACTTGGCGGCGGCGGAGCAGGGCGCGGATGCGGGCCAGCAGCTCGTTAAAGGCAAACGGCTTGACCAGATAGTCGTCGGCGCCGGCATCCAGACCGGCCACCCGATCAGACACGGCATCTTTGGCGGTGAGCATTAGGATCGGCACGTCGCCGTTGGGAGATGCCCGTAATTGGCGGCAGACTTCGAGTCCGTCGAGGCCGGGCATCATGACGTCAAGCATAACCAGGTCGGGCGGCTCGCGCTCGGCTTGCTGCAGGCCACTCTGGCCATCGTAGGCCACGTCTACGACGTAGCCTTCGTAGGTCAGCCCACGGCGGATAAAATCTACAATTTTCGGGGCGTCATCAATAACCAGGATCCGTTTGGCCATCCCGCCTCCCAAGACCAATTATACCAGACAACCCCTGTCAAGTCCAGACTTCAAGTTTCTGAAACAAGGCCTGCCAGAAAACCGTGCCTGCGGGAGGGTGGGCGCGGCTTTGACAAGGGCTAACGGCTGTGCTAAACTGCAGTCGAATTCAAAAGGGAGCGACAAATGACTATCAAGAGTTTTGGGATCGAAGAAGCGTTGGATATCGCCATCGAGGCCGAGCTGAAGGCCCAGGCTTTCTATGCCCAGGCCGCAGTCTGGGTGCAGGACCCTCATGGCCGGGATCTGTTGGGCCGGCTGGCCGCTTTTGAGCAGCATCACTATCAAAAGCTCACCGAGCTGGTCCGATCGCTGCAGGAGGAGGGGCAGTTCATCGCCTACCAGCCACATACGATCGACCAGTTCGCGCCATTGGCCGGCGGAGCTTTGCCAGAAAAGGCCCCGGCCGGGATGGAAAACGAAGCCGACATCCTCGGTCAGGCGATCCAAATGGAAAAGGCAGCGGGCGAGCGCTACCAGGTGCTGGGGGATGAGACAGCCGATCCAGCCGGCCAGACGATGTTCCGCCGGCTGGCCAACGAGGAGCAGATCCACCAGCGCATCCTGGAAGATGAGTTTTTTAGCCTCAGCAATCGGGGTGTATGGGGCTGGTCAGGACTGTACGGCGAGTAATGCACAAACGGGGGTGTTGGGAGGTCGAATCCCCCCAACACCCCCATCATAGTCTTGGCCTATCAGGCCAGGACCCTAGACCATCTCGGCGACGGCTTCTTCGGCCTTGATGGCGGCGACGGCGGCTTCGGCCTGTTCCTTGGGTACGCCTTCCAGCACTTTGACCGGAGCGCTGTCGACCAGCTCTTTGGCTTCTTTCAGGCCCAGGTCAGGGCGAACGGTGCGCACGGCCTTGATGACCTGGATCTTCTTGGGACCGATCTCTTTCAGAAAGACGTCGAACTCGGTCTTTTCCTCTACCTCAACCGGGGCTGCTTCCGTTGCCACGGCGCCGGCGACGGGCATGGCCATGGCCATCGGCGCTGCCGCCGAAACGCCCCATTTTTCCTGGAGCATTTTGGAGAGCTGAGCCGCTTCGAGCAGCGTCAGTTCGTCGAGTGCCTTTACCAGAGCTTCCAACTTGTCAGACATGAGTGTTTATACCTCCCTAGTTTGGTTTCGTTTTTGGATTCTTTGCTTCGCTCAGAATGACGGATTATGCTGCTGCTTGCTCGCCCCGTGCAGCCAGAACCTGGACGATCTCGCGCAGCGGCGCGGTAATGGTGCCGACCATGTTGGTCGCCGGCCCCTGCACCGCTCCCAACAACTGGCCGAGCAGTACTTCGCGCGACGGAAGGTTGACCAGCGCCTTGGTGCCTGCCCGGTCGATGAACGCTGTGCCCCAGATGATGCCCTTGATCTGCAGCGCTTCGTTCTCTGCTGCATAATCCAGGAACGCCTTGACCACGGGAGACACCTCGCCGGTGATAAAGCCCAGGGCGGTCGGGCCCTTCAGCTGCTCTTCGGGGACCGGCATGCCAGCTTCCGCCAGAGCGCGCTTGAACAATGTATTCTTGGACACGTGGAAACTGCTGCCCAGGTCGCGCAGCTTCTGGCGCAGCTCGGTCATCGACGCGACGGTAAGCCCGCGATAGTCGGTCAGGATGATCGCCTTGCTGGCCGACAGTTTTTCGGTATAGTCACTAGAAATCCTAACCTTTTTCTGTTTGTTAATCGCCAACTGCCTCACCTCCTCTGGAAGAATTAATTTACAAATTAGACAAACAAAAAGCCTCTACGCTCCCGACGCAAAGGCTCGCTCTTCGGTAAGGGGGGGAGCCGCAAGAATCATGCGGCACATGAAACCCCATCCCTACTGGGTGGATATCTCTCGTGCTTTGCCTCGGCAGGTCGGATAGTTTGAGCGCAACAGCGCACCTGCTGTCTCAGGTCATATTCGGTTGTCAACTTCCCCAGGTAGGGGACCTGTCCCCAGGTAGGGGACCTGTCCCCAAGTAGGGGATTTGCCCCAAGAAAGGGGTGGCGTTACGCCGTCTTCATCGCCATGGCGGTGGCCGCGTCAACCCGGATGCCCGGTCCCATGGTGCTGGTCAAGGTGATACGCCGCAGGTAGGTTCCCTTAGCAGCGGCCGGCCTGGCCTTGACGATCGCCTCCATGACGGCGGCCATGTTGGCGACCAGACCCTCGGCCGTAAAGCTGGTCTTGCCGATCGGGACGTGGATGTTGGCCGTCTTGTCGACACGATACTCGACGCGGCCCTGGCGTGTCTCGTCCAGCACGCGGGCCAGGTCCTCTTCAGCAACGATCGTCCCGGCCTTGGGGTTGGGCATCAGCCCGCGGGTGCCGAGCACCCGGCCCAGGCGGCCGACCTTGCGCATCATGGCCGGCGTAGCGATCGCCACGTCAAAGTCGAACCAGCCTTCCTGGATCTTGTTGATCAGGTCGTCACTGCCGACGTAATCGGCTCCCGCTTCCCGGGCAATCCGGTCGCCGTCGCCCTCAGCAAAGACGAGGATGGTGATCCGCTTGCCGGTGCCGCTGGGCAAGAGGACAACGCCGCGCACTTGCTGATCGGCGTGTCTGGGGTCCAGACCGGTGCGCATGTGCAACTCGACGGTGGCATCGAATCCGGCGAAATGGGTCTGTTTCACCAGAGCGACTGCTTCTTCTGGCGAATAATAACGGCCACGCTCGACCAGCTTGGCCGCTTCCAGATACTTCTTTCCGTGTTTTGGCATTTTATTCTCCTTTCCGGCTCTCTGGCCCGCTGGCGCAAGCCAGGGCGGGCGATAGGCCGGTGCCTCTGTGGTTTTGGTGGGGGGAATCCCCCCTCCCACGCATGGCAGGGTGTGACCCCCTGCAGCTAGTCCTTGACCTCAATGCCCATGCTCTTGGCCGTGCCTTCGATGATGCGCATAGCACCCTCCAGATCATAGGCGTTCAGGTCTTTCATCTTTTGCTCGGCGATCTCACGCACCTGTTGGCGGGTAACGCTCGCTATCATGTCCCGCTTGACATTTGCGCCACCTTTGGAGACGCCTGCCGCCTTTTTTAGCAGGTCGGTCGCCGGCGACGTTTTCAGCACAAACCGAAACGAATTATCCTGAAAGATCGTGATCTGCGCCGGGATGATGCTGCCGGTCAGATGGGCCGTCTTGGCGTTGTAATCCTTACAAAAGGCCATGATATTGACGCCATGTTGGCCCAACGCCGGACCGATCGGCGGCGCAGGTGTCGCTTTTCCAGCCTGGATCGCCAGTGTGACGACCGCCTTAACTTTTTTTGCCATTCAACCTCCAAACCTAAACCCGGGTTATATCTTTTCTACTTGCAAGAAATCAAGCTCGACCGGGGTCTCGCGACCAAAGAACGAGATCAGGATCCGTACCTTGCCCTTGTCGGGATAGATCCCATCTACTGTGCCGACAAAATCCTCAAAGGGGCCATCGACGACGCGCACTTTTTGGCCGGGACGGAATGTGACCTTGACCTTGGGCGTCTCGGCCCGCATCCGCTTCAAGACCCTGTCCACATCCTGCCGGCGCAGCGGGGTCGGCTCGTTGCGCGTCCCCACGAAACCGGTAACCCCCGGCGTATTGCGCACAACCCCCCAGGAATCCTGATCCATTAGCATCTCAACCAGGATATAGCCGGGAAAGATGCGCCGCTCGATCGTCCGGCGCTGGCCGTCCTTGAGCTCGATCTCTTCTTCGGTGGGCACTACCACTTGAAAGATCCGGTCGTGCATGCCCAGCGACTCGATGCGGTGCTCGAGGTTCTTCTTGACCTTGCTCTCGTAACCAGAGTAGCTGTGGATGACGTACCAATGACGGCCGCCCTCTTCGGGCTCTTCGGCTCCATCCTCAGCCTCTGGCATCTGGTCTTCCTGGTCTTCAGGCGCCAGGCCCAAAGGCGACTCGACAGCCGCGAGCGGCCCTGCATGCGGTTCGGGCTGTTCCTCTACTGCAAGAGGATCGGCCAATTCGAGCTTGGCTGCCTCAGGCTCCAGGTAGGATGCAAATAGCTGGCGAGCTATCTCCTCTGGGCCAAGCGCGGCATCATTGCCGTCTGGCGATCCGCTTTTGGTTGCCTTTCCCTTGGCGGGGATCTCTGTGATCTCCGTCGGTTCAGTCACCTTCAGGCCCTCTTCTTCCATAGTTCGCTTCGCTCACTGCAAGTTCCGGTACGGCTTAACCCGCACCGAATGCGCCGACAAGCAGAGCCAGACCGGATTTGAACAACCAGTCCATAAGACCCAGAACAACAGCCAGAAAAACCGTCACGGCAATGACCATGAGCGTCAGGTTGATCGCCTCGCGCCGGGTTGGCCACGAGACCTTTTTCAGCTCGTACCAGGTCTCCTTGAAATACCGGGTGAGACGGTTATCTCCGATCTTTTGCAAGAATTCCAGATTCGCCATGCCCTCGTTTTCCCTTCGTTACTACCGCCTTGGTTGGGTCTTTCCTCATTCAACCCTCTTCCCCAAGGAAGAGGGCAATATTGAAGACACCGCCCCATCGTCTTTCCCGGCCCGGTGGGCCGGGACCTGCTTATCCCCTGACGGGGATCTCGTTGAGACGGTGTCCTCTCCAACCCCCCAGAGGGGGCTTAGGCAGGCCAGGCAGGAATCGAACCCGCAACCTACGGTTTTGGAGACCGTTGCTCTGCCAATTGAGCTACTGGCCTACGCCGGTTTGATTGTCCCGGTCCGATGGGCCGGGACAATCAGCCGTTCGCTACTTTGTCTCCCGGTGCTGCCGATGGGTACGGCAGCGCGGGCAATACTTTTTCAACTCGAGCCGGTTCTGATCGTTACGCCGGTTCTTGTAGGTAGTATAGTTCCGTTCCTTGCATTCGGTGCACGCAAGGGTGATCACGACACGAACAGCTTTCTTTGCCATTGTTTAGCTACCCCAGCCTCTATTCGACGATCTTGGTGATGACGCCGGCGCCGACGGTGCGGCCACCCTCACGGATGGCAAAGCGCGAGCCCACTTCCAACG
>DAOUGI010000060.1:0-32126 GCA_034429215.1 Anaerolineae bacterium | reverse complement strand
CCCTCTCCCCCTGGGGGAGAGGGCTGGGGTGAGGGGGAAATGCCACCTTGCAAGCGCTTACCCAGAATCCTGAAACACACCCGGTTGGGGTGAGAGATCTACCATCGTTGACAGATATAACGTTTTGTGGTATCCTCGATCCTGCTACCACATTCGGTAGTGAACATTTGAGACTGGGAGGGTGTTAATAACAGTGGCGCGGCTTGATGCCCCGGCCAACCGGACCGGAATGGCATCGTCACAGCAAATTGCACAGGAACAGGTGGGCATGGCCCTGATCCGCCGCTGCCAGCAGGGCGATGAGCTGGCCGTCGAAGTTCTGGTCCAGCGCTATCAGAACTATGTCTATCGCCTCTGTTATCTGGTCATGCGCAATGAACAGGATGCCGAGGACATGACCCAGGAGACCTTCATCCGCGCCTGCCGGGCCCTGCCGCGCTTTGAGATCCGCGAGGGCATCAGCTTTGAGGCCTGGCTCTACCGGATTGCCGTCAACTGCTGCCGCTCTCGGATGCGGCGCAAGTGGTACCAAGTGGTGCCCTGGCCGCACCTTGGGTACGGCGATCGGATCGCTGCCAAAGCTGAGGATCGGCCCGAGCGGGTCGTCATGCGCGGTGAGCAGCGCAGCCAGGTCCTAACAGCCATCAACCAATTGGGCGAGAAGCACCGCTTGGTGATCATTTTGCGCTACTATGCCGATCTATCCAATGAAGAGATAGCCAGCGTGTTAAACATCCCTTCCGGCACCGTCCGGTCTCGGCTCCATACCGCTCGCCAGCGGCTGCGCGAGCTGTTGGCCGAGGCGGGCCTCGTGGATGACGAGGTTGGACCGTTGGCGGTCGAAGAGATGAGGGCGGTATGAGCAGCGCCCACCTGTTGCGTTCGTCGAAAACCAAGGGGGACATCGGGTGTGACCGGGCATCTGGCTTGTTCGACGATTACCTAGAATACCGGCTGAGCAACCGCGACCGCCAGCGTTTGGAGGCGCACATCGTCCATTGCCCGCGCTGCGCCAAGGAGCTGCGTGCCCGGCCGGCCCTGGAAGAGCATCTCCGCCTGGCGCTTGGCGCCTCTGTGCAGTCCGTGCGCCTGTCGGCGAACGCCGGCGCCAGGATCGTCCGCGCGGCCCAAAAGAGCGTGCGGCGCGGCATCTGGCTGAATCGGGCCATGATCGCCGGCCGGCTCTTCGCCGGCGCGGCCAGTATCCTGCTCCTTGTGGTGGGCCTGTTTTACCTGTTGGGCCGCGCCCCGCTGCCATGGGCACAAAAAGCCCTCTCTCCCTCTCAGACAACGCCGCTGCCGCCAGCCCAATCCGCCTGGGACGGAGTGATCGAGCCCGGTAAGCTCAATCCCGGCGAAACGCTTGCGCTGGCCTTGTCTGAGGGTGACGCCAACCCACAGGCGGAGACTTCTGTCGATCCTGCACATCCCTCCGGTTCAGACCAGCCTGTCACCTATGGCCTGGTCTTCGATCCCGGCCAGTTGCAGGCCGGCCAGCCCTTTACCGCCACGCTGTTGGTCCAAAACGAGCAGGGCCAATCCCTTCCGGTGAGCCAGGTTAACCTCGACATCGAAGGGCCGCAGCGCAACTACCATTTCGAGATGGCCGTCTCCAATCCCTTGCCGGCTGAGTGTGCCTCGGCCCTGCGCATCACACCCGATTCGCTGGCCGAGGCCATCCAGGAGCGCTATCAGGTCTCGCCTGGAGAGATCCTCAAAACGCCCGGTGTCTATACCATTCGCATCACCCTGTTCCAGGCGGCCGCCGCGCCGGGTCAGTGATGGGCCTGGGGTTGCGAAACACTCGGCGGGCCAATCGGCAGGCGCCAACCCCTCCATCCGCCCGCCGGAGATGTGCGGCGCAGGCAAGGGCAGTCGCCTGCTGCACCACTCTGTTGCTTCTGCTGTGGGTGCTGGCCGGCTGTGGCGCGACCTCAACGCCGGCGCCTGCCTCTGCGACCGGCCTTGTCCCTGAACCTGCCGCGCCCCCTGTCTCCCAGGCGCCTGCCTCGAGCGGGGCCAGCGGCAAGGGCGCCGTGGTGAGCCTGTCCCTCGCGTCGAAAGAGATCGACCTGGAGCCGCTTCCGCTGCGGGCCGGGTTCCCCTTTACCATTACCATCCCAATCCACAACAACAACCCTGTCCCGGCGGTCGGAGTGCCGGTCATGATCTACCTGTCGGCCAAGCAAGAGCAGATCGGCTTTGGCTCCTTCTTCCAGGTGCTCACCGCGACGGTGCCGGCCACCCAGACGCTGGCGGTCCAGGTGCCGGTTGCCTACAATCTGGCCGGCGGCGAATACCAGCTCTGGGTGCAGGTCAACCGCCTGAGTGCGCCCATCGCCCAGCAGACAGGCCTGCTGACCCAACCCGAAGCCAACATCGACGACAATGCGGCCCTCCTCGATATCGTAGTGGCCCCCTTTGATGCCTATGTCAGTGATCTGTGCGCCGGGCGGGTGGACGTTGCCCTGGAGTTCGCCGAGATTTGGATCGAGTCCGATCTCCGGCGCCTCCACTTGCGGGTCCACAACCTGGGCAATCAGGCGGTCTATAACCTGGCCGTGGTGGCCACCGGCCGTCGGGAGGACCTCTCCGAGCAGGTCTCCGGGGTGGCCTACACACCTGCCATCCCACCCTGCGGCGGCACCGGCGAAGCCGTCGTCGATCTCAATCGGCCGCTGGAGGCCGGCGAGCTGTTGGATGTGGCTGTCAACCCGGAGGAATGGCCCGACAAGCTGGCCGAGGACAGTTTTAACAACAACTATGTCCGCTCGGTGACCCTATCGTCCGACAGCTTGGCCGCCGGTCAGAACCCCTTGCTCCTTTGTGTGGATGAGCAGGGAACCGTCGTGCCGGGCGGATCGCCGCCCCTCTCTTCGGCCGCGGGCGCCACCGATTACGACTTTGCTATCAGCCCGGTGGATGTCGAGATTGTCCGCTCGGGGATCATCCTGGTCAAGGTCTATAACCTCGGCACGCGCGACGCGGCCAATGTCCCGGTCCGTATCGAGGGCAAAGCCGGCCGCAAGGTTACCGACGTCATCCCCCTCGTCAAGGGCAATGGGCTCGGCGTTGCCGCCATTCAGCTCGGTTGGGTCTGGTATCCCAAGGCGGAGCTGACCCTGACCGTCAACCCCGAAGGCGCCAAGGGCGCCTACCCCGAGACCGACCGCGACAACAACGTCGTCACCTTCACCCTCCCCTAAATCAGCTCTGCCCGCCCGGAAGGACTGGTAACCTGGCGTGTCATGAATCGGGCAAACATGATGGTCGATTTCACAGCGCGCCTACCGCCCTCAGCCAGGCCTGCGCGATTAGCGCGTGGCCGGCCGGAGTGGGGTGGACGCCGTCGGGCAGCCAGAAGGCCGGCTCGCGGCGCACTGCGGCCGCCGCAAAGAGGCCATCCAGCGGCACGTAGATGGCCTCGAACTCCCGCGCCAGCCGGCGCACGGCCGCGATCTTGGGATCCAGGTCCTCACGCCAGGTGATGCGGTCATCGGGCACCGGCAGCAGGAACGGCTCGCAGATGATCAGCCGCGCCTTCAGGCGGTCGTGCACCGCGGTCAGGATGGCGCGGTAGTCGCGCTCAAAGGCCTCGACCGGCGTCGGGTCGTTGCTGTCGTAGCGGCGCCAGGTGTCGTTGATGCCGATCAAGATCGAGACCCAGGCCGGCCGCAGGTCCAGGCAATCGCGCTGCCAGCGCGCCCGCAGATCACGGGTGCAGTTGCCGCCGATGCTGCGATTGATAAAGCGCACACGCTTCTCGGGGTAGGCGGCGGAGAACCAGGCCGCGACCAGCATGGCATAGCCTGTGCCGAGGTCGTTGCCGTCAGCATAGTTCCGGCCACAGTCCGTGATGCTGTCGCCTTGCAGGAGGACGAGGGTGTTGTCTTGGATAAGCGGGGTCATGATGCTCCTCTCTTGCTTTCTTGGTTACTGCTCGATCTCTCTTATCACCCTGGCCGGATTCCCCGCCACGACCGTATTCGCCGGAACGCTCCGGGAGACGACCGCCCCTGCGCCCACCACGGCATTCCGGCCTATCTTTACCCCTGGCAGGAGGATGGCGCCGCCCCCCAACCACACATTGTCCTCGATCGCTATCGGCTTGGCTACTTCCCAGCCCTGGATCCGGGCTTCCGCCTGAAGGGGATGGGCGGCGGTATAGATCTGGACGCCAGGTCCGATCATGACATGGTGGCCAATACGCACCTCATTGTTATCCAGAATGGTGCACAAGGAATTCAGATAGACATGGTCGCCGATATGAATGTTCTGACCGTAGCTGCAGTAAAAGGGTGGCTCGATGATCGAATTCTGACCGATTTGTCCTATCAATTGCCGGAGGATGGTCTGTCGTTCAGGCACGGCTTTGGTCAGATTGTAGAGCCGGAGCAGTTCCTTGGCCTTTTGGCGTTCAGCTTCCAGGTCAGGATCAAGACAGTTGTAGCTTTCTCCGGCCAGCATTTTCTCTTTTTCGGTTCTTAAGGACATCTGGTGACTCCTGTCTGACCAACTCGATCGCATTTCATAGATTGCTCACACTAACCCTGTCGGCCGCCAATGTCCATGACTCCAGAGTGCTGAAGGCGACGATCGATGCCATGGCGCGCCTATCAACCCACAGAAGTGGGTTTTGATAGGCGCTCTAAATCGCGATCTAGGGCTTGGGAGTGGCCGTGGGCGTAGGGGTAACCGTAGGTGTGGCCATAGCCTTGAGCAGCTCGGCAAAATAGGCTTCCACCACCTGCCGGAACAGCGGCGCCGCGTATGTCGCGCCCTCGCCGCTGTTCTCGACGATGACGGCGATGGCGATCTCGGGATCGTTGGCCGGCGCATAACCGGCGAACCAGGCGTGCGGCAGGTTCTGGCCACTCTCGGCGGTGCCGGTCTTGCCCGCCACGGTTAGGGTCAGCCCCTTGAACGCCTCGTAGGCCGTGCCATACTCGGCCGAGGTCACCTTAGCCAGGCTGTCCTGGATTATCGCCAGGTTCTCGGCGCTGATCGGGAGTTGCCCCACCACCGCCGGCTGGAAGGTCAGGTCGGGGTGGGTCGGGTCGGAGGCGATCATCTCCACCACCTGAGGGCGATACAGCGTCCCGCCGTTGCCCACGGCCGCCATCATCCTCGCCAATTGGAGCGGCGTGGCCTGGATCTCGCTCTGGCCGATGCCCAGGTTGACCGTGTCGCCCGGCGCCCAGCCCTCCCCCTTGGTCTGGAGCTTCCACGCCGGATCGGGCACCAGTCCTGGATTCTCCTCTATCTCGATGCCGGTGGTCTGGCCCAGGCCAAACTGGCGGGCAAAGCTGGGCAGCAGGTTCTGGTCTATCCCGTTGAGCAGCAGCGCCACCTGGTAGAAGGTAATGTCGCACGACACGGTCAGCGCTTTGTCGAGCTGGATATGGCCGTGGCCGCTGCGCACCCAGCAGGTCTTGGGCCATGTGGGCCCCAGGCCGGTCCAGGTGCCCAGGCAGATAAAGTCGCTCTCGCGGGTCAGCCCACCCTTTTCCAGGGCGGTGGACATGGTGACGGTCTTGAACACACTGCCGGGTGGGTAGGTGCCCTGCGTGGCCCGGTTGACCAGCGGCCGTCGTCCGTCAGCCTGCAGGATCTGCCACTGTTGGTTGCTGATTCCGCTGGCGAACAGGCTGGGGTCAAAGTTGGGGTAGGTTGCCAGCGCCAGCACCCGGCCCGTTTTGGCTTCCAGGACGGCGATGGCCCCCAGCCGCTTCCCGAGGATGTCTTGCACCTTTTTCTGAAACTCGCGGTCAAAGGTGGTGTACAAGCTGTGACTTTCTTGGGACAGCTTGTTGGCCAGGACGGCGACCTGCTGGCCCTTCTTGGTCAATATCTCCAGGTGCCCGCCCTTTTCCCCCGCAAGGTACGGCTCGCCCCACATCTCCAGCCCCATCTGGCCCACCATCTCGTCGCCGGTGTAGCCTTGGGCGCGCCACACCTCTACTTCCTCCTCAGGGATGGGACCCACCACGCCGACGATGTGCGGGGCGATCAGCTCGGAGCGGTAGGCGCGGCTCCACGCTGCCTTCAGCTCGACCCCCGGCAGCGAGGAAAGGATTTCATAGTACGCCTGGGCGGCCTCGGCGCTGATCTGTCCGAGTGGCACGTACCAGTCGGCCGGGACACCGGCGTACAGCGCCTGGAGATCGGCGGTCGTCCGGCCCAGGATGGCGCTCAACTGGGCCAGCAGGTTCGGTTCGTCCAGGATTTTGCCGGGCACCACGCCGATCTCAACCCGGTCTCCTTGTACTGCCAGGCCCAGGCCGTTGCGGTCGTATATGTTTCCGCGCGCCGGCACGCGGGTGGTCATGTGGACAAAGGTGTCGTCGCTCAATTGGGGAAAGATGAGCGCGGGCGACCAATCGATGCCCCACCGGCCCTCTACATAACTGAGCGCCATCTGGTTCTGTACTATGAAATCGCCGGCCAGGGCCGAGCGAAAACTGGTGGCGAACGAGATTTCGGCGCGGGTGCCGGGCTGGTAAGCGGCCAGGATCTGAGGGGTGACGTTCAACAGCGTCGCCTCGTCAACGATCTCCTGGTAGTAGGCCGTGAACTCATCTTCGCTATACTTCTGTTGGGCATCCGGCGACAGCAGGCTGTACATCACCGGATAGTCGCTGCGCTCCCATGCCTGCAGAAAGGCATAGGCTACCTCGTCGGCGGGGGGGAGGTTGGGGGTGGCCGTCGGCGCTGGCGTTGGCGTAGCGGCCGGCCCTACCGTGCACCCGGTCAGGCTAAGCAGCAGGCATGTCACCAGTCCCACTGCCGGCCCTCCGCGCCGCGTTCGCCCTATCCCCAAGACCTTCTTTGCTCTTTTCACAAGCCCGTCCCTCCACCAGCCAGTACCAGTGCCTGGGCTACGATGGCCAGCGTGACCAGGTGAAAGATCTGATCCACGACGATGGGCAGCCACGGATGATCGGGTGACGTCTTGACCAGCCGCATCCAGTGGGCGGTGAAACTGCGCCGGTCGAGGATGATGTGCGTCCCAAAAACAAACAGCCAGGCCGCGACCGGCAGCCACAGGGGCAGCATGTGGCTGAGCCCATAGGCAGCGATGATGATCGTGATGGTCACCATGTACAGGCTGAGGTGCCCAAGCATCCATCGCCAGTTTTGAGGTTTGTGTTTGGCCATGCTGTCGGTCTGGAAGAGAAAATCGCCGATCAGGTGGCCGACTAGCAGCCAGTCAAAAAGACTCATCCTTACCCCACATCCGAAGGTCGGCTAGACTATATCATCTCTACATTCGAGTGTCAAGTGCCACTCAGCCCTCTACCTGTTCCCCTCCAGCCGGAACGCCATATCGTGCTGGCTCGGCCCGAGCACCGCCCAGTTCTGCCACGCTGTGCCATAGCCAAAGGCGCCGCCGGGGTTGATGAACTTGCCGGCATAGCCGTTAACCGTGTCGGCCGGCTGGCGGCCAAACTGGCCCAGCGTGCCAAGCGAGCCGGTCGGGTAGAACAGCAGCCACCAGTGGCCCGCCGGCAGGCTGACCGGTGTGACCAGCTCCAGCATTGTATCCGACGGCATCCCGCCCGAGCCGTTGCCGATCGTCACCTGCGCGCTGCCGGGCGCCAGGGTCAGGGTCCATATCGGCGGGCTGCCGCCGCCCGACGGGTCGCCGCACGGCACGCCTGCGCAGTCGGCATAGATCTGCCAGGTCAGCGAGTCGGCGTTGAGCAGCGAGGCAAAGCTGTTCCACCCGCTGCCTGGGATCAAGATGGTGTCGATCTCCCACGTAACGGGGTTGGTGAAATCGTCGGCCAGGTAGGAGGAGTAGGTTGCCAAATCGGGGAACTCCTGGTCGACGTACGGGTTCTGGTTAACCGTGCTGAGTGGCTGATCCCACAGCGCGGCGCCTGTCATCGGATTCTTGAGCACCAACGGCAGGTAGACCCAGTGATCGGGCGTTGTGCAGGTCACCTGGAGGTCGGCGGTCATCGTCGTGCCCGAATTGCTGATGTTGGTGACGCCGATGCAGGTGTTGGCGCACGCCACTTCGCCATACCACGAGCTGCTCTCTGGGCCGGTGGCCATGGTCCAGGCGCGGTTTCCGCTGTTGCCGGGGAACGGGTCGCCGGTGTCGCCTCGGTCCTTGGCCAGCTCCAGGTCGCGGTAGCCATCGGCCTGTTCCAGGGCTACCAGAAAGTGATAGTTGTCGTCGCATTGGCAATGGGGCACATCGGCGCACTCATAGTCGTTCTGCTTGTCGTAGGTGTCCATCGCCTCGTCTACATGCCAGATCAACAGGCCGCTGCCGGGCAGGTACTCGTCGTACGAGCCGGCGACCTGCTGGCGGTTCTCCACCAGAAAATACTCCTCGGCGCCCAGGATGCCCGAGCGCATCTTCATCACCGTCTGCGTCGGCGGCGCGTTCCCGTAAACCCGTGGAATACTCCGCCCGGTGACGTTGCTGAGGATCAAGGTGGGAGTGCTAAACCCCATCTGGATCCGGCTCCAGGCATCCGGCCAGGCCGGCGAGCTGCCGTCGGCCCCCCAGCCCCCGCTGTTGGGCCCATTCCACGAGCCGCTGGCCATCAGGCTCCACCTGCCGATGCCTTCCGAAGAACCGTCCCGGTCATACACGTCGGGCAGGCCCCAGAAGCCGTGCCCCATCTCGTGAGCAAACACGCCGATGGTCATATCGCTGTCGGTGGCGCTGGCCGACTGCCAATACTCGGGCATGATCACATAGTCGGCGATCGTCACCCCGTCATACGTGCGGTAGGTGTCCAGGGTCCAGGAATGCGACCATATGTCGGCCGTAGAGCCGGTGAACTCGGCGCCTGGCCCGGCGTGGATCAACATGATCGGCTCGGTGTAGCCGTCGCCGTCGTTGTCATAGTTGGCGAAATTAACCAGGCCGTTGACGGCGTCGACGATCTCTTCGGCCAACCTCTGGCAGTTGTTGGGATAGTCTCCGTTGAGGCAATAGCCTTCATTGACATAATAACTATATGGCTGCGAAGGCTGCTGCCAGCCCATGCTGCTCGGCACGTTGACCGTCACAATGTCTACCGTGCCGTACGACACCTCTCTGTAATAGTCACGGACAGAGCCCCGTCCGGCGCCCGGCGCGGCAAAGATCAGCGTGTCAAAGTAGGTGGCGGTGACGGTATGGGCTTTGTCGCTAAAGTCGATGACCACCGCCAGTGCATTGAGGCTGATCGAGTCGGGCTTGGCGGGGTTGGTGAACCGGCGCGGCCCACTTCGCGGCCGGTCGAACCCCGGGCTCTGCGCCCCGACGGTTGTCGGCACTGACGCCGTCTCGGGACCGCGCGGCAGCGTCACCTTGCCGCTCGCGATCGCTTCCTCCAGGCGGGGGTGGGGCGGCATAGTCTGGACAAGCTCGTCAAGGGATGCCTGTCCAACGGCCGTTGTTAGGTCAGCAATCCCCACGCTGTTGAACGGGATGATCATGCCTGCCAGCACGATCAAACGGATGACAGAACGCACCATCAAATACTCCTTCTCGCGATTTACGGTAGCTCCTCAGCCCCAGAAACCTGAAGCAGTAGCCCTTCGCCTCCTTCTTCCAGGACGCCGGTCAACCTCAGGTGTTTGTGGACATAATATGCCATGCTTTTGGCCGCAGCTCCTCCCTGAGGGGGCAGGATCGTCTCCAACGGCGCCCACGAGCTGGTCTCCAGGCGGTCCTCCCCGTCGTGCAGGAAAAAACGAACGCGAGGCATCTCGCCCTCCTCTTCCAGCACTCCTTCGACGGTTATCTGCCCGCCGGCATATTGGCCTGGATTGGCGACGACGTCGCGGAGCAGTTGCACCTCTCCTGTGGAAGGGCTAGGCGATGAGGCCGCCGGCTCCACGGTTGGCGGCGCAGGCGTTGGCAGAGGGCTGGTTGCGGGGGACTCGGCGCCGCACCCTGCCAGCAGGATCAAAGTGAGAGCGAGGAGGGCGATCGGTTGGCTTTTGTGAAACATGCATCAGATCCTTTGAAATGCGCAAACGCGCAGGCGGAACCAGAGTGCCTGACAAAACCATGAAGCGTGTCACCCTATGACAGTTTTGCCGGCCGCTGCAAGTCGGTTCCTACGAGCGCACTATGGGATGGGTGTCAAAAGTGCTGGCTCAGGTCACGGGCCCGGCGTGTCGCTCGGCGGCGGGATGGGCGTATCGCTCGGCGGCGGGACAGGCGTATCGCTCGGCGGTGGAACGGGCGTGTCGCTCGGCGGTGGGACAGGCGTGTCGCTCGGCGGTGGGATGGGCGTGTCGCTCGGCGGTGGGGTAGGCGTATCGGTCGGCGGCGGGGTAGGCGTGTCGCTCGGCGGCGGGGTAGGCGTGTCGGTCACCGGCGGGGTGGGTGTATCGGTCGGCGGTGTGCCGGTCGGCGTGACAGTCGGTGTAGAGGTTGGTGTTGGGGTCGGCGTATCAGTCGGCGGTGTGCCGGTCGGCGTATGGGTCGGCGTCTTGGTCGGTGTCCGCGTGGCCGTGCGAGTGGGCGTCCGGGTTGGCCACGGGGTGTAAGGTACCAGCAGCTCCTGCCCGGCATAGATCTTGTCACTCAGCAGACAGTTACCCCGCTTGAGCGTGTCGACCGAGATGTTTACACTTCTGGCGATGCTACTGAGAGTATCTCCCTGCTTGACGATGTAGGTGACCCAGTCGGTCCGCTTGCGACAACTGGGCTTGCTCGTGGCGGTCGCGGTTTTGGTCACGCTGCCGGGCACGTAGAGGATCTGTCCCTGGTGGAGGGCTGTGCTCTGCAGGCAGTTGAGCCGCTCTAACAAGGCCCCGCTCGTGCCATAGCGGGCGGCGATCGTGGTCAGCGTCTCGCCCGACTGCACGGTGTGCCGCTGCCAACCGGGTGGCATAGGGCAAGAGACCGCGGGTAGTCCGGTCGGGGTGGGCGATGGCGTCAAAGATGGGGCGGGGGTAGCGGTAGGGGCGCGCGTCGCGCTGGGCATGGCCAGGCCGCCGGAAGTGGGCGGCACAAGGGACGGGGCTGCCGTGCTTTGCGCTCGCCCCGCATCGGCCACCAGCAAGCCCTCCTGTGCGCCTAGGATGGCTGCTGCTGCCAGGGTCAGGATGACGAGGGCAGTCGCGAACAGCCCGCCGAGGAATGGTTTAAGCCAGTGAGCTGACGATTGGCGGCCGGCATCATCCAGGGCTGTGCCGTCGTCAAAGGTGACCATCCTCTCATTCTCTTCGGTCGCGGCGTGAGGACTGCCCTGGTCTTCCACTTTGGCGGCTGGGATTCCTTTGGCTCCGGGCTGCATCACTATCCGTGCTTCTCAATGGGCAAGGCCAGGGTGAAGGTGGTGCCTACTCCGCTCTCTGTTTCCACCCAGACGTGACCCCGCTGCGACTCGACGAGGGTTTTGACCAGCGCCAGGTCAGCGCCAGAAGCGCCGAGACCCTGTGGCGTCCGATCCGGGCGAGCCTGGTCAAAGACTTGGCCCAGGGCTTCGACCGGCAGGCCGCCGCCCCAATCTCGGACCGAGATGATGACAAACGAGTTCCCATTGCCGCCAGGGGCATGCGGCACAGGCGAGTCATGCCGGCTTGGCTGCGCCAGTTGCCCGCTAGAGTGGCTTGCTTGTACCTGGATGCGCCCGCCCATGGGCGAAACGAGGCAGGCATTGAGCAGCAGGTTGGCCATGATCTGGCGCAGGTCATCCTGGTTGACCTTGACAGCAGGCAGTCTGTTGGGCACGTCCAGGTCCAAAACGAGGGCCTTGTCCTCAAGCTGAGGCTGAGAGTCGGCTACTGCCGTCTCGATGAGATGGTTGACGTCTGTCCACTCCGCCAGCGATCTGTCCGCTTCGCTGATGTCCTGCGACCCCCTCCGGTCGCTACCGGCTTCCTTCTGGCCGGCGGACCGGTAGCGCGGCGGCGAGCCGGTGGACAGGTGTACCAGATCATCTGCCATCTGGGCCGTCCGCTCGACGCTGGTTCTGAGGCGCAGCAGGAACTTGTGCCCCGTGGCGCTGGTTGTCTGCTCCCCTGGCGGTGCGTCGGCGGAACCGACGCTCCACGACTCCCTTTGGTCGGTGCTTGCCTCGCTCGCCGCGCCTCGCTGCATCCCACTGGCCGTGCCTGCGGCTTCCCGCTGTGCCTGCGCCCCAGGCCGCTGCTTCTCGGAGGATGTCGTTGCCGGAATTGCCATGTCACTCAGGACCAGGTTGGCATAGTTGGCGGCGGTCGCCAACGAGCTCTGCAGCTCCTGTGCTTTGGATGCGATCTGGGCAATGACCTGGCCGCGGTTCTTGGATTCATCCATCTCGGCCGAGACATCCTGCATGACAACGACGATCCCCTCGGCAAGGTCTTGGCCTTCTTCGGTGCCGGGGATAGGGGCCAGGTCGCATAGCAGGCTGTTGTCTCCCACGCTGATGGTGATCCTGACGGCCGGGGCGTCGCCGCCACTGGCGGTGAGGACGGCCTGCTTCCACCGTGGGTCGTCGCTTAATGTCGCCAGGTTGGCGCCCTTGAGCTGCTCGGTGTCGCGGTCGAGCAGGATTTCAGATGCCACGTTGGCCTCGACGATGCGGCACTCGCGATCGGCGATGATGAGACCGGCGGTCATGTTGTACAAGATGGCGTTTAGGCGTTCCTGGGCCTGAAGGGCCTCGTGCCACGCGGCTTCCTGGCGGGCAAGCTCCATCTTGTGCCAGCTCAGCTGGGCTTCGGTGTTGGCATGGGCTTGGGCCAGGTCGCTCTCAAGCATCGACAGCCGGTCGGTCAACGACTCGCTCTCGGCCCGGCTGCTGACGAGCTTGATCTCTAGTGCGTTGCGGGCTTCACGCGCGTTCTGCTCGCGACGGCGGATTTCTTCTGTTTCGGCCTGGAGGGTGGTCAGCCGGTCGGCCAGCTCCTGGGTCTGGGCTCTGGCTTGCTGGGTGGCGCGGTGCTCGTCGGCTAATGCCCGGCCCGTTTCTGCGCTTTGAGCCTGTAGGGCCTGGTATTGACGGGCGTTTTGGATAGCGCCAACGACCTGATCGGCCATCGACTGGCACAGCTTGGCTTCGTTGGGGGTAAAGGGTCGCCGAGAGCGCGAGTTGCCGACGATGATGGCACCGATCGCTTCGTTTTGGGACAGGAGCGGTTGGATCAGCAGAGGACCGATGTCACTCGATCCCAAGAGGGCAAATAGAACTTTGAGCTGGACGTTGTCTGCCTCTTCGACGATGACGTAGCGCTTGCGGCGCATCGCCTGGTGGACGGCAAGCTGGTAGTCGAGCGGAAAGGCGACGCCTTCGCCACGTCCGTGGCGGGCAGGGTTGTATATGGCTGCGAGGCGCATCTGGCCGGGATCGTTGTCTTGGGGGAAGGCGATGGCGCATTGGTCGGCGTCGAGGGCACGGGCTATGCCCTGGGCGGCGTTGTCAAGGACGGTGGGCAGGTCCAGGGAGCCAGAGATCTCACGGCCGGCCTCGAATAGGAAGAGAAGGCTCTTGATCTGATCCATAGAAGCCTGGCTGATGGCCTGGAATTGCCGGCTGCGAAGGCGCAGTCCGACGACGATGTTCTGGTAGAGGGCGATGATGAGGAGGATATAGGCGATCAGGTTGGACAGGCGATCCCAGGCAGGCAGGTGGGGTGTGGCCATCGTGGAGACGATGCCCAAGCCGGAGAGCATCTGGAGGATCCGGCCGGCGAGGATGACGACGACGGCCAGGAAGGGCATAACCCAGCTTCCCTCCCGGTCAGAGCCCGCTGCGCTTGCGGCCAGCCCAAGAAGGAGGGCGAGGCCAATCTGCCAGCCGCTCCAGACGATGGCCTGCCAGGGCAGGTTATAATCGAGGCCAGGGTTCGCAGCCAGCTCTCGTCCCCACAGGACGATGGCGGCGACGCACGCGGCTATGGACAGGACAAGGTTAGCAGTCAATAACAGGTTCCATGTCCGCGGCCGCCAGGCCCGTGGCCGCCACAAGCGTGCGACACCCACTGCGGCAAGGGGCGCCGAGCCGGGCGACGATCCTGGAACTGCTTTGCTTGCCGATGGTGCAGGGGCTAACGCCCAGGCGAGCAGGGCAAGGCTGGCGGTGTCGGCGAAACGCTCGAAAGGAGGCAGGAGAAAAGTCCGGTCGACCCAGCCGGTCATGGCCAAGACCGCTGCGATGAGGTAGACCAAACGGACCAGCCCCAGGCCGCCAAAGCCGATCAGGAGACGCTGAGCCAGGCCGCGCCGGGTGCGCCGCCACTCCTCCCAGGCCATGCCCAGAGCTGCTTCAATGATGAGAAGCAGGAGCAGGTGGTAAACCAGGCTGCCCAAGGGAGAACTCAAGATCTTGCTGACCTCGAAGAACGCCCACATAGCTATATTATACCAGTTTTCTTGTCAATTGGCAATATTAGTCCCGGCCTGATGGGCCGGGATGGGGAAAGGGTGGCCGTTGATCTCCACTAACTTGTAAATTGCCTGTATCCATGACCTGGCACCCCCCTGGGGCCAAGTCATGGATACAGGTCTTGTCCATAATGGAAAAGCGGAAAACTGCCTAGCGCTTGGTGTACTGCGGCGCCTTTCGCGCTTTCTTGAGGCCGACTTTCTTGCGTTCCTTCTCTCGCGAGTCACGGGTAAGGAAGCCTGCCTCGCGGAGCATGGCTCGCAATTCAGGATCGACGATCTGCAGGGCGCGAGCCAGGCCCTGACGAATGGCCTGGGCCTGACCGGTTATGCCGCCGCCTTTGACGACGGCCATCAGGTTGTAGCGCCCTTCGTTGTTGGTGAGCTTGAGCGGCTCGACGGCCTGCTGCTGATCCTGAAAGCGCCCAAAGTACTGGTCCAAAGGCTTGTCGTTGATGGCGATCTGCCCATCACCAGGGTAGAGGCGCACGCGGGCGGTGGCTCGTTTGCGCCGTCCTATTCCCTCATAATAGCGAACTTCACTCATAAATCCTCCTTCCCGACGCGATAGGCCGGGAGTTTCTACAGGGGCAGCGATTTGGGCTGCTGGGCCTGGTGAGGGTGGCCCTCACCGGCGTACAGTTTCAGCTTCTTGATCATCTGCCGGCCCAACCTGTTCTTAGGCAGCATGCCTTTGACCGCTGCCATGAGGACACGGTCAGGATGCTGGTCCAGCTGGTCGCGCAGGCTGATGCTCTTCAATCCGCCCGGATACTCCGAATGCCGGTAATAGAACTTTTGGTCAAGCTTGCGCCCGGTAACCTGCACCTTGTCGACGTTGATGACGATGACAAAGTCACCGCAGTCGAGGTGTGGGGTGTAGGTCGGCTTGTGCTTGCCCTTCAGGATCGGGGCAATCTTGGATGCCAGGCGTCCCAGTGTCTGACCCTGTGCATCCACGACGTACCATTCCCGCTTGATTTCTGCTGTTTTGGCAGTAAATGTTCTCACTGCATCGCTCCTTTACTTGCCGGGTATCCGGCTTCCGGCCGCTCAAGACTCGCGGCACTAGAATACTCAACTCGCATCAAACACAATCCGTGCGCCGGGGCCAACTGCTTTGACAAGCTGGGATCCCGGGCCTGGAGCATTACCTCGAACTGGTCCACCGGGAGCTGCCCCGAGCCTACCAGGACCAGGCTGCCGACCAGGCTGCGTACCATGTGGTACAAGAAGGCGTTGGCGGTAATGTCAAAAGTCATCCACTCGCCAGAGCCCCTGCGCCACTCTGCCTGGGTCACGGTGCGCACTGCCTGTGCCGCACGTTTCTGGCGGCGGTTCTCACCCTGTGGCGGACGGCCAAAGGTGGTAAAGTCGTGCGTACCAATCAGGCAACGGCCGGCCTGTGCCATGCGATCTATATCAAGTTGATAGGGTACCTGCCAGGCTGTGCGCCTGTTCAACGGTGAGCGCCACGGCTGGGCCAACAGAGTGTACTGATAGGTCCGGCTGACTGCGTCGAAACGGGGATGAAACCCCTCGGGTGCCAAACCTATCCGCACAATCGCTACATCGGCGGCCAGGACTGCGTTCAGTGCCCGGTGCAAGTCGGCCAGCTCGTGCTGCCACTCAGAGTCGAAAGCTATGATCTGTCCGCGGGCATGGACGCCGCTATCAGTCCGGCCGGCGCCTGTGACCCTGGTTTCGACTCCTGTGACTTCCCGTAGCGCTCGCTCAATCTCTCCTTGGACGGTCCGGTCTTGGGCCTGAAGCTGAAAGCCGGCAAAATTTGTGCCGTCGTACTCGACTTTAGCCCAGAAGCGCGCCGTCACTCTGCCTCTTTACCTTGCCCTGCCGCCCTTCGGGCTGTCAGGGACCGGCTCTGTCACTCAACCAGTTCCAACACGGCCATTTCGGCTGCGTCGCCTTTGCGCATGCCCAATTTGAATATGCGGGTGTATCCGCCTGGGCGCTCTTCAAAGCGGGGCGCAATCTCGTCCACCAGCTTGTGGGCCACCTGTTTGTCGCTCAGTGTGGCGAGCACTTGCCGGCGCGCGTGCAGGGACAAGCCTCCGGCCATCCGTTCCAACGCTTCGTTGTTGCCCTGGTCGACACAGTCGATGAGCTGCTTTGCTCGTTCCGGGCTGAACCAGGCCGACAGTCGTTCAATGTTCCGCGCTTGGGCCAGCTCGACTACGCGCTCTGCCCGACCTTTGCGTGCGGTCGTGACCAACCGCTCGGCCAGAGGGCGGACGGCTTTAGCCTTGGCTTCGGTTGTGGTGATCTGTTCGTGGCGGAACAGCTCTGTCATAAGGTTCCGGTATAACGCTCGTCGTTGGCCGCTCGTCCGATTTAGGTGGCGGCCTGCTCTACCATGTCTCATTTTCTAGTCCTCTATTCCGCCGGCAAGGGCCAATACCCTTTGTCCGCCAGTTTCTCCTTTAGTTCGTCCAGCGATTTCTGGCCAAAGTTCCGAATGGAGAGGATCTCTTCTTCGCTTCTCTCCAGTTTTTCCAGAATCTCGCCTACTTTCGTGATGCCGGTCCGCTTGAGGCAGTTGTAGGAGCGCACCCCCAGGTCCAGATCCTCGATGTTGACTTCGGCGATCCGCGCCGGAATGCGGCTCTCTTCGGCTCCAGTCACGATGGGCATGGCGACATCGCCGAACTCGGCGATCAGCGTCAGGTGGCGCGCCAGGATCTGGGCGGCTGTGCTGAGCGCTTTAGCCGGTAAGATGGAGCCGTCGGTCGAGATCTCGAGCACGAGACGATCCAGGTCGCTGATCTGGCCGATGCGAGCCCGCTCGACCTTAAAGTTGACTTTGCGAACCGGGCTGAAGATGGCGTCGACGGGAATCTCGGCCAACGGCAGCTTGCCTCGTTCTTCAGCGGGTGAATAGCCCCGTCCCCTGGAAACGGTCATTTCGATTTCTAGCTCTGCTTCGTCCGAATCGGTGGTCAGCAGGTAGGCCTCGGGATTGACTATTTCTACGATAGGCGGGGCGATGATGTCGCCGGCTGTGACTACGCCTTCCCCCTGTACGTCGAGACGTATCCGGGCGGTCTCTTCCTCATCATCCTGGAATGTGAAGCGGACCTGCTTGAGGTTGAGGAGGAGTGAGGTCATGTCTTCCCGGACGTGGGGGATGGTCGAGAATTCGTGATGGATGCCTCTGACCAGGATCGAAGTGATAGCCGCCCCTTCCAGGGAGGATAGCAGGACTCGGCGCAGTGCATTGCCTAATGTAATGCCATACCCTGTTTCCAGGGGGCCAATCACAAAGCGGCCATAGTTCCTAGTTTGAAGATCGCTTTCGATTTTTGGCAAGACCAGATTCATCACACGACATCCCCTTTCGGCTGATAGTGATCGGCTATCAGCTCACTTAGCGGCTATAGTACTCGACTATTAGTTGCTCGCTGATGGTTGGGATGTCCATGGACTCGCGCGTGGGCAGGGCCAAGACGCGACCTGACAAGGTAATGACATCCCGGGTCAGCCAATCGGGCAGGGCCCGATGTTCCATTTCGTCGGCGACCTGTTTAAAGTACTCTTTTTGCCGGCTGTTGGGATCGAGCTCGATGACGTCACCCGGTTGGACCAAGTAGGACGGGATGTCCACTTTATGGCCGTTGACCATGAAATGGCCGTGGTTCACCAACTGTCGTGCTTGAGGCCGAGACGTCGCAAAGCCCAGGCGATAGACGATGTTATCCAGCCGGGTCTCGAGCATGATCAGCAGGTTTACACCGGTGAGCCCTCGACGCCGCTCGGCCTCGCCAAAGTAGCGGCGGAATTGCCGTTCCAGGACGCCATAGTAGCGCCGCGCTTTTTGCTTGGCGCGCAGTTGGAGGGCATAGTCGGATGCCTTTTTCTGGAACTGGGACTGCTGGCCGTGCGCTCCGGGAGAATAGGGCCGTCGTTCGACTGCGCATTTGGGCGAGAAACAGCGCTCGCCTTTGAGGTACAGCTTTTCTCCCTCGCGCCGACATAGTTTGCAGATTGGATCTTTGTATCTTGCCATTGTTCCTCGCTATACCCGTCGTTTCTTGGGCGGCCGGCAGCCGTTGTGCGGAATCGGGGTCACGTCGGTAATGGACCGGACGATGAGTCCCGTCTGCTGTATGGACCGGATGGCCGACTCGCGGCCGGGGCCGGGACCCTTGATAAAGATGTCCAGCTCACGCACTCCGTTTTCTTGGGCGGACTTGGCGGCCACCTGGGCTGCCATCTGGGCTGCGTAGGGTGTGCTTTTGCGCGATCCCTTAAAGCCGGCAGTGCCGGCGCTGGCCCAGGTGATGACGTTGCCCTGCGGGTCGGTGATCGTGACGATTGTATTGTTGAACGTAGCCTGGATGTGGCACTGTCCCTGCGGGATGACCCGCCGTTCCTTGCGCCCTGCCCGTCGTACCTGGCGTTTTGTTCGTCCCATGTTACCCCCTTATTACTTCTTGGCCCGCGACCGGCGCTTGCCTGCCACTGTCCGGCGCTGCCCTCGTCTTTGACGGGCGTTGGTCCGAGTCCGTTGCCCGCGCACCGGTAGGTTCTTGCGATGGCGAATACCGCGATAGCAAGCAATCTCCTGCAGGCGCTTGATATTCATGCCAACCTCGCGCCGAAGGTCACCTTCCACATGATAGTTGCGGTCGATGATTTCGCGCAGCTTGGCTACTTCAGATTCGGCCAGGTCGCGCACGCGCGTGGCAGGATTGATCCCGCTAACTCTCAGGATATCCTGGCTGGCGCTGCGGCCGACGCCAAAGATGTAGGTCAATGCCACTGCAACTTGTTTGTCTCTTGGCAGGTCAACACCCGCAATACGAGCCATATTCTCCTCCAGCCTTTACCCTTGGCGCTGCTTGTGTTTTGGGTTGTCGCAGATGATGCGAACGACCCCGCGCCGCTTGATGATCTTGCATTTTTCACAACGCCGCTTGATCGACGGTCTGACTTTCATGGTTCCTCCCTCAAGCTATCAGCGTTCCGGACTCGAATCCCAGAAGACCCGAGTCTAACTGATAATCACAATTCGGTCAAGATGACTGGGCCGTCTTTCGTGACGGCGATAGTGTGCTCAAAATGGGCCGAGCGCCCACCATCGGCTGTCACGACGGTCCAGTTGTCGTTGAGCACGCGTGTCTGCCAGCCTTTGGTGTTGACCATCGGCTCCAGGGCAAAGGTCATGCCCGGCCTCAGACGGTAGCGGCCCATTTTCGGGTCGTAGTAGTTCGGGATCTGCGGATCTTCATGCATGCTGCGGCCGATTCCGTGGCCCGTGTACTCGCGCACGACCGAAAAGCCCTGTTTCTCCACGTATTCTTGAACTGCTTTTGAAATGTCCGATGTCCAATTGCCAGGCCTGCTGGTCTCGATCCCACACTGTAGTGCTTCCACGGTTACGTCCATCAGACGCTGGCTTTCAGGGTCTACCTGACCGACTGCCACGGTGATGGCCCCATCTCCCTGATATCCTCTGTAAATCACGCCGACGTCGACGCCGACGATGTCACCCTGGTTCAGAACACGCTTGCCAGGGATGCCGTGCACGATTTCGTCATTGACTGAGGTACAGATAAGGCTCGGATAGCCTCTGTACCCCTTAAATGACGGGATCGCTTTGTGCTCCCTGACTATGATCTGCTCGGCCAAGGCCTCGATGTCGCCGGTTGTCATGCCCGGCACTACGGTTTCCCGCACTCTAGCCAGGACTTGAGCGACGATACGGCCTGCTTCGCGCATCAGGGCGAGCTCACGCTCGTTCTTAAGGTTAATGCCGGTCATTGCGTTCTTTCGATGGCAGCCAGCAGTGCAGCCTGAACCTCGTCTATGCCCGGCCGGCCGTCTATGTCGACGAGCAGTCCGCGATGGCGATAGTACTCGATCAGCGGCGCCGTCTCTGCCAGGTAGACTTGAATGCGCCGTTCCTGCGTTGCCGGGGTATCATCCGGTCGTTGGTACAGCTCACCGCCGCATTTGTCACAGATGCCCTCTTGCTGTGGTGGGCTGTACAACTGGTGATACATGGTCCCGCACACTTTGCATGTCCATCGCCCACTCAGCCGGGCCAGCAGAATCTCGTCTGGCACTTGGATGTGAAGGACAGTTGCCAGGCGGGAGCCCAGATCGGCCAGGAGTTGCTCCAGTGCGTCGGCCTGGGCCTCTGTGCGGGGAAAGCCATCTAGGATGGCGCCCTTGGCACAGTCGGACTGCAGCAGCCGCTGACGGAGCATCCTGACCGTGACCTGATCTGGGACCAGCTCGCCCCGATCCATGTAGCCTTTGGCCAGCAGGCCCAGCTCGGTCTGCCTTTTCAGGTTGTCACGGAACAGGTCGCCGGTAGAGATGTGGGGAATACCCAGGTGCTCTGCCAGACGATCCGCCTGCGTTCCCTTGCCCGCGCCCGGTCCACCGAGCAGTACGAGATAGAGCGTGCTCATTTTGTTTGTTAAAACCTGTCGCCTACCCAAGGATGCCGCGGCGCAGGAACTTGTCATAGTGCCGCATCTGCAACTGTGCTTCCAGTTGGCGCATGGTGTCCAGGATCACGCCGACGACGATCAGCAGGCCGGTCGAGGTGATAAGCATGATGTTGCTGCCGCTGACCCCGCCTGTGACGTTTGGCAGCAGCTTGGCAAAGAGCCCCACGAGCCAGGGCAAGATGGCCACCAGGCCCAGGAAGATCGCGCCCACCAGCGTAATGCGTCGCACCTTTTGCATGAGATAGTCTTCTGTCCGCTTGCCGGGCCGGATGCCTGGGATGGAAGCGCCTTGCTTCCTTAGGTTTTCGGCCAGGTTCTGCTGCTGGAAGATGACGTTGGTGTAGAAGAAGGTGAACCCGACGACCAGCAGAAAGTACAACGGCCAGTAGATAGTATAGCTTGGGTTAAAGATCTTGTCCACAACCACGGCGATATTCTGGCCAATACCCACTGGCGACTGGCCTGTCGCCGGCAGGAAGTAGCTGGCGATGGTGCTGGGAAAAACCAGCAGGCTTTGAGCAAAGATGAGCGGGATCATGCCTGCCATGTTGACCCGCAGCGGGATGTGGGTCCTTACGGAGCGTGTCTGCCGTAGGCGGCCCCCGCGTTGCCCCAACGTCCGGCTGGCGTACTGCACCCAGATCTGTAGCTTGCCTTCCTGAATGACGACGATGCCAAAAACCGTGATAACTGTGACTATCACAAAGAGGACAATGTCGACCCACAACTGGCTGGCGATCAGGCCCAGCAGCTGTTCCGGCAACCTCGCGACGATGCCACCCAAGATGATGATCGACGTGCCATTGCCGATGCCCTGCTCGCTGATCAGCTCGCCCAGCCAGACGGCAAAGAGTGTGCCGGCGGTCATGCTGATCAAGATGGCAGTAGTGGTCAACGGCGCCGAGCCAAAGCCGAAGGCGTCCAGGATCGGAGTCGTGGAGGCGCGGGTGATCAACTGGGCCTGAGTATAAGCTTGCAGCAGGGCCAAAGGCACCGTCAGGTACCAGGTCCACCGGTTAAGCTTGTTTCGCCCTTGCTCGCCCTCTTTTTGCAGTCGTTCCAACGCAGGGATGATCGGCGTCAGCAGTTGCAGGATGATCGACGCTGTGATGTACGGGTAGACGCCCATGGCCATGACTGAGAATTCGGCCATAGCTCCACCCGACAGCAGGTCGAGCAAACCAAGCAATTGGTTCGAGTCGAACACGCCCTTCAATGCGGTGGGGTTGACGCCCGGCACCGGCACGTGGCAAGCCAGCCGGTAGATAGCCAGGATCAGGAAGGTGAAAAGGATCTTTTTTCTCAGATCTGGCAGTGCAAACGCGTTACGGACCGCCTGAATCATTAGCCACCACCTCTTCGTCCCCGCTTCACTTCCCAGGGCAAAATCTCGACAGAACCGCCTGCCGCTTCGATCTTGGCCCGGGCGTTGGCAGAGACACGATGCGCCTTGATCGTCAGGGGACGATCCAGATCGGCGTCACCCAGGATGGCCACCGGCTGCGAGACGGACTTGACGATGCCGGCGGCGACCAGGGTCTCAGGTGTGACCTGGGCGTTGGCTTCAAAGCCGGCCAGCCGATACAGGTTGACGGGGGCATATTCATCTCTGAATATGTTGGTAAACCCCCGCTTGAACGGCAGACGCCGTACCAACGGAAGCTGGCCACCCTCGAAGTATGGGCCTTTGACCCCGCCCGAGCGTGAGGCTTGCCCCTTGGTGCCCCGGCCGGCTGTTTTGCCCTGGCCGGCGGCAATGCCTCGCCCGACTCGCTTGCGCGATTTTCTCGACCCTTGTGCAGGATTCAATTCATGCAGCTTCATCTCATTTACCTTCTGGGCAAACTTCGACCTGAACCAGGTGGCTGATCTTGTTGATCATGCCCCGGATGGCTGGGGTGTCAGCCTGTTCTACGCTGGTCCCCAGACGCTTGAGGCCCAAGGCCCGGATCGTCTTTTTTTGACGCTGAGAGTAGCCTATGCCACTCTTGACCCACGTGATGCGCAATCTGGTTTCACTCATCGGCCTCTCCTCGCTTCCAGAAGGGCATGAGGTTGCGCACCGGGACACCGCGCCGCTGGGCTTCGATGGCCGGGTCCTTCAGCGACTGTAACGCCTGCATCGTGGCCTGGACAACGTTCAGCATGTTGGCGCTTCCCATCGACTTGGTCAGGATATCCCTGATGCCGGCTGCCTCGACGACGGCGCGAACGCCGCCGCCGGCGATGACGCCGGTTCCCGGTGACGCCGGTTTGAGCAGCACCTTGGCGGCGCCAAATTCCTGTACGATCTCGTGCGGGATGGTCGTGCCGGCCAAGGCGACCTGCTTCATATTCTTCCTGGCCCGTTCCGAGCCCTTGCGGATCGCCTCGGGCACTTCACGTGCCTTGCCTACGCCGAGGCCAACGCTGCCCTTGTTGTCGCCGACTACCACCACTGCGCGGAAAGCGAAACGCCGGCCGCCCTTGATCACTTTGGCGGTACGGGCGATGTGTACGACACGCTCGTCGAGTTCTTCGACTGCTGCCTCTTCCCTTTGGTCTCCGCTACCGCGTCTTCGTCTTCGGCTATCTCCACGCCCCATAGTTCCTCCCCGTCAGGCACCCACAGAGGGTTGCCCCAACTAGAAATCCAGCCCGCCTTTGCGTGCGGCCTCGGCCAGGGCTTTTACCCGGCCATGATACATGTACCCACCCCGGTCGAATACTACGCTCTTGATGCCGGCGGCTAGGGCCCGGCGGGCAAGTACCTGACCGACTGCCACTGCCTGCTGCGTCTTGCCTTTGCTGGTCGTGGCACTCACTTTGCCTGTCTGCTCCGCCGGCGCTTCAGCGCTCCCTTTGGTCGCTTTGGCCTTCTTGTCCTTGCTGCTGCTGGCCTCCGCCTGTGCTGCCACTGCGCTTACTTCCGTCTGCACCTCGGGATCCAGGGTAGATACGGCCAATAGGGTATGCCCCTGCGTGTCATCGATGACCTGGACATAGATATGCCGCAGGCTGCGAAAGACACACACGCGCGGGCGCTCAGGTGTGCCATGCACCCGGGAGCGGACTCGCTCGTGGCGGCGCCGACGGGCCAAGACGGTATCACTTGTTTTACTCATACGACCTCCTGTAGGCGAAGCATCCCCTGAAGGGGATCTGCAAAATGCAGCGCTCCTCGCCCCTGCTATTTCTTGCCAACCTTGCCGGCTTTGCCGGCTTTGCGCCGGATATGCTCGCCGGCGTAATGCACACCTTTACCCTTATAGGGTTCGGGCGGGCGCTGACGCCGGATCCAGGCGGCGATCTCGCCTACCAGTTCCTTGTCAATGCCCAGGACGGTCACGCTGCGCCCACCCTTGGGCACTTCAAAACTGATGCCATCGGGCGGTTCGAACTCGATAGGATGCGAGTAGCCCAGTTGCAGCACCAGCTTGCTGCCCTGTAGATCCATCCGGTACCCAGTTCCCTCGACCTCAAGCGTCCGAGTAAAGCCCTGCGAGACACCGGTGACCATGTTGGCCAACAGTGCACGGGTCAGCCCATGGGTAGCTCGGTGCTGCAGGCTGTCAGTTGGGCGCTCGACGTGCACGGTCCCATCTTCGACCACGATCTTGAAATCGGGATCGAAAGACCGTTGCAGCTTGCCCTTGGGTCCATCGACCGTCACTTGTGCTCCGTGGGCGGTGATCTGGACCTTCGGTGGTAATTGTATTATTTTCGAGCCAACGCGAGACATAGTACCCCCCTTACCAAACGTAACAGAGGATCTCACCGCCGACGCCCTGGCGGCGAGCCTCGCGGTCGGTCATCAAGCCTCTTGGGGTGCTAATAATCGCAACTCCCATGCCGCTCAAGACCCAAGGCAGTTCGCGCTTGCTTGAATAGACGCGGCGACCTGGCTTGCTGACCCGTTTCAGGTGGGTCAGGATGGGTCTCCGCTTGTCATCGTATTTTAGCCACACCCGGATGTTGGGCTGAGGGCGCTCATCAGTGACTTCATAGCCCTGGATGAAACCTTCGTCCAGCAGGATCTGGGCGATAGCCGTTTTGATCCTGGAACTCGGTACCAGGACATAGGCTTTGCGCAACATCAGACCGTTACGTATTCGGGTCAGCATGTCCGCAATCGGATCAATAACCATATGTACACCTCCAATAGCCCACTTGGCGACACTCCTTCGATTTCGCGACGGCGGTCGCCCCTACCTTGTAACCGATGATTACCAGCTCGACTTGAGTACACCCGGGATCATGCCGCGGGTGGCCAACTCGCGAAAACAGATGCGGCACAGCTTGAATCGTCGCATGTATCCTCGCGGGCGGCCGCAACGGCTACAGCGGTTGCGCACCCGCGTCGGATACTTGCGCCTGGTTTCCCGCACGACAATGCTCTTCTTCGCCATGTTCTCTCCTTCTATCGTCCCCGGAAGGGCATGCCCAGGTGTTTCAGTAGCTGGTAACTTTCCTCGTCGGTCCTGGCTGAGGTCACGATCGTGATCTCTAGCCCTCGGATCTTGTCGATCTTGTCATATTCGATCTCGGGAAAGGCGAGCTGCTCGCGCAAGCCCAGGCTATAGTTTCCCCGCCCATCAAACGCATCGGCAGAGATGCCGCGAAAGTCACGCTGGCGAGGCAAGGCAATGTTGCACAGGCGGTCGAAAAAGTCCCACATCCGATTGCCGCGTAGTGTAACCTTGACGCCGATGGGGTTTCCCTCCCTTAGCTTGAAGGTAGAAATCGACTTGTGGGCGCGCGTCACAATCGGTTTTTGCCCGGTGATGGTGGCAATGTCTTGGACGACGGCATCCAAGGCTTTCGCGTTCTGCAACGCTTCACCCACGCCGACGTTGACCACGATCTTGACCAGGCCGGGAACTTCCATGACGTTGTCGTAGTGCAGCTCCTGCATCAGAGTCGGAGCTATTTGATTGCGATAGACATCTTTCAATCTTGGCATCGCTTAATTCCTCTTGGTCATCCCTACTTGATCATCTCGCCGCAACGTTTGCAGTACCGGGCTCTGGAGCCATCCTCGAATACCTGGAAACGGACGCGGGTTGCCTTGTTGCAGGATGGGCAAACCAGCATCACGTTCGACAGAGGGACGGGCGCCTCCATTTCGATGCGGCCGGTCTGGGTACGAACGTCTCCGGTGCGGCGTTGGTGCTTGACAACCAGGTTGACCCCCTGGACCACAGCGCTGTCTTTGTCAGGCTCACGTCCCACCCGGCGGCGCTTGCGATCGATTTTGTAACCAGGGATAACGCGATGCACCACGCCCCGGACCTGCCGCCCTTCGCGGTGAGCCTCAGCAGCATCGCTGCCGGATATGACTTGGACGGTATCGCCTTTCTTAATCCGTTCCATCTTTCATCTTCCCTCTGCTATAGGACCTCGGGAGCCAGGGATACGATCTTCATGAATCCCAACTCCCGCAGCTCCCGTGCCACCGGTCCAAAAATACGTGTCCCCCGGGGGTTGTGCGTTTGATCTAGGATGACCGCGGCATTGTCGTCGAACTTGATCGACGAGCCGTCTGGCCGCCGGACCTCTTTGGCGGTGCGGACGATTACTGCCCTGACGACGTCCCCTTTTTTCACAGCGCCCCCCGGCGCTGCGCTCTTGACCGTGGCCATGATCACATCGCCCACGGCGCCGTAGCGGCGCATAGAGCCGCCGACGACGCGGATGCAAAGCACTTCCTTTGCCCCGGTGTTGTCGGCAACCTTCAACCGGCTTTCTTGTTGAATCATTTTTTCACCGTGCCCTGCTTTTCGAGCGTTGCCTCAACGATCGGAGTTTCTTCACCGCGCTCTACTATTTCGGTGATCATCCACCGCTTCTCCCGGCTCAAAGGGCGGTATTCGATCATCTTGACCAGGTCGCCGATTTTGCAGGCGTTGTCTTGGTCGTGCGCCTTGAACCGTTTCCGGATATTGATGACCTTGCCGTACAGCCGGTGCCGCTTGCGCTGCCTGACTTCGACAACGACGGTTTTGTCCATGCGGTTGCTCAAGACGCGGCCGACCAGGACTTTTTTTTGTTCTCTCATTTTGACCTCCCACCCCTCTTTGCTACGGGAGCTGTCGCTTGCTCCTGGGGACCCGTCGACTGCAATTGCTTGGCCCGCAAAATGGTGCTCAGTCGAGCGATGTCGCGGCGCACCTGGCCGAGGCGGGCGTTGTTCTGCATCTGGCCGATGGAAAACTGGAAACGCAGGTTGAACATCTCAGCATGGGCGTCGTCCAGTTTGTTGCGGATCTCGTCTGGCGTCATCTCCCAGATGTCACGTGACTTCATTCCTCACCTCCGCTCTCGGCTTGGGCGGTGAACTCTGCGCGGGCGATAAAATGGGTATGGATGGGCAGCTTTTGGGCAGCTAACCGCATCGCCTCGCGGGCAATTTCATGGCTCACGCCTGCCAGCTCAAAGATCAACTGGCCGGGCTTGACAACTGCGACGTAATGGTCGACGAGGCCTTTCCCGCCTCCCATGCGCGTCTCAGCGGGCTTGGCTGTGACCGGCTTGTCGGGATAGACCCTAATCCAGATCTTGCCGCCACGCTTGACGTGGTGGACGATAGCGCGGCGTGCTGCTTCGAGCTGCCGGCTGGTCATCCAGCAACATTCCGTGGCTTGCAGACCATAATCTCCGAAGGACAAGACATTCCCTCGGGTGGCCATGCCCTTCATCCGCCCCCGGTGCATCTTTCTGTATTTAAAACGCTTGGGCATTAACATGATGATAACTCCTGTAGTTAGCGGTCAGCAGCAAGCTAGACGGTTCCCCGTTTGCTTGCAATGGTTGCCGACTGCTAGCTGCTAGCAACCGGTTCAATGACCGGCTTCTCAGGCAATACCTGACCTTTGTAAATCCAGACCTTGATACCGACGCGGCCAAAAGTGGTCAGTGATTCAGCCTGGGCGAACTCGATGTTGGCGCGCATGGTATGGCGCGGGATTTGGCCCTCTCGCGTGGTCTCGGTGCGGGCCATCTCGGCGCCGGCCAACCGTCCGGAGCAGGTGATCATGGCCCCCAGGGCACCAAACCGCAGGGCGCGCTGGACTGCCTGTTTCATGGCCCGCTTGTAAGAGATTCGCCGCTCAATCTGCTGGGCGATCCCTTCCGCCACCAAGTAGGCGTCCAGCTCAGGCCGGTCGATCTCGGCTACGTCGACGTGCACCTTTTTGCCGGTACTATCTTCCAGCTTCTTGCGCAAAGCGTTGACGTTGGCTCCCTTGCGGCCGATGACGATGCCCGGCTTGGCGGTCCAGATCTTGACGGCCAGGTGCTTGGCTCTGGGAAATCGCTCGATCTCGATGCTCGAGATACTGGCATGCCCCAGCTCCTGGCGGATCATCTTGCGGACCCGCAGGTCTTCGATCAACAGGTCGGCGTATTCATTTCGTTCTGCATACCAGCGGGCTTGCCAGTCCTTGATGAACCCCAGCCTGAACCCAATAGGATGTACTTTTCGCCCCATAGCTTGGCTAACCCCCTTCTAGCTTTCTTTCCCAGGTCGCTCGCGCAGGACAATGGTAAGATGTGAAGAGCGTTTCAGGATCGGCTTGAACCGGCCCCGTGCTCCGAACCGTCGCCACTTGCGCATCGGCCCTTCGTCGGCCGAGATGTAAGCGATGTAAAGGTCTTCGACTGCCATGCCAAAGTTGTTCTCGGCATTGGCTACTGCCGATTTCAGCAGTCTATGGACTGTGACAGCAGCTCGCTGCGGCATCTGTTTGAGAAGGCCCAATGCCTTCTGTGCATCCATGCCCCGAACCAAATCGGTTACCAGCCGCACCTTTTGAGGTGCCTGCCAGACGTATCGGCCATTGGCTCGGACTTCGAAATCTTCCATACTGCCTCCTTGAGCGGGTAAACCCCGCCCCTACGCGGTTCAACCCTTCGCTACGCGGCTCGGGTCTTTTTTTCCTTCTTGGTGTGGCCCCGGAAGGTGCGCGTGGGCGCGAATTCGCCCAATCGATGTCCGACCATATTCTCGCTGACATAGATCGGGACATGGCGACGGCCATCGTGGATGGCAATGGTGTGACCAACCATCTGCGGAAAGATGGTTGATGCCCGCGACCAGGTCTTGATGACACGCTTGGCGACACCAGGCCGGTTCATCTCTTCAATTCGCCGCAGCAACTTGGGCTCGACATAAGGCCCTTTTTTCAGCGATCGCGACATGTCTTAACCTCCTGAGCCTATCTACTCTTCTTGCCCCGGCGGCGCACGATCCACTTGTCGGTGGTTTTGTTGCGTCGCGTCTTGTATCCAAGTGTCGGCTTACCCCATGGCGATTTGGGGCCGGGCATGCCGACGGGCGACCGACCTTCACCACCGCCGTGTGGGTGAGAATTGGGATCCATGGCCGTGCCGCGAACGGTAGGCCGAATGCCCATCCAGCGCTTGCGGCCGGCTTTGCCCAGGACAATATTGCCATGCTCGGTATTGCCTACTTGGCCAATGGTGGCCGTGCAGTCGACGCTTACCAGCCGGACTTCACCAGACGGCATCCGGATCTGAGCATAGCGCCCCTCTTTGGCCAGCACTTGGGCAGAGGTGCCGGCAGCACGGGCGATCTGGCCGCCTCGCCCGACCTGAAGCTCGACGTTGTGAATGATCGAGCCAACCGGTATGTTGGCGATTGGCATGGCATTGCCGACGCGAACCTCAGCCTGCGGGCCGGACATAACCACATCGCCCACTTTCAAGCCCAGCGGGGCCGGGATGTATCGCTTGTCGCCGTCGGCATAGATCACCAGGGCGATCCGGGCAGAGCGGTTGGGGTCGTATTCTACGGTTGAGATCCGCCCCGGCACACCCGGCTTGTCCCGCCTGAAATCGATGACACGGTAGCGGCGCTTGTGGCCGCCGCCTTGATGTCTTACGGTGACCTTGCCACGAAAATTGCGCCCACCCTGCTTGCGCACCGTCCGCAGCAGCGACTTTTGCGGGGTTGCGGTTGTGATCTCTTCGAAAGTATAGGCGGTCATGCCCCGCCGCCCGGGCGAGGTTGGCTTGTATAGTTTGATCGGCATGCTATACTCCCTCAAAGAAAGCCTGGATCCGCTCGCCGGGAGCCAGGGTGACCACCGCCCGCTTCCAACCACTGCGGGTGGTGACAAACCGCCGGCCCATCCGCCGCCGTTTCGGTTTCATCTGCATCGTGTTGACCGATTCCACCTTTACGCTAAAGATCTTTTCAACCGCTGCCTTGATCTGATGCTTGTTGGCACTGCGGTCTACTTCGAACACGTACTTGGTCGCCTCTCGCTGGTAATCCGACTTTTCTGTCAGGATCGGGCGCCTCAAGACTTCGTAAATGTTCATCGCCTGTCTCCCATTATCACCCCATCATCACCGGCGGCATAGCCGCCGACTCTGCTGAATTCCTAGCCCAGAATGCTCTCGATCAGTTGCAACGACTGGAGAGGGATCAGAATGTAATCGTAGTTGAACAGGTCGCGGATGTTCAAATAGGGCGCCACCAAGGTCTTGACCTTGGGCAGGTTGCGCACCGATCGCAACACCGCCTCGTCGTGCTGAGGCAGCAGGATCAGGACCGACTGGTTCAACTGTAGGTTGTTCAGGATGTCGAGCATGACCTTGGTCTTGGGCTCGGCCATTTCCAGAGTGTCCAACAACTTGACCTGGGATCCGGCCGCCTTGACCGACAGGGCGGAGCGGAGCGCCTGGCGCCGCATCTTGCGCGGCATTTTTTGGTCGTAGCTGCGCGGAGTTGGTCCAAAGACAGTGCCGCCGCCGGGCCAGTGGGGCGCCCGGGTGCTGCCCTGTCGGGCGCGCCCTGTGCCTTTTTGGCGCCACGGTTTAGCGCCGCCACCGGACACTTCGCCGCGCGTCTTGACCTTGTGTGTTCCCTGTCGGGCGTTGGCCTGTTGACGCAACAGGGCCTGGTGCATCAGCGGCTCGTTGACCGGCACGGCAAAGATGTCGTCCCGTAACTCTGCTTCGTCTACTTGATTACCTTGTGTATTGAAAACCGGCACACGCATCGGCCGTCACTCCTTTTTGAGCTGTCAGTTATCTATTTTCTGACTTTTTTCATGACCCGGGTCTTGCGGGCTTGGCGGATCATGAGCAAGCCATGATCTGCTCCCGGCACTGCTCCCCGTACGGCCAGCAGATTCCGCTCTGGATCGACCATGACTATTTTCAGGGTCTGGACGGTGACCTGGTCGCCGCCCAGGCGGCCGGCCATGCGGTGGCCTTTGTTGACACGCCCCGGTGTCTTGCAGGCACCGATGGAGCCAGGCGTCCGCTGGCGATCCGACTGGCCATGGGTTATGGGACCACCGGCAAAGTGATGCCGTTTCATGACGCCGGCGAAGCCTTTACCCTTGGATACGCCGGTCACGTCCACGAATTCACCTACCTGGAAAACGTCGACTGTGATCTTTTGCCCTTCCTGGAGAGGAGCAATCTCGTCTTCGCCCATCCGGAACTCGCGCAGATAGCGCAATGGAGGAAGATTGCTTTTCTTCAGGTGTTCCAATTGGGCGTTGGTCAGCCGTTTCGGCTTGGTTTCTGCAAAGCCCAACTGGACGGCAGTATAGCCGTCACGATCGGTTTTTTTGATCTGGGCCACGAAACAGGGACCAGCTTCAATGATTGTGATCGGAGTGACTTCCCCTTGCTCATCAAAGATCTGAGTCATCCCGACCTTTTTGCCTAGAATACCTTTCATCACACACCTCCGTCCCGGCCCATCGGGCCGGGATCTTGGGACTGTTAGGGTAGGCGACCCTGCATCATCCCCTAGCCTTGCAGTTTGCGGGCTAATGGTGCCCTGCACACGCATGGCGCGGTTAGGTTTTGGCGATCAGCTTTCAGCGGTCAGCTTGCTCGATTTCGCTAGAGCGAAATCGGCCGACGGCTTAGAGCTTGATTTCTATGTCCACCCCAGCCGGCAGTTGCAGCCGCATGAGCTGGTCGACTGTCTTGGAGCCGGGCTCAACGACGTCTATCAGCCGCTTGTGAGTACGGATTTCAAACTGCTCCTGCGAATCTTTGTCGATGAACGGTGACCGCGCGACCGAGAATTTTTCGATGTGGGTCGGCAACGGCACGGGCCCCACGACATGTGCGCCCGTTCGCTCAGCGGCATCAACAATCTGTCGTGCTGACTGATCGAGCAGCCGATGGTCAAATGCCTTAAGCCGGATTCTGATCTTTTGCTTGGCCATAGTTTAGTTATCCCTGGGCAGGGGAAACCCGCCCCTATTCGACGATCTTGGTGATGACGCCGGCGCCGACGGTGCGGCCACCCTCACGGATGGCAAAGCGCGAGCCCACTTCCAACG
>DAOUGI010000059.1:0-2919 GCA_034429215.1 Anaerolineae bacterium | reverse complement strand
TGGGATGGGAATGCTGCGGTGTGGACCGAGCTTGCCCGGGCCGGCTACGATGTCTACCGCGATTATTTGAACACTCCGGCCTTTCTGGCGATGCTGCCGAATGTCAAAGGGCTCAAGGGGCTGGACATCGGCTGCGGGGAAGGCCATAATACCCGGCTGCTGGCGAGATGCGGAGCGTCGATGACTGCCGTCGATATCTCGGAGGTTTTTGTGCAGCGGGCCAGACAGATGGAAGAGACGGATCCGCTGGGGATCGATTACGCGGCGGCCAGCGCGGTGGAGCTGCCGTTCGCCGAGGCCTCTTTTGATTTCGCCACGGGCTTTATGAGCTTTATGGACATCCCCGAGACGGGGAACGTGCTGGCCGAGGCCTGCCGCGTGTTGAGGCCGGGCGGCTTTTTACAGTTCTCGATCACCCACCCGTGCTACGACACACCTCACCGCCGCAACCTGCGGGATGAGAAGGGCGTCACGTATGCCATCGAGGTGGGCGAGTATTTCCGGAATCTCGACGGGGATGTGGTCGAGTGGCTGTTTAGCGCCGCGCCTGCGGAGGTGCGTGAGGGGCTGCCACGATTCAAGACGCCGCGGTTCACCCGGACGATGAGCCAGTGGCTGAACCTCATCATCGGCAGCGGGCTGCTGGTGGAGCGGGTGGAGGAGCCGCGGCCGAGCGATCAGGTGGTGAGGGAGCGGCCTGAGCTTCAAGATGCGCAGGTGGTGGCATATTTTCTCCACGTGCGGGCGCGAAAGCCCAGGGCAGGAGGCTGATTAGCTGCCGAGCAGGTCCTGGGAGTAGGCGAACAGGGCCGGCGCGCCGCCGGTGTGCCAGAAGAGGACGGTCTCGCCGGAGCCGATGAGGCCGCGCCGGATCTGGTCGAGCAGGCCGGACATGGCCCGGCCGGTGTAGACGGGATCGAGGAGGATGCCCTCGGTCTGGGCCAGGAGGCGGATCGCCTCGCGGTCGGGGTCGCCCATGACGGCATAGCCTCCACCCAGGTAAGCGTCGTCAACGGAGATCAACCGGGGCGGAGGAGGTCCCTCGATTTCCAGGCAGCGGCACACCTCGGCGGCAAGGGGGGAGACGAAGGCCGACAGCTCGGCGGCGGTCTGGTCGTTGGTGATGCCCACCAACTGCCCCTGGTAGCCACAGGCGGCCGCCCCGGCCACCAGGCCGGCCTGGGTTCCGCCGGAGCTGGAAGCAAAGAGGATCCGGTCAAAGGCGACGCCCAGCTCGTGCATCTGCCCCCACAGCTCGGCGAAAGCCAGGGCATAGGCCGCGGCGCCCACGACGTTGGAGCCGCCCAGAGGGATGAGGTAGGGCCGCCGGCCGGCGGCGCGCTCTTCCTGGGCCACTTGCTCCATGACGGTCTCACGGTCACGATCGCCGGTCCACACGATGCGGGCACCCAGCAGGTCGTCCAGGAGCAGGTTGCCGGTCCACTGCCGGCGGGGCGGGGCTTGACCCCGCAGGACCAGCACGCAGTCGAGGCCAGCGCAGGCCGCGGCGGCCGCGGTCTGACGGCAGTGGTTGGACTGGACCGCGCCGACGGTGAGCACCAGGTTGGCGCGCCGGGCCAGGGCGTCGGCGATCAGCAGCTCGAGCTTGCGGGTCTTGTTGCCGCCGCCCGCCAGGCCGGTCTGATCGTCGCGCTTGATCCACAGGCGCGGGCCGCCCAGGACGGCGCTGAGCCGGTCGAGCGGCTGCAACGGCGTCGGCAGGTGGGCAAGGGGAAAACGAGCAGGATTTTTCATGGTTTCCACCTAAAAAAACCTCCCGCAAGCGTCTGGCCTGCGGGAGGGCACCTATCAGACTCCAAACACAGCCCGGTACAGGTTGACCCCTTCGGCGGTTTCGCCCTGGCTCAGGAGCAGGAAGATGGCGACCATGACGACGACGACGATGAATACCACCAGCATGACCTTGATCCAGCTTATGGGCGCCTGGCCCTGGACTTCGCCGGTCTGGCCGTTGACCAGGAAATGGAAAATTTTGTCGTTGTAGCGATAGGAGGCGATCCAGACCGGAAAGAGGACGTGCTTGTAGGTCATTTTGGAAAAGGCGGTGTTCACGCGCAGGTTGCGGTGGGTGTCGCCCGGCACCCGCGCGGCGCAGGCCTGTTCTATCTGGCTTTTCATGATCGCCTGGCCGGAGGTCCAGCCCTGTTTCAGGTCGACGGTGTAGGCTTCGGCGCCCCAGCCGGCCAGGAATTCGGGCTTGTAGGGGACCAAGGCCTTGGTGTCAAAGGGATAGAGGCTCTGGATCATGGCCTTGTCGATGTGGCCGGCGGCGGGCACGAGCACGTCGTCGAGGAACATCTGCAACTGGCCCGACGCCGGCTCCCAGCGGATCTTTTGCACCTGGCGGGCCTGCTGCACCCGCTGGCCCCTGTTGTCGGTGACCCAGACGTTCTCGGTGACGTAGTAGAAATGGCCGGCCTCGGCCTGCCACCAGGACGAGGTAAAGGCGTCGAAGGTCCAGAAGGGCAGGTAGACGCCCTGGATCTTGGCCTGGGCTTCCTTGGCGATCTTTTTCACCGGGTTGGGCCGGAAAAAGCCGCTCCCCAGCCAGGTGCGAAAGAGGGAGATGGCCTTGGCCTGCTCCACGTTGAAGGGCAGCAGGGATTCTGGCTTGACGACCTGGGCTACCTGCTCCTGAGGCACTATCTGGTTAGAACCGCAGAAGGGGCATTCGGTCGAGACGACGTTGGCATCTACGGTGTTGACCCCTCCGCAGCTGCTGCATTTGATGGAGCGTTTGTCGCCGCCATAGCCGGTCTCGGAAGGCTTGGCCACCGCATCACGCAGGGCCTTTTCCAGGTCGTATTCGCGGATTTCTTCGGCTGTGGACGGCACGTCCATGGTGTGGCCGCAATAGGCGCAGGCCATGAGGGCCTTGGCCGCGTCAAAGTCCATCTG
>DAOUGI010000058.1:0-1760 GCA_034429215.1 Anaerolineae bacterium | reverse complement strand
GAGGCCGCCGGGCGGCATTACGGCTTTGACTTTGACCCGGCCCGGCCCACCCGCGAGCTGGGCCAGGTCCAGCGCGACCTGCTGCTGTACGGCGTCGACAGCCCCCAGTTCCAGCGCCACGTTCCGGGCGTCAAGCCGCCCGACGTGGTGACCAAGGGCCGCGTCGACGGGGTGGTCACCATCCTGCTGCGCCGCCAGGCCGAGCACGCCCAGGACGCCGAATACCGGGGCAAGACCGAGCACCTCATGGCCCAGCGGACCTGCCCCGACTGCGGCGGCTCTCGCCTGCGGGCCGCCAGCCGCCAGGTCACCGTCGCCGGGCTGACCATCGTCGACGCGTCGCGGCTGCCCCTGTCGCGCCTGGCCGCCTGGGTCGGCGGCCTGCGCGCCGAGGTGCCCGCCGAAGAGTGGCCGGTCGCCGAGCCGGTGGTGGCCGAGCTGGCCGGGCGCATCGGCCGCCTGGAGGACGTCGGCGCCGGCTACCTGGCCGTCGAGCGGGCCTCGCCCACCCTGTCGGCCGGCGAGGCCCAGCGGCTGCGGCTGGCCGCCCTGCTGGGATCGAGCCTGACCGGGATGCTGTACGTCCTCGACGAGCCGACCATCGGCCTGCACCCCCGCGACACCGCCCGCCTGATCCGGGTGCTGGCCCAGCTCCGCGACCTGGGCAACACCGTGCTGGTCATCGAGCACGACCTGGAGGTGCTGGCCGCCGCCGATTACCTGGTCGATTTCGGCCCGGGCGGCGGCCGCAGCGGCGGCCGGGTGGTGGCCGCCGGGACCCCCGCCCAGGTGGCGGCATCCCCCGAGTCGGTCACCGGCGCCTACCTGGCCGGCCGGCTGGCCGCGCCGGCCCCGGCCCGCCGCCGCCCCCCCGGCGAGCGCTGCCTGGTCATCCGCGGGGCGCGCGAGCACAACCTCAAGAACCTCACCGTGCGGCTGCCGCTGGGGCTGCTCGTGGCGGTCACCGGCCCGTCCGGCTCGGGCAAGTCGTCGCTGATGCTCGACATCCTCGACCGGGCCGCCCGCCGCCATTTCTATGGCGCCACCGACGCGGCGGGCGATCACGACGCCGTCGAGGGGTGGCAGCACCTGGACAAGGTGATCACCATCGACCAGAGCGCCATCGGCCGCACCCCCCGCTCGAACGCCGCCACCTATTCCGACGCCTTTACCCCCATCCGCGAGGCCTTTGCCGCCTCGCCCGAGGCCCGCGCCCGGGGGCTGGCCGCCCGCCACTTTTCCTTCAACGTCCCCGGCGGCCGCTGCGAGCGGTGCGAGGGGGCCGGCGTGCTGACCGTGCAGATGCAGGTCCTGCCCGAGACCCACGTCCGCTGCCCGGCCTGCCACGGCGGCCGCTTCAAGCGCGACGTCCTGGCCGTGACCTACCGCGGACACGACATCGCCCAGGTGCTCGACCTGACCGTCGAAGAGGCGCTGGCCCTGTTCGAGGGGGTGCCGGCCGCCGCCGCCCGCCTGGCGATGATGGTCGAGGCGGGGCTGGGCTACCTAAAGCTCGGCCAGGCGGCCACCACCCTGTCGGGCGGCGAGGCCCAGCGGGTCAAGCTGGCCAAGGAGCTTGGCCGGCGGGCCACCGGCCGCACCCTGTACCTGCTCGACGAGCCGACCACCGGCCTGCACCCGGCCGACACCGATCGCCTGCTGGCCGTCCTCCATCGCCTGGTCGACGCCGGCAACAGTGTGATGGTCCTCGAGCACAACCTCGACGTGATCCGCGCCGCCGACTGGCTGATCGACCTGGG
>DAOUGI010000057.1:0-2954 GCA_034429215.1 Anaerolineae bacterium | reverse complement strand
TCGATCGTGCCGCCCAGGCCGATGTCGTTGTCGCGCGAGCCGTCATCCAGGATCAGGGTGACCGGCGCGTCGACCACCGGCGGATTCGTCTCCACGCTGGCTCCGCCTGCCGCCTCGAGCTTAAGCTCGACCGGCCGGCCTGTCTGCGGCGCGCTGGGCGCCAGAGCGAGGGCCAGGCCCGGGTTGTGCTCGACGATGTTCCAGTCCAGCGGCAGGGTGCCCAGGTTGTTGATGTTCAGCGTCTGGACCACCTGCTCATCAGGCAGTTGGATCGAGGACAGCGCCGGAGGCACCACCTCGATGTCCGGGTCGGTCGGCTCGCCGCAGATCATCTCGATCGGAATCCCGATCGGCTCGGCGCACGGATCGTTGTGGTTGATCTGCAGCGTGCCGGTCAGGATCAAGCCTTCCTGCTCGGGCGTGCAGTGGAACATGACGTCCATCACCTGGCTTTCCAGCGGTGGGATCGTGCCGGTGATCGGCTCTTCCCACACCCACGGCAGGTCCGCGCTTTGCAGGGCCAGGTTCACCGCAGCCAGGGCATTAATCGTTCCAAAGCCCCAGTCGTTGTTCGGGCCGGTGGTATAGTCGCCCCCGCAGTTCGAGCCGCCCTGGCCGGTCAGCGGACCGGCCGACTCGCGGATGATTTCGATCGTCTCTTCTACCTGGCCGCGCAGGCTGGGCACCGCCGACCAGATCAGACCGACGAGCGCTGTGGCGTGCGGGCCGGCCATGCTGGTGCCGCCCCATGAGCCGTAGCTGTTGCCGGGCAGCGACGAGCGGACGTTCTGGCCGGGGGCCATGATGTCCGGGAAGTAGTCGCCGGGATACAGCGCCGACGGCCCGCGGCTGGGCGACCAGCTTCCCATGGTGATGATGCCCGGGAAGGTTTGGCCCTCGTCGTCTACCGAGCCGGTGGTCAGCACCTGCTCATAGTCGCCGGGGGAGCGGAGGGTACTGCAGCTCGGCCCCTCGTTGCCCGCCGAGACTTCGACCAGGATGCCGGCCGCCTGTAGTGCGGCGATCTCGTCCTCGAACTGCGGGTCGTTGCCGCCCCAATAGCCCCACGAGTTATTGATCGCGTCAGGGGCCATGGCCGGATCGGGGTTGGCGCCGCTCAGGTCCCAGGGCGCCAGGTCCCACTGGAAGCACTCGGTGAAGGTCCCATCGCTGCCGCCGCCGCTGTCATCCATGTTCTTGCAGTGGACGGTCTGGGCGCCAGGGGCCACGCCGATCTGATTGCCGGCGCCGTCATCACCCACCATAGTGCCGGCGGTGTGCGTGCCGTGGCCGTGCCCATCATAGGGATCGTTCGAATAGGTGCCGGTGGCATCCCACCAGTTGTAGTTGTGATCCCACGAGGTGCAGGTGGGCGGGTTGAGACAACCCCGATAGTGCGCAGCGATCGTCGGGTGTGTTTCGTCCAGCCCGGTGTCGTTGCCGGCCATCACGGTTCCCTGCCCGGTGTAGCCCAAGGCCCACACATCCGGAGCAAAGATGAAGCTGATGTTGCCTTCGACGGCCTCGGTGTGGTCGGGCAGCGGGTACACAAACGGCTCCTGTAACTGGAACTGGTGATTTGCCGTCAGCCGGGCCACGTCCCTCCGTCCGGCCAGCTCCAGGGCCAGGGCTTTGGTGCCGCCGCGGACCAGGATCTTGTTGGCGATATAGAACGGCTTGTAGCTCACGCCATTCTGATCCAGGTAGCCCCGCAGCGCCTGCTGCGTCCGCTCGGAGGTGGTCTTGAGGGCATTGAACACAAACTCACCCTTTTCCGCCTTGGTCCGCAGCGCTGCTGCCGGGCTCAAGTCGGCCTTTTCCGTCAGCCAGACGAAAAAGTCGGCGGACCCCTTGTCCAGCGCGGCCGTGAGGTCGGCCTCGATCTTGTCTGGGGTCGCCACTGTCGTGCGGGTGGCGCCCTTTTGGGCGGTGATAGCGCCCGTGCCAAAGTCAAGGACCTCCCACTCCAGCGGCATGTGGCCCAAGTTGGAGATAGTCAGCGGGATCGTCACCGTCTGGCTGGGCTCCGCATAGACGCTGATCGGGTCCGTCGGATCGACATCGACGACCGGCCGCCACAGGATAAAGTCCTGCGTCGTGGTCATCTCGTCGACGATCGTCACCAGGGCCGTCTCGGTTGAGTAGCCGGGCGCCGTCGCTTCGACGGAGTACTCGCCCTGGATCAACATCACCGGGCCATAGTGGCCGGTGGCCGGGTCAACGCCGACGGTAATATCGCCGGGGTTGATCGTCACCGTGGCCGCGGTGCACGTCGGCCCTGGCTCAGCGCACTCTGGGACCGAGGCCTGCGGGTTGACCGACTCGTCGCACGGCTCGTCGGACATGCTGATCGGGGTGTACCCGTCGCTGCTGCACGGGTGGTGCGGCGCAGCGTTATAGCCGTCGCCGTCCCAGTACCACGACACGAGCGCAGCCTCTTCGGGGGCGCTCTTGTTCAGGTTGAAATCGACGCAGTAGGTGGCGACGCAGTGGTCGGTAGTCATCTGGTAGGCCGTGTGGTCGATCTGGATCTCGTTATAGTTGGTCCCCTCGTAAATCCAGGAGAAAGTACCCCAGCTCGCGCCGCTGTCGCATACCGGTGTGCCCACCACGTAGGCGCTCTGCACATTCCAGGTGGCGGGGAACCTCAGCCACAGCGCATAGCGGTACTCATAATCGTTGGTGTACGATTCGGCGCGGAAGCAGTAGGTTCCAAACGCGTAACCGGGGTGGCAGGGGTCGCCGCCGGCCTGCGGGTAAAAGGTCACGTTCGAGCCGCTCAACGACTCGATCCCCTGTCCGGCCGCAGCCACCGGCTGTGTATCGCCGTCGAGGACGGTCCCCTCCAGCCAGCCCTGCAGGTCACAGGCGGGGCAGCCGGCCCAATAGTCCACATAGTTGGCCGCGGTCGAGCCATACCCCTCGATGCTCCACAGCGTGCCGCCGGCCACGTT
>DAOUGI010000056.1:0-2876 GCA_034429215.1 Anaerolineae bacterium | reverse complement strand
TCGATCGTGCCGCCCAGGCCGATGTCGTTGTCGCGCGAGCCGTCATCCAGGATCAGGGTGACCGGCGCGTCGACCACCGGCGGGTTCGTCTCCACGCTGGCTCCGCCTGCCGCCTCGAGCTTTAGCTCGACCGGCTTGCCTACCTGCGCGTTGGGCGCGGTAGGAGCCAGGGCCAGGCCCGGGTTGTGCTCGATGATCGTCCAGTCCAGCGCCGCGCTGCCCAGGTTGTTGATGTTCAGCGTCTGGACAACCTGCTCATTCTGGAGCTGGATCGAGGACAGCGCCGGAGGCACTACCTCGATGTCGGGGTCGGTGGGCTGGCCGCAGATCATCTCGACCGGGATCTCGATCGACCCTTCGCACGGATCGTTGTGGTTGATCCGCAGCGTGCCGGTCAGGATCCAGCCTTCCTGCTCGGGCGTGCACTCGAAGGTGAGGTCCACCGGCTGGGTCTCCAGCGCCGGAATGGTGCCGGAGATTGGGTCCGGCATGACCCAGTTGAGGTTGTCGCCGCCATAGACCGACTCGACGGCCGCGAGGCAGTTGACCCGGCCGTCGCCGTAGCGATAGTTCGGGTCGTCCTGCGGCGAGCCGCACTCGGTATTCGGCTTGTTGTCAGCCGTGGCCATGATCGCGTCCATCAGCTCCTGGACGCTCAGGCCCGGGTTGGCCGACTTCATCAGCGCCAGGCAGCCCGCCGCCCGCGGCGCCGCGAACGACGTCCCGCCCAGGCTGCAGGTGTAGCCGCCGCTGGTGGTGGCGCCACAGGTGGCGTCGCCGGGAGCCGACACGTCGGGGAACTGGGTCCGCCCCGTGCACAGGCCGGGGCCGGTGCTCGAGAAGCTCGCCTGGACGTCGCCCGAGGTGGTCGCCCCCACCGCCAGCGTGCCGATGCTGTTGGCCGGCGGCGTGCTCGTGCTGCACGCGTTGCCGATATTGCCCGCCGCCCACACCGGGACGATGCCCGCCGCCCGGTAGGCGGCGATCTTGCCGTCGTACCACGGGTCGCACAGCGCCGACCAGGTGCCCCACGAGTTGTTGACGATGTCGGGGGTGTTCGGCGTGGTCAGCACCAGCCAGTCGGCGCAGCCGTTCAGCGCGGTGTCTGGGCAGGAGCCGCCCGGGCAGCCCAGGCAGGCGATCCAGCCCGCGTCGGGCGCGCCGCCCACCGCGTACTGGAAGGCGTCGTTGTTGTCGGCCGCCATCTGGCTCATCGTGCCGGTGCCGTGGCCGTTGCCATCGTTCGGCGCAGTCGTGCCGCCGTCGGGGTCTTCCCAGCAGGCGTCGTGTGGCCCGCTTGCGCCGCACAGATAGTTCGGCAGCAGCGCCTCGTGCTGGTAGTAGACGCCGGTATCGACGTTGGCCACGATGACGCCATCACCGGTGACGCCCATGTCCCACACCTGGGGGATGCTCATGATGTTCAGGTCCCAGGGGATGGTCGCTTCGGCGCCCGCGGGGGCCTCGGTCCCCATGTCGGTCGGCAGGATCTCGTAGATGTGGTTGCCGTGAAAGCCCGAGACCTCGGGGAAGGCCGCCAGCTTGTCGAGCGTGACCTTGTCGGCCCTGATCAGCAGGGTGTTGTCGATGTAGTAGACCTTGTAGGCGATCCCCTGCCCGTCCAGCCAGGCGCGAACGCCGGCCTGGGCGGTATCGGCCGCCTGGCGCAGCGCCGTGCGCACGAACTCGACCTTGGCGGCTTTGGCCTCCAGGTCGTAAGCGCCGGACAGGTCGGCCGTGTTCTTAAAGGCGACAAAGACGTCTGCCTTGCCGTCAGCCGACTGGGCGATCTGCTCCAGGATGAAGGGATCGAGCCCGGTAGCCGCCGGGGCCTGTTGGTAGGTGCCGGCCGCGGTCTTGGGTGTCGGGTTGCCCGGGACCTCGACGATCTCCCAGTCAAGTGGCAAGTGGCCGAGGTTGGAGATGGTCAGCGGGATGATCACCGGGGTATTGGGCGGGGCCGAGACGCTGATCGGGTCCGTCGGATCGACGTCGATGACCGGCCGCCACAGGACAAAGTCCTGTGTCGTGGTCATCTCGTCCACGATCTGCACCGTGGCCGTCTCGGTCGAGTAGCCGGGCGCCGTCGCTTCGACGGTGTACTCACCCTGGATCAACATCACCGGGCCATAGTGGCCGGTGGCCGGGTCGGTTGGGAGGGTGATGTTGCCGGGGTTGATGGTGACGGTGGCCCCGGTGCAGGTCGGGCCCAGCTCGAAATCGCACGGGGGAACTGTGGCCAGCGGGTTCACCCACTCGTCGCACGGGTAGGCAGACATGCTTGCCGGCGTGTACTGGTCGCTGCTGCACGGCCAGTGGGGTGTTGCGTTGTAGCCGTCGCCGTCCCAGTACCACGACGCGTTGCCGCCGCCGGCGCCGGGTGTCACGTCCACGCAGTAGGTGGCCACACAGTGCTCGTCCGGGTAGTTGTACTGGTATCGCGGGTGGTTGATGTTGATCTCGTAGGGCGAGGTCTCGAACGACCAGGAGAAAGTGCCAAAGTTGCCGTGAGCGCAGTACGGCGTGCCCACCACGTAGGCATTGCTCACCGTCCAATCGGCCGGGAACTTGAGCCACACGTTGTTAACATACTCCCAGTCGGGCGAGAACGACTCGGCCCTGAAGCACAGGGTCTGGGCAACGCCCGGGTCGTAGCAGGTGGCGCCGCCCAGGGCCGGGTCAAAGGTGACGAACGAGCCGGTTAGCGACTCGATCCCCTGTCCGGCCGCAGCCGCGATCTGGGTGTCGCCGTCCAGGACGGTGCCCTCCAGCCAGCCCTGCAGGTCGCAGGCAGGGCAGCCGGCCCAATAGTCCACATAGTTGGCCGCGGTCGAGCCATACCCCTCGATGCTCCACAGCGTGCCGCCGGCCACGTT
>DAOUGI010000055.1:0-7835 GCA_034429215.1 Anaerolineae bacterium | reverse complement strand
GTTAGTCGTTGCTGCCGCCCATCGCCGCCGACATCAGCGACGCCTGGGCCACCCGCCGGCGGGCGCTGCCCCTCTTGCGGGGGCGATAGCCGGTGCCGGCCGGGATCAGCTTGCCGATGATCACGTTCTCCTTCAGTCCGTACAGGCCGTCCACCTTGCCTTCGATGGCTGCCCCGGCCAGGACGTTGATCGTGTGCTGGAACGACGCCGCCGACAAAAAGCTGTCGGTATTCAGCGCCGCCTTGGTGATGCCCAACAGCACCGGCCGGGCCGTAGCTCGCCGCCCGCCAGACTTGGTGATCTCTTCGTTCACGTCCTGGAACGCCATCCGGTCGACCAGCTCGCCCCCCAGCATATCGGTGTCGCCCGACTGCACGACGCGCACCTTGTTTGTCATCTGCCGGATGATCGTCTCGATGTGCTTGTCGTTGATATTCACGCCCTGGCTGCGGTACACCCTCTGGATCTCGGTCAGCAGGTAGAGCTGCGCCGCTTCGCGGCCCAGGATGCGCAGCAGCCGGTTGGGGTTGATCGAGCCTTCGGTCAGTTGGCAGCCGGCCTGCACCACCGAACCGGCCTCGACCCGCAGGCGGGCCGCCGTCGGGATCGGATATTCCCGCTCGTCCCGCTGCTCGCGCCGGACGTGGATCTCGGTCTGGGTGCGCGTCGACGCGGTGCCGGCTGCCTCGGTCACGATCTGCCGCGGCCCATACTGGGCCAGCGGCTCCCCTTTGGCCACGGCCTGGCCGTCTTCGACCAGGATGTGATAGTTGGCCGGGATCGGATGCTCGATCGTCCCGCCGTCGCTGGTCCGGACCGCCACAGTCGGCACTTCCATGAACACCCGGCCCGGATTGGTGGCCACGATCGTCTTTTCGCCAAATTGGGCCAGTACATCCCCCTCTTTGACCGACTGCTCGTTTTCCACCTGGATGGCATATCGCTTCGGGATCGCGTAATCGTCGCTGAACACTTCGCTATTGACCAGCCGGAGAATGCGCACCCCTTCCTGCTGGTCGAACTCGACTCGGCCGTCGATGTCGGCGACGACGGCCTCACCCTTGGGGATGCGCGACTCGAACAGCTCCTGGACGCGGGGCAGGCCGTGGGTGATGTCCGCCCCGCCTGCCACACCGCCGGTGTGGAAGGTGCGCAGTGTGAGCTGCGTGCCGGGCTCGCCGATCGATTGGGCGGCGATAATGCCCACCGCCTCGCCGATCTTGGCCGTTCCGCCGCGCGCCAGGTCCCGGCCGTAACAGGTAGCACAGATGCCCGGCCGCAGGACACAGGTCAGCGGCGACCGGACGTGAACCTTGTCAATCCCCAGTGTTTCGATGGCGGCGGCGTGCTCCTCTTCGATCATCTCACCGGTAGCGACGATCACCTCGCCGCTTTTCGGATCGACCACAGGGCTGGCGGCCACACGGCCTAGCGTCCGCTCGCCCATCGTCTCGCTCATCGACTTGGTCTCGTCCAGGTCGATCCACACGCCGGCCTTGGTGCCGCAGTCGATCTCGTCGATGATCACTTCCTGGGCCACGTCCACCAGACGGCGGGTCAGATAGCCGGCGTCTGCGGTGCGCAGCGCCGTATCGGCCAGACCTTTGCGTGCGCCGTGGGTCGAGATAAAGTATTCCAGGGCGGTCAGACCCTCGCGAAAGTTGGATCGGATCGGCAGGGCGATAATGCGCCCCGACGGGTCGGCCATCAGGCCGCGCATCCCGGCCAACTGCCGGATGGGCGTAAAGCCGCCCTTTACCGCGCCCGAGACGGCCATCATCCGGATCGAGCCTTCCGGAGCCATGCTCTTGGCCACCGCCGCCGTGATGTCGTCGGTTGCCTTGGTCCACAGCTCCACCCGGCGCACATACTGCTCGTCCTCGGTGATCAGGCCGCGGCGATACTGCTGCTCGACCCGGTCTACCTCCTCCTGGACCAGCCCAATGATTTGCTGTTTTTCGGCCGGGACGGTAATGTCGCTGACGGCGATGCTCGTGCCCGACTGGGTTGCGTAGCGAAAGCCTACGGACTTGATCTCGTCGACCAGGTGTGCCGTGGCGTCCATACCCATCCGGTGGTTGCACTCGCCGACCAGCTCCTGGAGCTTGCCCTTGTCCATCACCTCGTTGACGAACTGGAGCTGCCTGGGCAGGTGCATGTTAAAGATAGCCCGGCCCACCGTCGTCTCGATGTAGGGCGTTGCTTGGCGGTCGGCGGGCTCGTAGCCAACGGCCGCCAACAGGTCGAGGATCTCCTGGTCGTCGCCTTCATCCAGGCCGGCGACTGCCGCCAGTCGGCCTGCTGTCCTCAGGTCGAGGACCTGGCCGACGGTGTGCAGCGACGCCTTCTCCAGCGCCTCTTGCAGCTCGTCGCTCAGGTCCAGATAGTCCAGCGGCTCCTCGTCGATCCAGCTTTTGTACCTCAGGCGGATCGGCGCGTGCAGGCGCACCTTGCCGAGGTTATAGGCCAGCAGCACTTCGTCCATGTCGGCAAAAGCCGGGATAGCCTTGGTCGTCGCTTCCGGTTCCATGGTCAGGTAGAAACAGCCCAACACCATGTCCTTCGCCGGCCCCACGATCGGCTCGCCGCTGGACGGCTTGAGCAGGTTGCGGCTGGCGAGCATCAGCTCGCGGGCCTCGATCACCGCCTTCTTGGACAGCGGGATGTGGATGGCCATCTGGTCGCCGTCAAAGTCGGCGTTAAAGGCGGCGCACACCAGCGGATGGATCTGGATGGCATCGCCGCTGACCAACACCGGCTCAAAAGCCTGGATGCCAAGCCGGTGCAGGGTCGGCGCCCGGTTCAGCAGCACCGGCCTCTCGGCCACCACCTCTTCCAGGACCTCCCACACTTCCGGCCGCTGCTGTTCGATGATCCGCTTGGCGCCTTTGACGTTGATGGCATAATTGTATTGCACCAGGCGGTTGATGACGAACGGCTGGAACAGCTCCAGGGCCATGCTCCTGGGCAGGCCGCACTGATGCAGCCCCAATTCCGGCCCGATCACAATTACCGACCGCCCGGAATAATCGACGCGCTTGCCCAGCAGATTGCGCCGGAAGCGCCCTTGCTTGCCTTTGAGCATGTCCGACAGCGACTTGAGCGGGCGCCGGCCGCGGGCAGAAACCATCTTGCCGCGCCGGCTGTTGTCGATCAACGAATCGACCGCTTCCTGCAGCATCCGCTTCTCGTTGCGGATGATCACATCGGGTGCCCCCAGGTCGAGCAGTCGTTTCAGCCGGTTGTTGCGGTTCACCACCCGCCGGTATAGGTCGTTCAGGTCCGACGTCGCAAACCGCCCGCCGTCGAGCTGGATCATCGGCCGCAGTTCCGGCGGGATCACCGGTAGAATAGTCAGGATCATCCACTCCGGCCGGTTGCCGCTCTTGCGCAGCGCCTCGACAACGCGCAGCCGCTTGGTCGCCTTCTTTTTCAACTGCTTGGAGCGGGTGGTGCGGATGCTGGCCCGCAGCTCCTTGGACATGGCTTCCAGGTCGATCTGCTGGCAAATGTCGTGGAACGCCTCGGCGCCCATCTTGGCCCGGAAGACGTTTCCCCACCGGTCGTGCAGCTCGTGGAAGCGGCTCTCGACCAGGAAGGTCATCTGCTTCAGGCCGCGAAGCTCGGTCTTTTTCTCGTCCGCCTCGGTCTCCATCTCCCCGAGCTGCTGTATCAGGCGTTCCTTCAAAACGTCGGTAGCCCGGCCTGCTTCGTAGCGCAGCCGGTCGATATCGGCGGTGATCAGCAGCGCCGCATCTTCCATCTCCTGCCGCATCTCGGACTTGATCTGATCCAGCCGGGTGTTGGCCAGCTCGTTGAGCCGCGTCAGGTGGTTCTTTTGCACCGTCTCGCCTTCGGCCGCCAGCGGCTCATCCTGAAAGCTGAGCGCCAGCGGCTCGGGCGCCTTCAGGTTTTGCAGCTTTTCCAGTTGGCTCTGCATGCGCCTTACTTCGCTGGTCACGGCGTCGGTCAGTTTGTTCGCCTTGTCTTCCAGCTCTTCTTCGCCGCTGCGGCGCCGCTGCTGCAGGTTCTCAACCGCTTCCTGGAGCCGTTGGTTGATCTCGGTAATCTTGTCGTTGGTTCCGTGATCCAGCCGGGTCCGATCGCGGTTCAGTTCCTCGTCTACCCGGCGCAGGGCCTTCAGCCGGGCCTCTTCGTCGACCTGGGTGATCACATACTGGGCAAAGTACAGCACCCGGTCCATATTGCGGCGTGACACGTCGAGCAATAGGCCCAAGTAGCTGGGCACGCGGCGCGTGTACCAGATGTGAGCGACCGGTGCGGCCAGATCGATGTGCCCCATCCGCTCCCGTCGCACGATGGCGCGGGTCACCTCCACACCGCAGCGCTCGCATGTCACACCCCGAAATCGGATGTGCTTGTACTTGCCGCACGCGCACTGCCAGTCCTTCGACGGCCCAAAGATCGCCTCGCAAAAGAGGCCATCCCGCTCCGGGCGGAGGCGGCGGTAGTTGATCGTTTCGGGCTTGGTTACCTCGCCGTACGACCACGACTTGATCGTTGCAGGCGATGCCAAGCTGATCCGCAAAGCTTTGAAATCTTTGAGAATCAAGTCTTCCCCTCCAATCATGACTTGGGGTCGGTTTGACGGCCGGTCCGACCGCCGCCGACGATGTCCCGACGTTCGATTAGCTTAAAATTACTGCAAATCCACGGAATTTGGACGGAGATAACGAATAGTAGTCGCTAGGTGGCGGTGTCCGAGTAGGCGAGCGATCTCCTTGACGTCGCCACATTGGTCGTAGGCTGTCTTGGCGTAGACGTACCGTAAGTCCTGGGCCGTCAGGCTGTCCAGCCCCGCTGCTCTGGCGCAGGTGTGGAGCAGCCGTTGTATCGTCCGGGTCGAAAGTGGGCGGCCATCCTGGTTCACAAAGAACCGATCCACCCCTGGCGCGGCCTTTCTCGTCGGCAGGTAGGCCTGCATGGCGTCGCGCACAGCGTCTGCCAGGGGGACGGTGCGCCCGGACTGCCGGTCCGAGTTGCTGCCTGCGACAAGATGTGGCTGATCGCCGTCCAGGTGGACGTCGGCCTCCCTGAGTTGGATCAGCTCTCCCAGTTTCAACCCGGCGCCGATCATCGCCTGCACCACTGCCCTGTCACGGGGCGGCCATTCCTGCTCGTGGCATTGCACGGCCGCCAACAGCCGCTCGACCTTGGTCGTGTTGCGGTTCTGATTCCGTTGCGAGCTGACATCCGACAACAGCGGCACAGGATCCGCCGGGTTGGCGTCTATCCACCCCTGCTGGACGGCCAGATCGTAAAACTTGCGCAGCGCCTGGAGCCGGCGGTTCACCGTTGCCCCGGCGTGACCCTTGGTTTGCATATAGTCACAATAGCTGCCGACGTCCTGAACGTTCAGGCAGAATGGGGAACAGTCTGCCCCTTTGGCCGTCTTGCCCCACCGCAGAAAAGCCCTCAAGTCGGCCAGATAGTTGACAATGGTGACCGGCGCAAGGGCGGAATGGGCGAGGTGCTCTTCAAATAGTTCTACTAACCTGTCGTCGTTTTTCATGTTTATCCAATCAAGCACGCGACCTCACATTATATACGATTCGTACCTGCTGTCAAGTCTGCCCCTGCCTGTGGCAGACTCCAGACTCCTTCCTCCCCTTTGGGGGAGGGTCGGGGTGAAACTTCTCCCTCCCCCTTTGGGGGAGGGGCGGGGTGAGGGGAGATTGCCGCCTACTCCCCAATCATCGACTGCAAGTACGCCTCGATAAACTCCTGGATGCGGCCGTCCAGCACAGCAGCAGTATTGCCCGTCTCATAGTCGGTGCGCAGATCCTTCACCATGTGATACGGGTGCAACACGTAAGAGCGGATCTGGTTGCCCCACCCGGCCGACACATGCTGGCCCTTCAGCCGGGCTTGTTCTTCGGCCATGCGCTGCTGCTCGATGTCGTACAGCTTGCCGCGCAGGATCTTGAACGCCACCTCTTTGTTCTGTGCCTGTGAGCGCTCGTTCTGGCATGTGACGACGATGCCGCTTGGCAAGTGGGTCAGCCGCACCGCGGTCGAGTTCTTTTGCACGTGCTGGCCGCCCGCCCCCGATGATTTGAACACGTCGATCTTGACGTCGTCGGGCCCGATCTCCACCTCTACGTCGTCTGGAATGTCGGGCACAACTTCGACCAGGACAAAAGAGGTATGGCGGCGGTGCGCTTCGTCGAACGGCGACAGCCGCACCAGGCGGTGGACGCCCCGCTCGGCTCTGAGATAGCCGTACGCGTAGGTCCCGTACACCCCCACCGTCACGCTCTTGAATCCGGCTTCCTGCCCCCGCAGCGAGTCCAGCATCTCGGTCTGGTACCCCTGCTGCTCGGCCCAACGCAGGTACATGCGCAGCACTATCTCGACGAAATCCTGCGAGTCGGTCCCGCCGGCGCCGGCGTGGATCGACATGATGGCCCCGCCGCGGTCGTATGGCCCCGACAGGATCAGCTCGAACTCCATGTGGGCCAGTTGTTGCTCCGCCTGGGTCAGCTCGGCTTCGATTTCGCCGTCTAGGGTCTGATCCTCGTCGGCCTCGGCCAGGTCGAGCAGCTCCAGCGCGTCGCCGGCCTGGCGGGCCAACGTCTGCCATCGTTCCACTTCGGCTTTGAGGCTGGAAAGGTTCTGCATCGTCGCCTGCGCCGCGCTGGGGTCATCCCAAAAGTCGGGCGCGGCGGCGGCTTGCTCTAGTTTTTCAATCTGCCGTATCTTGTCGGCCAGGTCAAAGACGCACCTGGATCTCTTCGATCCGCTCGTTCAAGTTGGTTAGACGGCTACGTAACTCTTCGGTCATGACACAATCCTCTTAACCCGCGTCGCGTCACAGGCACGCTTCACGCTCTATTCAAACAACCCCTCTACGAACGCTTCGGGATCGAATTCGGTCATATCGTCTATCGTTTCGCCCGTGGCGATAAAGCGAACCGGCAGGCCAAGCTCCTGGGCGATGGCAAAGACCATGCCTCCCTTGGCCGTGCCGTCCAGCTTGGCCACGATGACGCCGGTCACCTGGACGGCCTCCTTAAAGTGCCGGGCCTGTGACAGCGCATTCTGCCCCGTCGTCGCATCCAGCACCAGCAGCGTCTCGTGCGGCGCTTCGTGGACGTGCTTGGCCGCCACCCCCCGCACTTTGCGCAGCTCTTCCATCAGGTTGTACTTCGTATGCAGCCGCCCGGCCGTGTCTACGATCAGCAGGTCGACGTTGCGGCTGCCGCTGGCCCGGATCGCATCGTACACCACCGCCCCGGGGTCGGCGCCCGGTTGGTGCGCGATGACCGGCACGTCGGCCCGCTCGCCCCATATCTTGAGCTGATCGATCGCCGCCGCCCGAAAGGTATCGGCTGCGGCCAGCATCACCTTGCGGCGCCGCTCGCGATAATACTTGGCCAGCTTGGCGATCGACGTCGTCTTGCCCGAGCCGTTAACCCCCACGATCAGCATCACCGTCAACCGCCGGGGCTCGTCCATCACCATCGGCGTGGGGGTGCCCAACAGCGCCCGCAGCTCCTCCTTGAGCAGCTCTTCCACCCCCTGCCTGGTCCGCGCCTCGCCTTTGGCCGCCCGCTGGCGCAGGCGGTCCACCAAAGCGATAGTCGTATTCACCCCTACATCGGCCTGCACCAGCAGCGCTTCCAGATCTTCCCACAGCTCCTCGGTGATCGGATCGCCGCCGCCGAACAGGCCGACGATCTGCCCAAAGAACGAGTGGCGCGTCTTGGTCAGGCTGTCCCTTATCTGTTTCGATCGTCTGAACACGCTTCACCTGCTGTCGAGGTTACAAAATAACATTATACCTCGAATCACACCACGCGCCAAATAAAAGC
>DAOUGI010000054.1:0-1847 GCA_034429215.1 Anaerolineae bacterium | reverse complement strand
AGCTCGGTTTGCTGCGTGTCCACCGGCAGCGTCAGGCTAAAGCTGGTCGGCGTGACGTCCATGCACGACTCGATGTAGCGCAGACTAAAGTCCTGGGTGGTCGTCTGCTGGCTGGTGACCTGCACCACCGCCGTCCCGTCGACATGCTCCGGCGCGCTAGCCGTCACGGTGTAGGTGCCCGCGTTCAGCCATTGGTAGTAGTAGCCGGTGGCCGGATCCGTCGCCAGCGTCCAGCTCACGCCGCCGCTGGCCTCGATCAACACCGACCCCTCGAGCGGGTAGCTCTCTGCGTCGCAGTAGCCCATCCCGGTGACGGTGCCGTCCAGCCTGCCCACGTCGATGCCCGGCAGCACGGTCATGGTCACCGGCACTACCACGTTCGGTACCAGCGGGTCGTCGCTCTGAATCCGCAGGTCGGCCATGTAGACACCCGGCTCGGCCACCACTCCGGCGTCAAAGGTCACTTGCACGTCGGCCTGATCGCCTATCGGCACTGTGCCGCTCACCGGTTCCTCGCTCAGCCACGGCACGTCGCCGCCGCCGGTGACGACGGTAAAGTAGTAGGGTGAGAAGGCTCCGCTGTTGTAGGTGTTGTTGATCGTCGCCGCAGGCGGGTAATTGGCCAGGCTGACCGGAACGCCGGTGTGCAGCACACCAAAGCAGTTGGTGGTGATCGGCGTCGGCTCGGTGCCGCGGTAGTAGTTCGCTGAGCCGTTCCAGCTGGCGGCCACATAGTAGAACTTGCCGGCTTGCACCTGCACCGCGATCGGGCCGGAGCTGTACCACCCTTCTCCAGGCCCTACGCCGGTGACCTGGTGCGCCAGGATCTGGCTGTAGCTGCCCAACAGGGCGTTGCCTTCGTACACGATAAAGTAGAGGTCGGTAGCCGCGCTAAAGTTCAGGTACACCCGGATCTCGCTGATGACGGTGTCATCGGTGGCCTCAAAGATGTTGCCGCGATCCCGCGCGCCGCCCGGCCCCCACGGCGATGCCGTGCTGCCGTACGTCTCCTCGCACAAGGCCAGCGGCGTGTAGCCGTTGTCCACTTCGCCGATCTCGTAGGACAGCGGCAGCAGGCCGTCGTTGCCGATGGTCAGCGTCTGCACCGCCGTCTGGCCCAGGGTCAAGGTCTCTTCCATCGCCAGCGGGCTGACCACGATCTCGGGCGCCACCAGCGCCAGCTCGAAATCTTCAGTCGTGGTCTGCTGGCCGGTGACCGTCACCTGCGCCGTCTCGGGTACATACCCGGCGGCGCTGGCCGTCACGGTGTAGGTCCCCGCGTTCAGCCACTGGTAGTAGTAGCCGGTGTCCGGATCCGAGGTGGTGGTCGAGGTCACACCGCCGCTGGCCTCGATCAGGATGTCGGCCTCCAGCGGGTCGCCGGGGCGGTCGCTGGTGACCGTGCCGTCCAGCTTGCCCAGATCGGCAGTGGGCAGGACGGTCAGAACCACCCCAACCTGCTTGCTCGGCAGCCCAGCGCCGGTCGGGTAGATGCCCAGCCGCGCATTGTACACGCCCGGCTCGCTGATGCCCGCCGCCGCCGTCGCGGTAAAGTAGTTGGTCCACCCCATCGAGGCGCCCGCCGCAACGGTGCCCGTGACAATGCTGGTGCCATACCAGGTCACGTCGCCCCCGTCGCACGGCGGCGAGCCCGGGTACTGGAAGCAGATCGCCAGCCCGTCGACCAGCACCGCCTGGTTGTAAGAGTATTGCAGGTAGTTGCTCCCCGTCTGGCGGATGCCCGACGTGGCGCTGACCCCATAATCGTACGTGGCATTGCCAAAGTCGGTGTCCATGTACTGGTACTTGATGTTGTTCGTCCCCTCGTACAGGATCAGCTCAAAGGT
>DAOUGI010000053.1:0-7939 GCA_034429215.1 Anaerolineae bacterium | reverse complement strand
GGCCGGGTGGCGCTGTTGACGGCCCGCTGGCCCTACGACGTGGCCGTGCAGAAAGAGAGCGTCTCGCCCGACGGGCTGGCCCGGGCCTATGTCCAGAACGACGGCCACGGCGTGCCGCAGGTCTATGTCCAGTCCAGCTACTATGGCAGCTCGTGGCAGGTGACCTTTACCACCGGCATGAGCTACGACCCGGTGTGGTCGCCCGACGGCGGGCTGCTGGCGCTGGTGTCGGCCGAGCCGGGCAACGACGAGATCTATGTGGTCGAGACCGACGGCAAGAACCTCAGGCGGCTGACCATGAACCAGTGGGAATGGGACAAGCACCCGAGCTGGGCGCCGGCCGGCGCGGGCCCGGCCCGGATCGTTTACTGGTCCAACGAGGGCAGCGGCCGCCGCCAGCTCTGGATTGTGAACGCCGACGGCACGGGCCGGCGCACCCTGCTGGACAGCCCATACAACGACTGGGATCCGGTGTGGGTTAAGTAGCTGATGGCTGGCGGTTAGGTATCTATCCGAGAATTGTCACCCTGAGTCCTCGAAGGGTCTCTCTTGGCTGAGAAGAGATTCTTCGCTTCGCTCAGAATGACAATTTCCGGATAGATGACAATTGCCGGATAGGTTTTGATTGAAAGGCAATTTGGTATGGAACTGACAACTTATTTCAGGACGGTGTGGAAGTGGCTGTGGCTGATCGTGCTCAGCACCGGAGTGGCCGCGTTTTTCAGCTACATGGCGGTGCGCAACCAGCCGGACACCTACCAGGCCAAGACCACGCTGATCGTCGGCCAGGTGCTCAACCAGGCGGAGCCAAACTCGTATGACCTGTATATGGCCCAGAACCTGGCCCAGACCTACACCGAGATCGCTCGCCGGCAGACCGTTCAAGAGGCCACAAAGGCGGCGCTCGATATGGAATGGCTGCCGGGCTATTCGGTCAGCCTGGTGGAGGGCACCCAATTGCTGGAGATCCGGGTGACCGACAGCGATCCGCTGCGGGCGGCGGCCGTGGCCGACGAGCTGGCCACCCAGCTCATCGAGCAGACCCCCACCAGCCAGTCGGAGCAGGAGCAGCGCGGCGGGTTCGTGGAGCAGCAGCTCAACGACCTGGAAACGGACATCAGCTCCACCAAGGCCGAGGTCGCCAGGCTGCAGGACGAGCTGGGCAAGATGTTCAGCGCCCGGGAGATCGCCGATACCCAGACGCAGATCGCCGCCTTGCAGCAAAAGCTGAGCAACATGCAGGCCAACTATGGCCAGCTCCTGAGCTTTACGGCCGAGGGGGCGGTGAACACGCTGACCGTTATCGAAAAGGCCACCGTGCCGGCCTATCCGATCGGCCCCAACCGGATGATGACCGTGCTGACCGCGGCGGCCATCGGCCTGGCGCTGGCGCTGGCGGCGGCGTTCCTGCTCGACTATATGGACGACACGGTCAAGACGCCCGCCGACATCAGCCGGGCGATGCAGTTGACCACGCTGGCCGGCATCAGCCGCATCGCCGGGGCCAGTCCGGCGGAAAAGCTGGTGACCGTGAACTACCCAAAGTCACCGATTTCCGAGGCGTACCGGGTGCTGCGCACCAACCTCCAGTTCTCCAGCCTCGACCGGCCGGTCAAGACGATCGTGGTGACCAGCCCCAACCCGGTCGAGGGCAAGAGCACGACGGCGGCCAACCTGGGGGTGGTGATGGCCCAGGCGGGCAAGCGGGTGATCGTGGTCGACGCCGACCTGCGCCGGCCGGTGATGCACCGCATGTTTGGCCTGGAGAACAGGGAGGGCTTGACCACGGCGCTCGTCACCGACACGCCGACCCTCGACGGCCACCTGCAGACGACCGGGATCGAGAACCTGCGGGTGCTGAGCACCGGCCCGCTGCCGCCCAACCCCTCCGAGCTGTTGGGCTCGCGGCGGATGGCGACCCTCATCGACCGGCTGAAGGAAGAGGCCGACGTGGTCATTTTTGACAGCCCGCCTTCCCTGGCGGTGACCGACTCGTCGGTGCTGGCCACCCAGACCGACGGGGTCCTGCTGGTGACCGACGCGGGGCGGACGCGGCGCGGCGCCGCCGAGCAGGCGGCGGCCCGGCTGCGCCAGGTGGACGCCAACCTGCTGGGCGTGGTGTTGAACCGGCTGAGGTCTGGCGGAGGGGGGTACTATTACTATTACTATTACCACGGCGAGGACAAGCGGCGCCGGCACCGCCGCGGCCCCAGGAAATGGCTGGATCGGCTGTTCAGCCGGTCAAAGAAGTAAAAGGGCCCTGCAATAAAAAACCCGGTTCGTTCGACAAACCGGGTTTTTTTGCGCACTTAGGAAAACCGTTCGAGGTGGCGGTTCCAGCGGGCGAGGAGATCGTCCCGGCCGTCAGCGCCGAGGCGCAGGCCCAGGACACCGGCCAGGGCGGCCAGCGACTCTTGGGCGGCCCGCACGTTTTGCCCGGCGCCGGCGGCCTCGATCGTCTCGCGGGCGAGCCGCTCGAGCACCGGCAGGGCGGCCGGCGTATCGAGATCGTCGTCCAGGGCGGCGCCGAACGCTGCCCGGGCCCAGGAGGGGTCGTAGGGCAGGCCGCTTTCCCCCTGCGCCTGCGCCGCAGCTCCGAGCTGGTAGGCCAGCCGCTCGGCCTGTTCCAGCCCGTCGGGATGGTGGCTCCACGCCTGGCGGTAGTGGTGGGCGGCCAGGTAGAGCCGCAGGGCGTTGGCCGACCAGGTTTTGCGCAGGTCCTGGACCATGACCAGGTTGCCCAACGACTTACTCATTTTTTCCCCTTCGTGGCGGACCATGGCGGTGTGCATCCAGAAGCGGACAAAGGGCGCCTGGCCGGTGGCCCCTTCTGACTGGGCGATCTCGCTTTCGTGGTGGGGGAAGATCAGGTCGGCGCCGCCGCCGTGGACGTCGACGCTGCTGCCCAGGAAATAGCCGGCCATGGTGGAGCACTCGATGTGCCATCCGGGGCGGCCGGGGCCCCACGGGCTGGGCCAGCTCGGCTCGCCGGGCGCCATGGCCTGCCACAGGACAAAGTCGAGGGGATGGCGCTTGTGGGGATCGTTGGGGTTGTTGCCGCGCTCGTTGGCAACCGGCAGCATCTGGTCGGGCGGGATGGCGCTCAGCCGGCCAAAGTCGGGCCAGGCGCTCACGCTGAAATAGACGTTGCCGGCCGACTCGTAGGCGAGGCCGGCCCCGATCAGCTTGTCGATGATGGGGAACATGTGGGGGATGACGTCGGTCGCCCGGGGGTAATGGTCGGGCGGGCGGATGTTGGTGGCCTGCATGTCGTGGATAAAGCGGCCGGTCCAGCGGTTGCCCAGGGCTTGCCAGTCGTCGTTGACCTGCCCGGCTTTGCGCAGGATGTCGTCGTCGATGTCGGTGACGTTCTGGACGTAGCAGACCTGATGGCCCAGGAACTCCAGGTAGCGGATGAGGGTGTCAAAGGCGGCGTAGGTAAAGAGGTGGCCGAGGTGGGTGGTGTCGTAGGGGGTGATGCCGCAGACGTACACGCCGATTGGCCGTCCCTGGGGCTGCCGGGGCGTGAAAGGCTGAAGATCTCGGCTGAGTGAGTTATAGAGTTTCATGTTGTTCTTTCCAAGAGGCGATAGTCAGAGGGGGATGACGGCTCATCCCCCTGTGATGTTGATTGAGATCGAGACGATGCCAGGACCTTATTTGGCCAGGTTGGCGGCGACGAAATCCCAGTTGACCAGGTTGTCCAGGAAGGCCTGGACGAAATCGGGGCGGCGGTTCTGATAGTCGAGGTAGTAGGCATGCTCCCAGACGTCGACGGTGAGCAGCGGGACCTGGTTTTGGGTCATGGGGTTGTCGGCGTTGGGCGTGGTGACGATCTTGAGCGCGCCGCTGTCGAGGACCAGCCAGCCCCAGCCGCTGCCAAACCGGCCGACGGCGGCCGCTTTGAACTGCTCGACGAACTTGTCATAGCCGCCGAACGCCTCGTCGATGAGGTGGGCCAGCTTGCCGGTGGGCCGTCCGCCGCCATGAGGGCTCATGCAGCTCCAGAAGAAGGTGTGGTTCCAGACCTGGGCGGCGTTGTTGAACACGCCGGTCCGGGCGGGATCCTTGGCGACGGCCACGATGATCTCTTCGAGGCTCTTGCCTTCCAGGTCGGTTCCGGCGATCAGCTTGTTCAGGTTGTCGACGTATGCTTTGTGGTGCTTGCCATGGTGAAAGCCGATGGTCTTGGCCGAATAGTAAGGCTCGAGCGCTGCCTCAGGGTATGGTAGAGACGGTAGTTCGAAAGCCACGGTAGTTTCTCCTTTCGTACACTAATAGTTGGGTCTTAATCGAGGGCGGTGGCATACATTGCCGCCAGGTCACATTATAGCCGGGAAGGTGATTGTTTGCAACTCTGGGGTCACCGTGGGGTGAATTTTTTCCGAGCGACACTTGCCCTCAGGCGGCAGATGTGATATACTGGGCCGGTAAGGACGGGAGAATTGGGGGCTGGGATGTCCAAGCAGGGGATGGCCTGGACGATAAGGAGACGAACACGATGAGCACTGGGCTGTTTGGGCGCTTGCAGGAAGAGCTGGAAGCCCGTGAGAAGGCCGCCGGCCTGAGCATGGCCGACATCCTCGATCTGCCCGACCCTTTGCGCCGGTTGATGAATTGGCTCATCAAGCAGGACGAGGCGGGCCTGGCCGAAGTCGCTGCGTTCATCAATGAAGACGAAGCCAAGACGCGGGCCATGCTCGACGAGCTGGGCGAGAAGGGCTTTGTGCGCGAGCTGCAGATTTCGGGCAAGCTGTACTACCGGGTGAGGCTGGCTCGCCGCCGCAAGTCTCAGCTCTCTCTCGATATTTGGCAAGCCCTGGAAACCAAGGCTGGGGAGTGACAGGAGGTCAGGCTATGGAATGCTTCCATTGTGGACAGCCGGCCCAGGGCATTTGCCGGTTTTGCGGGCGGGCGCTGTGCAAAGACCACATGAAAAAGATGCCCTATATCATCACCGTTTACGTGGGCGAGCGGAGCATGCCCAAGGCCATCGTGGTGGGCGACGCTCTGTTTTGCGGTGTGTGCAAGCCGCAGCCTGAACCGATCGAGATGCCAGAGATCTTTTAGCGGCGCCGACCTAACCTAAAGCGGAGGTGCACCATGTCGCGGATCATATCCGTTCACTCTTTCCGAGGCGGGACGGGCAAATCGAACATTACGGCCAACATCGCTGCGCTGGCGGCGATGGAGGGCAGGCGCGTTGGTGTGATCGATACAGATATCCTGTCGCCGGGCATTCACGTTCTGTTCGGCCTGGACGAGTCCAAGATGGTCCACTCGCTCAATGATTATCTGTGGGGCAAGTGCACCATCGAGGAGACGGCCCACGATGTGATGGCCAGATTGGGCGCCGACATCAAGGGCAAGATCCTGCTCATCCCGTCGAGCATCAACCCGGGCGAGATCGCGCGCGTGCTGCGCAATGGGTACGACGTCGGGCTGCTGAACGACGGCTTCCAGGCGCTGATCCGCAATCTCGGCCTCGATGTGCTGCTGATCGACACCCATCCGGGCTTGAACGAAGAGACGCTGCTGTCGTTTGCCACCTCTGACATCCTGGCGATCATCATGCGCCCCGACCAACAGGACTACCAGGGGACGGGCGTCACGGTGGAGGTGGCCCGCAAGCTGGACGTGCCGCGGATGATGCTGGTGGTGAACAAGGTGCCGGCGGTGTTTAGCGCCGACGAGGTCAAGGCGCGGGTGGAACAGACGTACGACTGCCAGGTGGCAGCCGTGCTGCCCCATTCGGACGAGATGATGACGCTGGCCAGCAGCGATATCTTTGTGCTGCGCTACCCCGATCACCCGGTGACGGACATTCTCAAGCAGGCTGCGGCGCTGATGCTCGAGTAAGAGCGCCTAACAACAAGCCAAGAGAGACCCTTCGCCGGCGCAGCCGCGAGTCCCCTGAAGGGCCGCCAGAAACATGCGGCACAAGGGATCTTCGTCGGCCCTGCATGTCAGGGTGACAGGATCGAGAGTATTGCAGGGCGACAGGCTCTAGGGTCTTGCCAGGCGCTCTAAACGGCCCCGCCTTTCAGGCGGGGCCGCTCGGTGCTACGGGTTCATCTCGTAGGCGTCTCGGAGGGCGTGAACCTCCTGCCACACCCGCCGGTAGCGCTCCTCTGCCGCCGCCGGTTTGCGGATCATCTTGAGGCAATAGTCCATCTGCGGGCCGGTGCTGCTGGGCTTGTTGTGGAGCTGCAGGGCAAAACCGGACAGATCGCGGACCATGACGTCAAAGATCTGGTCGACCAGGTCATCGCTCACTGCGTACAACTTGGCGGCTTCAAGGATCAACTGACCGTAGACCACCAGGGTAAAGATCTCGCCCATTGCCAGTAGAAAGTCGACATCCTTCGTCTGCGCCTCGGTAGGAGTTGCCCGGGCCAAGAGGTCTTTGAACGTGGCAACCTGTTCCCTGAATAGCTGCACATTGGGCAGGCCGCAGCCGTCCAGGATGGGGTTATAGTCGTGGAACTGGATCCGGCCCAAGCCTTTGGCCGGGCCCTGGCGGAAGAGGAAATCGTCGTTGACGGGATCGTCGCGCAGCGGCACTTCTGGATAGGCGGCCGGGTTAAAGAAGTAGTTGGCCATGAACTTGACGATCAGGGCGATGTTGACGTGGACCGTCCCCTCCAGCTTGGGCAGGGCCCGGATGTCGCGCGCGGCCATCTCAAAGTACATGTCCCTCTCGAACCCCTTGGCGGCGATCACGTCCCACAGCAGGTTGATCACTTGCTCTCCCTGGGTGGTGACTTTCATCTTGACCACCGGGTTGTAGAGGAGGTAGCGCCGGTCCTGGGGCGAGGCGGAGCGCATATAGTCGGACGCCCGCAGGGCAAAGAGCTTCATGGCCGTCAGGCGGGCATAGGCGTCGGTGAACATCTGCTTTACGTGAGGGAAATCGGTGACGGCCATGCCGTACAGCCGGCGGTTGGCGGCGTGGCGGACGGCTTCGTACAGAGCATGGGTGCAGATGCCGATGGAGGCCCAGCCGAGGTTGTACTTGCCGATGTTGACGGTGTTGAGCGCTGTGTCCCAGGCCTCCTGGCCCTGGGAAAGGATGTCGGCCGAGGTGATTGGATAGTCGCGCAGGGCGAAATCGGCTACATAGGACTGGGTGTTGACGACGTTCTTGACCAGCTCATAGTTCTTGTGGCGATAGTCGGCCACGAAAAAGACGTAATCGCCGGCGCCGGCCATTTTGCCAAAGGTGGATACCATGGGCGCGGTATTGCCGTTGCCGATGTAGTATTTTTCCCCATTGGCCCGATAGGTGCCATCCGGCTGGGGGGTGAGCGCCATCTCGGTCGAGTAGATATCCGCGCCATGGGCTCGCTCGGAGAGGCCAAAGGCAAAGACCGCCCCTTCCCGGAGGAGCTGGGCGGCTCGCTGCTTGAGTCCTTCGTTGGCGCTCATCCAGATCGGGCCCAGGCCGAGGATCGATACCTGCCAGGTGTACCAGTAGTGCAGGCCGTAGAAGGCCAAGATCTCATTAAACTCGCAGTTGCGCCAGGTGTCCCACCGGCAATCGGGGTGGCCATAGCCGGCAGGCGTCAGGAGGGTGGCAAAGAGCTGTTCGTCTCTCTGAAAGTCGAGGAAATCGGCGTACCACACCCGCTCACGGTCGTCTTCTTTGAGCTTGCGCTTGCCTTTTTGTTCGAAAAAGTCGATCGTTTTGAGCATGATCTGCCTCGACCGCTCGTCACGATATGGGCGACTGTGCTGTTTTGGATTCAGGAGTATCATCGTTCACCTCGCAATGGATCTGGGCACAACATGGGATGCTACGGTCGAAAATCCAAGTTCCCGATACCGGGCAACTGCGCCATCCGTCATAACCGCGCTTACGATGGCCTCTTGGCGATTGTAACACAAGACGAGTCCGATGCCAAACGGCCATACTCGCCGATGAACGTACAGGGTGAGC
>DAOUGI010000052.1:0-73853 GCA_034429215.1 Anaerolineae bacterium | reverse complement strand
GTTGTCGCCTCACCAACCCTGCGCAGCCCGTCCTTGAACAATGCGTCCAGGAACCCCTGGTCCAAAAAGTCGTGGGCGGTCGCGACGCCAAGGCCTGTCGGCGACCAGCTTGCCACGGCACCCCGCCCGACGGCTCGGACGATCCGCTCGCCCATCGATTCCTGGTTCGTCTGCGGGGAATGGTAATAGCCTTCGTAGCAGGTCATCGGCAGCATGATCGGCAGCTTGTTGCCGTTGTTGAGGGAGGGGATGTCGTTGGCGTGAAAAAGCTGTTCAGCGGCCCAATAGGTGTAAGCGGAGTGGCCGATGTAGTTGACGATCAATCGCCCATCGCTGATCGCCGCGATGATGGCGGCCTTGGCCTCGGCGGGTGTCTGGTGGGTGACTAGATAGTAAACCCGGTCCGATTTAGATTTATAGGGCTCTGGCACACAACAGTCGATGAAATGCTCCGAGGCGGCGGCAAAGTCACCGGCGCTGTCGGCGTCGTCGGCGACGAACAGCAGGCGCTGACTCCAATCGCCGGCCGGCGGGTTTTGCTCGTAGGTTAGGGTCTTGCTGACCACCGCGCTGGCCTGGGTTGTCGAGTTGACCGGCAGACGGCCGAGCATCATGTCGGGAAGGTTATCGCCCTCGGTCAAGGTTACGTACCGGTTATCGGCGGCCGTTTCGTTGATCCACGGATCAACCGGGGCCAGGTAGGGCGGGAAGAAGGAGGTTTTGTTCAGCCCTCGGTAGTTCTTGGGATCATAGTTCCCGTCGCCGACCAGGACCACATAGCTGGCGGCCGGCGGTTGCCAATGAGCGGCGGCATAACCGAGGAAATCGCGGATCGGCTTGACGCCGGTGAGGCCATAGCCAAACTCGTCGTACACATCCTGGACGTCGATCAGCGCCACCCTCAGCCCTCGCGACGCGCGGTGGTCTGCCAGGGGCACGACGTCGCTGTAAAAGGCCGGATGGGTCAACAGGATATAGTCGGCACCGTTGGTTGCCGCCTGTAGATCGGAGGGCGTATCCGGCACGATGCTTGGCGGCGATAGGAACTTGGAGCCGGACATGACTACATAATTGGTGGGCGTCGTCACCTGGTCGGTGAACAGGAATGAAAAACCCGAAGTCGCAGTGATGACCAGGCCGCCGGTGATCTCTTCAACCGCGCCGACGTTGGACACATCAAAGGCGAACACCTGATCGCTGGTCAGGCCGCCGGCCTCGTATTTCCAGGTGCCGGTGATGTCATAGCCGAACGACAACAGATCGGCCGTGGCCGTAAACAGGCGCGAATAGGTCAGCTCGACCCAGTCAACGTACACCAGGTCATAGCCAACCCCCGTATCGTTCGGGCAGGTGAGGGTGAGGGTGTTGCTTCCTACTGCCAGGTACGATTGGGGAAAGCTGACCGTAACCGTGTACCAGGTGAGGCCGTCCCACCAATCCTCGGCTACCAGGTTGCCGTTCACGGTAATCTGGGTGTGATGGTCAGGGTTGATGCCGTTGTCGACATAACCCAACAGCCGGAACTGGAGCGTTGCCGTGGACGGTTCGGCGGGCAGCGACGTCAGCGAAAAGGTGTAGGACCAGGACGGTTTGCTGGGCGCATAGACATAATCCCACAGAAACCGCTCCAGGTTTTCGTCGCCCGGCACTCGGCTCATGTAGTAGGCGTTCTGTTGCGCGTACAGGCGGGCACTGTAAGGAAGGGGGTTGGCGCCGGCCGACGGCGTCCCATCCCGGCTGGTCATGCGCAGTCCCGGACCCTGACCGTAGGTGAGCCAGTAGACATTGTCGGTGGTGTACTTGGTATTTACCCCCTGCCCGTAGAACAGCAGGTAATCCCCCGGATCGAAGCTGTTGTCGGCTTCGCCGGTCACAGAGATAGCGATCTGGGCGCCCATGTTCATGACCTGGAGGGTGGAGGGGATGAGGTCGTCGACCGGCACGCCGGCAGTTACCAGGTCGGTGTAGGTAACCTTGTACATCCCTTCCTGCCTGATTAGCATCTTGTAGCCGGGGACCGGCGGCGTCCAAGGAGCGGCGGAAGCAGCGGTGTCGGCCGGTTTCTGGCGCCAGGCGCGGGCCGAGTCGTAGTTGAGGATCTGTGTCTGGAACAGCTCCTCGTAAGCTGCCGATTCTGGCTGAGAACCCAGGGCCAGGCCATCGGCGGACGGATCGGGCTTGAAACGGACATGGACGATCAGGCTGTGGTAGATTGTCACCGTCTTCGATCCCGGTTGGTACTGGATTGGATACACGACTATTCCAACGACGCGCTGCTGGCGGATGATGCCGTCGTCTGCGATCTCGGCCAATACACCCGGATAGGCGGCACCGGACCCGTAAATCTCGCCCGCCGGGTCGAGCTCGGTGACCGGGGTGGGCAACAGGCTGCGCCCTTGGGTTAAAGCGTCCAGATCCCAATCGGCTCGCAGCGTTGGAGCAGGGACGACCGGGTTTGGCAGTGCCACCGAGCTGGTCGCACCCGGAACCACTTCAACTTGCAGGCCAACGCCAAAGGGCACGCCCAGGGCCAGGGCCACGAGCGGCAGTTGCGGCTCTCCTGACTGTTGGGTGACGGACCAACCTGGCATGGACAGCCGGACGAACTGCCGGCCATCGTTGGTCAGCGGCTCGACGACCAGTTGGTCCCATGGCACCGACACTTGGAAGGTGATCCCGCCGTCGTCTGAAGACAGCAGTTGCACGCCATCGCCAGGCTGTAGCCGGACGGCAGGGGTTTGCGGCTGTGGAACACTTGCGGCGTCGGCGCGCGGTGCAGGCCCAAGCAGCACCAGGGCTATCACGAAAAGCAGCAGGCCCACTGTAGTTCCCACCATCATTCCGCGCGAAGAAAAGAATCTAAACATCGGTTCAACTCCTTCTTTTAACGATAGAGCGCAGCCGGCCGGCGATAGGCATCACGACAGGCCAGACCGGCGACAGCCAGGCGATCCCTGCCTTCACCAAGCGCCGCGCGGGCGTGGTCAGGTCGATCTTGACTCCGTTCCGCTCGCGGGCGATCACCTGGCCCAGGATATTTTCGGCCGGGACAATGCCGTCGGGCTGTTCGACCCGATCACCCTTGATGACAAAGGCGAGTTTCTCTGCCAATTTCGTCCGCCGCAGCACGCGGTGGACGATTACTTTCGAGCCGGCGGTCCGGAACATAACCAGATCGCCGACGCGCACCTGCTCGGGAGCCACTGCCCGGACGTGCAGGAGGTCGCCGGTGCGGACGAACGGGTGCATACTCATCCCCTTGGCGCGAAAGCGCAACGTCAGTCCCTCGTCCAGGATGGCTTGCGCCAGGGCGCCGAACTCGGCGTCGTCACATTCTATCGACCGCCGTGATATCAGGCGCATAGCGTGCTCATTCCCCTGGGGCGATGCTATTCAAGATCGCCCCGTTCGTACAGGATGGCGGCGGTAGCCACCAACCCGGCGGTCTCGGCGCGGAGGATGCGCCGCCCGAGCGTGACCGGCAGCAGCCCGTGATCCTGCGCCAGGCCTGCCTCGCCGGGGGTAAAGCCACCCTCCGGCCCAATGAAGAGATGGACGGTGGTCGGTGTTCCAGCCGGTGCGGCAGCCCGCAGAACACCGCGCAGGCCGGTCTGGGTTTCCTCCTCCCAGGGTAGCAGCTTGAGTCCGGCGCAGCGGCTCACCTCTTCGCACGCCTGGGCAAAGGGTATGGCTGCGCGCAGCGCCGGCTTTCGGCCCCGCCGGCTCTGCTCGGCGGCCTCCTGGATGATCGCCTGCCAGCGGGAGTGTTTTTTGCCCGGTGCATCGCGGTCCAGCGCTACGGTCCGGGCGGTAATCAGCGGCACAAACTCGGCGATGCCCAGCTCGGTGCCCTTTTGCAGGACAAACTCGAAATGGTCCCTTTTTAGCATGCCCTGATAGAGGATGATGCGGGTGTGCGGCTCGCCGGTTGCCGACCGCCGGCTCAATATCTCGCCTCTTACCAGCTCGGGCTGAACGACGAGCAGTTGCACCTCAAACTCCCATCCACAGTCATCAAGCACGACCAGGCGGTCGCCGGGCCGCATCCGCAGGACGCGGGCGATCTGGCGGGCTTGGGAGCCCGCAATGGCGACGGCGTCGCCTGTCAGCCACTCGGGGGGGATAAAGAAGCGGTGAGGCATATCCAGTCTTTCTCCTGGGCGCGGTTGACAATCTCGAGCCCTTGGGCGTGAAACGCAGCGGTGACCTCCTCTTCCTGGCTGTCGACGAGGCCGGCGGCGACGACACAGCCACCGGGCGCCAGGCGAGCGGCCAGGGCATGAGCCATGCCGACAATGACTGGGGCAAGGATGTTAACTGCGACCAGGTGGAATTGCCCGGCGTCGAGCGGCTCGAGCGGGTGTTCCAGGACAAAATAGACGGGCATCTCTCCGCCGCCGGGCAGGGAGCTGTGCCGCACTTGGACCTGGTTGGCGACGCCGTTCAGCGCGACGTTCTGCTGGGCGACGGTGACTGCCTGGGGATCGGCATCAATGGCCAGGACAGGGCTGCCGCCAAGCTTGGCGGCGGCGATGGCCAGGATGCCGGATCCGGTGCCGACGTCGAGGACGGTTTGGCCGGGCGAGAGGCGCTGCTCAATCGCCTCCAGGCAGAGGCGGGTGGTTGGGTGCAGCCCGGTGCCGAAAGCCATGCCCGGTTCCAGGCGGATGACGACCTCAGCGGGGGTGGGATCGTACGACTCCCAGGCGGGAACGATAACCACGCGCCGGCCGACGCGCAGGAGGTGATATTGCTGTTTCCAGGCTTCAGCCCAATCTGCTTCGGCCAGCTCGCGGATGGTTGGTTCCGGGAACGGGTGGATCTGCGCCAAGTGCCACAGGCCTTCCTCCAATCGGCGGCGCAGCTCGTCAGCCGTGCCGTCGAGGGGCAGGTAGGTCTTGACTATGACGTGAGTTGGCAGGGGGGCAGTGTCCAACTCGTGCTCGAATAGGTCCACCGGCACCTCGATCACTGCCCCGCCACAGCCATAGCGGTTGAACAAGCTGGTTACGGCTTCGGCCACTTCCGTGTCGCTGCCGGCCTGGACGCAGATCTCAAGCCATATCAATCTAGTAGTTAATTCCCTCCGTTTATGCCCAGGGCGTCTCTGATCTTGTCAAAGAGCCCCTTTTCTGGTTGCCGGCAATCCTCGTCGCACATCGTGCTCTCCAATTCTTTGAACAGCTCCTTTTGGCGGGGCGTCAGCTTGGTGGGAGTCACAACCCGGACCAGGATCAGCTGGTCGCCCCGGCCGCTGCGTTGGAGGTAGGGTATCCCCTTGGCGCGCAGCCGGAAAGTGTCGCCGGTTTGGGTGCCAGAGGGAACGTCCAGTTCCACATCACCATCCAGTGTTGGAACCTTGACTTTGCCGCCCAGGGCAGCTCGCGCCATGTTGAGCGGCATCTCGAGGACGATGTGGTTTTCCTGTCGCTGGAAATATGGGTGGGGCTTGACGTCGAGCACGACGAATAGGTTGCCTGGCGGCCCCCCTCTCTGGCCGACCTCACCCTCGCCGGCCAGCCGGACATGGGTACCGGTGTCGACGCCGGGTGGGATCTTGACTGAGATGGTCCGCTCAACTTGGATTGTCTTGCGCCCTCGGCATTGGGTGCAAGGTGTGGTCACGATCTCGCGCTCGCCGTTGCAGCGCGGGCAGGCGTTCACTTGGACAAAGGAGCCGAGGAAGGTCTGCTGCTGGCGGCGGACCTCGCCGGTGCCGTTACACTGCGGACAGCGGATTGGGTGGGTGCCAGGCTCAGCACCACTTCCCTTGCAGGAGGGACAGGTCTCGTGACGGGGAACGACGATCTGCTTTTCGCAGCCAAAAACTGCTTCCTCGAATTCGATCTGGAGGTTGTAGCGCAGGTCAACGCCCCGGACCGGCCCGGGGCGGGCAGCCGTCCCGGTGCGCATACCGCCGCCAAAAAAGGCGTCAAAGATATCCTCAATGCCGCCAAATCCGCCGGAAAAGCCGCCGCCGCCGCCAAAGCCAGCCTGCGGGCCGGTGTGGCCAAAGCGGTCGTACATGGCCCGCTTGTCGGTGTCGGACAGGACTTCGTAGGCTTCGTTGATCTCTTTGAACCTGGCTTCGGCGTCAGGGTTCTTGTTTACGTCTGGGTGATACTGGCGCGCCAGGCGACGGAAGGCCTTTTTGACCTCCTCGTCCGTCGCCTGGCGGTCGACGCCCAGAACGCTGTAATAGTCGCGTTTGGCGCTCATTACGCCTCGGTATATTCCCCTTCAACAACCTCTTCGTCACCGCCGGGACCGGCAGTTGGGCCGCCGTCGGATGGCGGCGGCGTGCCGGGCTGCTGATACATGGACGCGCCCATCTTTTGCACTGACTCGGACAGCTCCTGAACGGTGCGCTGCAAGTAGGCAACGTCCTGGCCCTGCAGGGCCGAGCGGCAGGCGGCGATCTTGCCTTCGACTTCGGTTTTGACGTCGCCTGGTATCTTGTCGCCCTGGTCGCGGATCAGTTTTTCGGCCTGGTAGACGAGCGAGTCGGCCTGATTGCGGGCCTCGACCTCTTCGCGCCGCTTCTGGTCATCCTGGCGGTGCTGGTCGGCTTCACGGACCATGCGGTCGATCTCGTCCTTGACCAGGCCGCTGGAGGCGGTGATGGTGATCGACTGGAGGCGGCCGGTGGCCTTGTCCTGGGCCGCGACGTGGAGGATGCCGTCGGCATCGATGTCGAAGGTGACTTCGATCTGCGGGATGCCGCGCGGCGCGGGCGGGATGCCGTCCAGGATAAAGCGGCCCAAGGTCTTGTTGTCAGCAGCCATGGGGCGCTCACCCTGTAGAACGTGGATCTCCACTTGCGTCTGGCCGTCGGCGGCGGTGGAAAAGATCTGGCCCTTTTTGGTGGGGATGGTTGTGTTGCGCTCGATCAGGGCCGTGGCTACAGCGCCGAGCGTCTCGATGCTCAGGGTCAGCGGCGTCACGTCCAGCAGCAGCACATCCTTCACTTCGCCCTTCAACACGCCGGCCTGGATGGCCGCGCCGAGGGCCACCACTTCGTCGGGGTTGACGCCCTTGTGTGGCTCTTTGGCAAAGAAGCGGCGCACCGCCTCGACGACGGCCGGCATGCGGGTCATGCCGCCGACCAGCACCACCTGGTCGATGTCGGCTTGGGTCAGCTTGGCGTCCTTGAGCGCCTGCTCGCACGGGACGATGGTGCGTTGGATCAGGTCTTCGACCAACTGCTCCATCTTGGCCCGGCTGAGGGCCATTTGCAGGTGTTTGGGACCGCTGGCGTCGGCGGTGATGAACGGCAGGTTTATCTCGGACTGCATCGTGGTGGACAGTTCGATCTTGGCCTTTTCGGCGGCCTCTTTCAGCCGCTGGAGGGCCATGCGGTCCTGGCGCAGGTCAATGCCCTGCTCCTTGCGGAACTCATCGGCCACCCAGTTGATAATCCGCTGGTCAAAGTCGTCGCCACCCAGGAAGGTGTCGCCGTTGGTTGACTTGACTTCAAAGACCTCGTCGCCGACGTCTAGGATGCTGATGTCGAAGGTGCCGCCGCCCAGGTCGTAGACGGCGATCCGCTGTTCGATGCCCTTGCCCAGGCCATAGGCCAGGGCCGAGGCGGTTGGCTCGTTGATGATGCGCAGCACACTCAGCCCGGCGATCTTGCCGGCATCTTTGGTTGCCTGCCGCTGGCTGTCGTTGAAATAGGCCGGGACAGTGATGACCGCCTCGACCACCGGCTCGCCCAGGTAGGCCTCGGCGTCCTGCTTGATCTTTTGCAGGATCATCGCCGAGATCTCGGGCGGGGAATAGCTCTTGCTGCCCATCTGCACCCAGGCGTCGCCGTTGGGCTGCGCTGTGATCTTGTAGGGCAGCACCTGCCGTGCCTTGCTGACCTCAGCATCTTCGTACTTGCGGCCCATCAGCCGTTTGATCGAAGAGATGGTGTTGTCAGGGTTGGTGATTGCCTGGCGGCGCGCGACCTGGCCCACCATTCGCTCATTTGTCTTGGGGTTGACTGCCACGACGGAGGGGAAAAGCCGGCCGCCCTCCGAGCTGGGGATGATGGTCGGCTCGCCGCCTTCCATCACTGCGCACACCGAGTTGGTTGTGCCTAGATCGATGCCGACGATTTTAGCCATGATTTCGTCTCCTTCAATAGTTCAAGAATGGGCTATTTTTCGTCTGCCGGCTCCTGGTCGGGAGACTCGGCAGGTTCAGATGTTACTTCTGGCTTTGAGGTTGGACCAGATGACACACGGGCCATGGTCGGCCGCAACACACGGTCGCCCATCTTGTAGCCTTTTTGCAGCTCGCTGATGACGTGCCCCTCTGGGACGGTGTCGGAGGGCTCGAGGGTGACCGCCTCGTGGGTGAACGGGTCGAACGGCTGGCCGACCGCCTCGATCGGAACGGCGCCTTCCTGCTCCAGGAGCAGCTCCAGCTTGCGCTGGATGAGCAGGATGCCGCCGATCCAGGTCAGGCCAGACAGGTTGTGGGGCAGGGTATTGAACGCCCGCTCCAGGTCGTCGACGATCGGCAGCAGGCGGGTCACTACCTGGGCTGTCGCGTTGGTGTAGGCCTGTTCCTGGTCGCGTTGGAAGCGCTTGCGGGCGTTAGCCAGCTCGGCCCTGGCCCGCTGCCAGCCATCCAGATACTCGGCCTCTTTAGCCTTGGTCTGTTCCAGTTCCCGGTGAAGGGCCGCCAGCTCATCGGGCTGTGTCTCGGCCCCTTCTGCTACTGATTCGACTGAAGGTGCTTCGGTCTCAGTGATAAGTTCTTCTTCAGCCATGATATCTAGCTCTCCTCAACATAATCTCATACATCTGCGTTCAGTCCTGGTATTCCTAACTCTCACCGTACAGATCGCGGAACAGGTCGGTCATCAGCGAGGCGACATAGCGGACGGTGGAGATGGCCCGGCTGTAGGACATGCGGACCGGCCCCAGCACGCCCAAAGCCCCGGTGACTGTGCCGGTCAGACCGTAGGGTGAGAGCACCAGGCTGCACGACTTGAGCTCATCCCAGCGCCCTTCGCCGCCGATAATGACCTGCACGCCGCCGATGTCCAGTGGGATCGCCTCGGTCATCAATTGCTCGAGCACAGTGCGTTCTTCCAGGACCCGGACGATCTTCTGGGCCACTTCCGGCTCGGCGAACTCGGGCTGGCGCAGGATGTTGATCAGCCCATCGCGGTAGACGCGCAGGTTGGCCTGGTCGTCGACCTGGCTCATCACCTGTACGACGATGTCCAGGACCTGTTGCTCAAAGACGCCTACTTGTGAACGATTGGCCACTACCCGTGGCATGGAGGCCCCCGTGCACAGGTCATTCAGGCGGTTGCCGATCTGGGTGAGGGTTTCCTGGCCAAACGGTTCGTCGAGGGTCAGCATCCGCTGGTAAACCATGCCGCCTTCGAGCACGACGATCAGCATGGCCATCGTCTCACGGATGGCGATCAGCTCCATGTGTTTCAACCGGCACTGGTCGATCTTGGGGCTGGTCACGACAGCCGCCGACTGGGCGGTGCGGGCCAGCACCGAAGCGGCAAGCTGCATCCACTGCTCGAGGTCAACGCCCACCTGATGGAATTGATGGCGGATCAGGCGCTGATCGTCCAGCGGCAATTGAATCTCGCGCATCAGCCGCTCGACAAAGTAGCGATAGCCCTCCTCAGTGGGCACACGCCCGGCCGAGGTATGCGGGTGGGTTAGATAGCCCAGCTCCTCCAAGGAGGCCATCTCGTTGCGGATCGTAGCCGAGCTTACGCCCAGCCCATAGCCTTCGACGGCTCTGGAGCCGACCGGCTGCGCTCCGGCGACATATTCGCGGACGATCAGTCCCAAGATCAGTTGCTGGCGCGGCGTTAATTCATCCATTATCTTTCAAATTCGCCCATCTAGCGGCGCTTTAGCACTCGATAGGTGAGAGTGCTAAAGCGCCTACGCCCTGATAATACCACGAACCGGCGAGACTGTCAAGAAGAGAGGCGCTAGAATTGCGTTAGAATCTGAATAGACCTGCCAGGTCTTCTCAGGGAAGGGGGATGGTTATGGCGTCGCCCAAGGACTGGACCTGGCCGTCGATCAGGCTGTACAGGCCGATGCGAACCGCTGCCGTGCCGGCCGGCACGATGTACAGATCTTGAATTACCTGGCCGGGTGGCCACGAGGTGGGCGGATACCAGCAGCTCAGCTCGGCGCCCATGCCCTTGTCCTCTTGGCCGAGCGGCTCGCCGGCAGCGTTGAAATAGTGGACATAGGTAGTATAGTCGGTGGTCAACGGTGAGGCGGAGACCAGCCAGCGCAAGATCAGCAGATCGTCATGACGTTGGATCCCCTCCAGCATCACCTGAGGATCGACCTCGCGGTCCAGGCGGGTATATGGCGCCGTCTGGCTAGAGATCTTGAGGTACGGTGCTGCCGTCTCGAACTGATAGCCGTCGGGCAGGCGTGTGAGCCGCACGGCAGGCGCGATGTAGACGGCTTGGCCTGACTCCAAGGCAGCCCGCAGTGTGTCGCAGCCTTTTTCGCGCCCCAGCCGCACGCTTGACACCCGCACGTCGGCCTGGATACCCTCCACATTGCGCAGAAATCGAACGGCCATGGCCAGATCCCAGTCGGCAATGATACTGGCGCCCGGCTCAAAAGGGTAGGCCAGCAGCGCCCGACCTTCCTCCTCGATGCCGCCGTCCCGGCTGGCGATGTTGTCCTGAGCTTCCGGTAGATGGCGAAACGACGCAGCGGCGACTATTAAGAGCAAAAGCTCCAAGGCGAGGCGGAGAGACCTTGAACCACGAAGGCGCGCAAGAGCGCCGCGCGCGGGCCGGTGATGTTCGAGCTTCTTGTCCGCTCTGGACTGGGACAGGAAACCGGCTGAGGCTCCGGCCCAGATGGACAGAATGAGGGTGGTAGGCAGGGAAAAGTCGGGGATGTCGGGCACGTTGTAGAACAGGCAAAAGCCAACGTTCGCCAGGCAGGCGATGCCCAACAGCCAGGCGGCGTGGCGCTGTTTCCAGGCAAGCCAGACCAGGCCGGCGGCGGCGGCGATCAGGCCGGGCAAGCCGAACTGCTGCATGGGCAGCTCCCATAGCACGTGCAGTGGATCGGAGCGCAGGCCGAGAAAGCCGGCAAAGTCCCCGCCGAGGATGACGTTCACCACGACATACTGCAAGGTCCGGTCACGGCTGAGGTGGTAGGCAAAAATGTGAAGGTAGGGCAGCAGGCCGGCGAGGAAGGCGACGACCAGCACCAGGCTGCGCCGGATTAGTCGCCCTACCCGTCCTGTTGATCGTCCAGGTCGCTCCACCAGCAGCACAAACAGCAGCATCGCCGGGGCGAGGAGAAGCATGGTCCGGTGGTGGCTGAGGCTGAGGCCGTAGACGAAAGCGATCAGCACCAGGAGGCTGAAGCGATGGCTTGTGGCATCGCGCCAAGCCAGGAGCAGGTAGAGGACGGCGGCGACAAACAGGGCGTGCAGGGCATAGACCTCGGTGACGCTGCTGAGGGTCCAAAACATTGGCGACAGGGCCAGGAAGAGCGCCCCGGCCAGGGCCGGGATGAGCCGGCGGGTGAGGCGGTAGACGATGCCATACACCAGGGCCACCGCGCCCGCACCGCACACCGCAGATAGCAGGTTAATGCGCCAGGCGATGGAGCCAAAGGGGATGACCTTGGTCCACAGCCAGCCAAACAGGGTGTAGAGGGGGTAGCCGGTCGGATGGGCCACCCCCCGGATGGCCACGATGTATTGCAGCTCAGCGCCGTCGCCCCGAACCAGGCCGGGGGCCAGGGTCCACAGGTAGAGGATCAGGGTGGCGACAAAAAGACCGAGCGCCGTGCAGAGCGGCGCTCGACGAATGACATGCTGAGCGTAGCGGCTGGTCTCGCTGGCAGAGGAGAGACGATCTTCGTTCGCTTCGCAGCCGCGAGCGATCCTGCATGTCAGCATGACAAAGGCTCTAATGGCTCCTGGGGCTACCAATTGCGTTTATATAGCACCCGCCAAGTATAGTGTCCGCCTGGGTAGTTAATACAGCCGTTACCTGCATCGTATAACTGCCGGCAAAGCTCTTTGTTAGCGGCAGCCTCAGGGCTACAGCATTGGCAATAGCCGGCTGCCCACTTGTCTTCGAAAGGCGGGGAGGCAAAACAGGGCATGTCGCGGGTAAAGTCCGTCTCGCATGGCCCACCCTGGCTATTGGCGATGCACACACTGCCTCCCCCATCGCGCCCATATTCGAACTTGGTTTCACCCGGGCCCCAATCCGGCGAGCCGACGTTGCCTGTCACCTGGTACTGACCAGAGTACTTGTCAAAGATCCACACTCCGCCGAGCTGCCGCCCGGCTGCGTCCACGACTGTCACGTGGACTTGCAGGTTGCCAGCAGTACAACTCTGCCCATCCTCTCCCGGCCCAACCAGCCGCACTGACCAGGACCATTTGGCGGCCGGCTTGGATGTTGCCGTCGGCGCGGCCGTTGGTTTGGCGGTCGGCTTGGCAGTGGGCTTGGCAGGCGGCTTGGGCGTATCGGTAGGCGGCACCGCTGTGTCGGTGGGTGGTACCGATGTATCGGTCGGCGGCACGGGTGTGTCAGTCGGCGGCACCGGTGTGTCGGTGGGTGGTATGGGGGTATCGGTCGGGACCGGCGTCGCAGTAGGGGTATCGGTCGGCACGGGCGTGTTGGTCGGCAGGTAGGCGAGCATGGCCGGACTGGCCATGTCCAGGCCGTTGGCCAAGGCCACCAGGTAGCCTGTTTCCTTTTGGTCGCGACCCTCGCGGATGTAGGTGTCGGCCAGCTCGGCTACCCACTGGGCAGCGTTGGGCACCTCGAGGCTGGCCAGGCGCTCCCGGGCTTTTGCCAGGTCATGATCCTGGTTGTATGCAGCGCCGACCAGGACGATGTATGTTTCCTTGTCCTGGGGTGCCATGTCGGGCAGCCTGACGCCGTCATAGTCCACCGGCCAGACAACCCAGCCGAGGATGAGGCCGATGCCGATACCGACTATTGCACCAAGGGCTACCAGCCCCAGCGCCAAGAGCAGCGGGCGATCCTTCATAGTAATGTCTCCTTCATTGGAGACCTGAAAGGCAAGTATCAACCTGTCAGGTCTGTTTCACAACCGGGGGCAAGTATAGACTAGAACCAGGGCTGTGTCAAATCGCACAGATAGCAGCTTGAGGCAGAATCCCGAATTCCTGTGCCGCCAGCCATGGGCGGCCAAAATCGAAAATCGAAAATCGAAAATCCTAGTACGCGTGGCGACTGCCAAAGATACTGATAGCAGTGCGCAAAATGATCTTGAAATCGAGCCATAACGACCAGTTCTCGATGTACCATAGATCGTACTTGGTCCGCTCGGCAATAGAGGTATCGCCTCGCAGGCCGTTGACCTGGGCCCAGCCGGTGAGGCCCGCCTTTTCCCGGTGGCGGTCCATGTAGCGGGGGATGCTGCGCCGGAACTGGTCAACATAAACGGGACGCTCGGGGCGGGGGCCAACCAGGCTCATCTCGCCCATCAGGACGTTGATGAACTGGGGCAGCTCGTCGATCGAAAAGCGGCGGATGAAGGTGCCGACGCGAGTGCGGCGCGGGTCGTTCTCAGAAGTCCAGCCTGGGCCGTTCTTTTCGGCATCCTGGCGCATGGAACGGAATTTGATGCACCAGAAGGGTCGGGCGTCCAGTCCCATCCGCTCTTGGGCGTAGAACACCGGCCCCGGTGACTCGAGCTTGATGGCCAGGGCAACGAGCATCAGAAAGGGGGACAGGAATACCAGCGCCAGGGCGCTGCCGACCAGATCGACCGCCCGCTTGAGGGTCAATTTCCAGCCGCGCAGGGCTACGTCGCGCACACTGAGGAGCGGCAGTCCGCCCAGGTCGCCGATGCTCATCTCAGAGGCGATGATCTGGAACAGGTCGGGAAAGATCTTGATTCCCACCTGGCCCCGCTCGCAGCGGGAGATAATGGTCAGCGCCTCCTGGTGGGTCAGCTCTGGCAGACCGACGATGGCCTCGTCGATGTGGTGCTCCTCGATGAGGCGCGGCAGGTCGTCCACGGTGCCAAGCACCGGCACACCCATGACCTGCTGACCGGGTGTGCTCTCACCGTTCACAAAGCCGACGACCTGGTAGCCCAGGCTCGGCATTTGGCGGACCTTTTGCAGGATCATGCGTCCCACCTCGCCGGTGCCGACGATCAGCAACCGCTCGGCGAGCCCGCCACGTTGGCGGAGCCTGGCGCGCAGCCACATGACCAGTGAGCGGCCGATCGCTACCAGGACGACGGTCAGCAGCCAATCGTAGACGATCATGGCGCGCGGGTAGTTTAGCTCCATGGCGCTGTTCTTGAACATAAAGGAAGTGAGGGCGATGGAGACGACGATGCCGATCGACGTCGCGGCAAATATGCGGTATAGCTCATCGAGGTGGGACGAGGCGCGCTTTAGGTCGTACAAACGGGAAAAGAAATAGACGCCGATCAGGGTGGCGACCTGGACTAGTAGCATCGAGACATAGTCCTGGAACGGGGCGATGTTGACCGGTGGCGGCACGGCGATGGTAGTGCGCAGCCAATAGGCCAGGTAGAACGCGCCGGTGGCCATGCTCAGGTCGCTGATCACAAGCAACAAGCCGAATAGCAGGTCCGCTTTGCGTTTCATGGCAATGTGGCGCCTCCCTTGGTCGGCATGGCTGAGGCTACACCACGCTGCCCGGCCGGGCGTAGCCGGTCGCGGAGGAATGCCCATCCGCCCAACAGTCCGATGGCGGCGTAGATCAGGCCGTTGACCAGGAAAAATGTCCGCTGCTTGAAATGCTCGTCGTGGAACAGGCGCATTGTGCGATAAAAGTGGTAATTGGCCAGATCGCTGCGCTGCCGGCTCGACCGGCCCTTGTAATGGAGCACGGTCACGTCGGCGTTGTACCATATCTGCCAGCCGCGCTGCTTGAAGCGGTAGCACAGGTCCAGGTCTTCGGCATACATAAAGTAGCGCTCGTCGAGGAGCCCGGCCTGGGCCAGCGCCTCGCCGCGCATGAGCATAAAGGCGCCGACCACCGAGTCGACTTTTGTGGTGATGTCAGGCGACAGGTAGGTGAGGTTGTAGCGGCCGAAGCGGCGGCTGCGGGGAAAGAGTCGGCTCAGGCCGAACATCCGGTAAAAGGCCACGTCGGGTGTGGGAAAGCTGCGCCGGCAGGCCTTGTCCAGGCTGCCGTCGTCGCGCACCAGGCGGGCGCCGGCAGCGCCGGCCTGGGGATGGGCTTCCATAAAGGCCAGCATGTCGGCCAGGGCCGCGGGGGGCAGGATCGTGTCTGGGTTGAGGAGCAGGGCATAACGGAACTGTCCCGCGTCGGGAAAGCCAAAGGCACGCAGACCGAGGTTGTTGCCGGCAGCAAAACCGTTGTTTTCGGCGCGGATCAGGCGCACCTGGGGGAATTCGGCGGTGACCATGTCGGCGCTGCCGTCGGTCGAGCCGTTGTCGACGACGCAAACTTGGCAGGTGAAATCGGCGTGGCTGTCATATACTGAGGCCAGACAGTCGCGCAGCAGGTCGCGGACGTTATAATTTACGACGACGATCCCCAGATCGTGCATAACTCTTAGGCCAGGACACTCCTGGCGATCACCATCCGCTGGATCTCGCTGGTGCCTTCATAGATCTCGGTGATCTTGGCATCGCGGAAGTAGCGCTCTACCGGGTACTCTTTGCTGTAGCCGTTGCCGCCAAAGACCTGGATCGCCTTGGTGGTGACCCACATGGCGGTCTCGGAGGCGTACAGCTTGGCCATTGACGCTTGGAGGCTGTAGCGCCCTTTGCCCTTTTCGGCCTCCTCTTTGGCCAGAGCTGCCTGGTAGGCCAGCAGTCGGGCGGCCTCCAGCCGGGTCTTCATGTCGGCGAGCATCCACTGAATGGCCTGGAACTCGCTGATCGGCTGGCCGAACTGCTCCCGCTCCTTGGAATAGGCCAGGGCAGCTTCGTAAGCCGCCTCGGCGATGCCTACCGCCTGCGCGGCAATGCCAATCCGCCCGGCATCCAGGATGGCCAGGGCGATCTTGAAACCAGAGCCCTCTTCGCCCAGCCGGTGCCAGGCCGGCAGGCGATAGTTCTCGAATACCAGCTCTGATGTATGAGACGCTCGGATCCCCAGTTTTGGTTCCACCTTGCCGGGCTTGAAGCCTGGCAGCTTGGTATCGACGACAAAGGCCGAGATGCCCCGCGTGCCCTTGCTCCGGTCGGTCATGGCGAACAGGACAATGTAATCGGCGTTCGGGCCGCTGGTGACCCATGCCTTGGTGCCGTTGATGACATATTCGTCGGCGGCGGGGTCATACTCGGCGGTGCAGCGCATGTTGGCCGGGTCGGAGCCGGCTTGCGGCTCGGTCAGGGAGTAGGCGCCCAGCTTTTCGCCGCTGGCCAGTGGCACCAGGAAGGCTTGCTTTTGCTGCTCGGTGCCAAATTTGTAGAGGCCGTGGCAGACGAGCGAATTGTTGACCGACATGATCACACCATGCGAGGCGCAGGCTTTGGATATCTCGATCATGGCCAGCACGTAGCTGAGAGGATCCATGCCGGTGCCGCCGTACTCTTCCGGGATCTCGATGCCCATGAAACCGAGCTCACCCATCTTTCGGACGGTTTTGGTCGGGAAGGATGCCGTCTCATCGATCTCGGCGGCGATGGGCGCGATCTCTTTTTGAGCAAAATCACGCGCCATGTCCTGGATCATCTTGTGTTCAGCGGTTAACTGCAGGTCCATATCTCCCTCCTTTGCGTCGCTGCAAAACGTATTCAGTTATCGGCGTTCAACAGTCAGCAACCAGAGACCCGGCCGGTTGTCCGGTTGCCGACCTGTCACGCCGGCCATTATACTACAACAGCGTCAAAAGGAAAAGGATCACAAGGGGTTGGGTTGGGGCTGCGCCAAATCCAGATTGGCGATGTCGGTTACAGACATTGAGGTCTGTTGGCCAGACGTTTACCAGTAGCCGGTCCCCCGACAGATGGGGCAGGGCTTGCCGTTGGCCCGCACGCCCTGGCCGCGGCACAGAAGACAGGGGATGGCAGGACGGCTTGGGTCGGACCGCTGGTCGGCCGGTGGGGTAGTGGGCTGCACCGAGCTGCGCTTTTGAGGTGTCGATTGGCCAAACATTGCCCGGACGAAATTAGCCAGGGCAGTGCCCAGGAGCTCGCCCAGGGTAGGGCTCCACCGGCGGACGGTGTCAAAGAGCTTGCTGCCGGTAGGCGCCAGCCCGTCCAGCTCAACCTCGAGCTGCGCTGCGTCGGGCCGGCGGCGGGGATCGGGATCCAGGCAGCGGGCGACCAGGTTTACTATACCGGAGCTCAGGTCGGACCGCAGCTCGGACAGCGGCTTGAACTGGGAAAAGTTCTTCAGGATGTCAAAGCTCAGCTCGGGAAAGGAGGTGAAGCGGTCGCGCGGATCTTGGCCGGTCAGCAGGTGATGCATAGTGGCGCCCAGGGCATAGACGTCCGACTTGGAATTGGCCTGCATCTGCCACTGCTCCAGGGGCGTGTAGCCGGGCGTGCCGGCGGCAATCGTCTTGCCCCCGGCGAGCATGACCCGCGCGCCACTGCTTGTGGAGGCGCGGGCCAGCCCAAAGTCGACCAGCCAAACCCGGTCTTCGGGATCGACGATAATATTGGCCGGCTTGATGTCGCGGTGGATAACCGGCTGCGGCTTGCGGCTGTGGAGGTAGACAAGGGCGTTGGCAACCTCGCTGGCACAGCGGATCACCTCTACCTCGGACAGGGGACGCTTGAGCCGGTCCAGCCGCCGTTCCAGGCTTTCACCCTCGATATATTTCATGACCAGGAATTGATCGCCGCCTTCGACGAAATAGCCATACACCTCGGGGATGTGGGGATGGCCGGGCTGGTTAAGCTGGGCCAGGACCTCGGCCTCGCGCTTGAAATCGTCCTCAGCCTTGCGCCGCTCGGTCTGGCTGGCGAAAAAGGGACGCATTTGCTTGACGACGCACAGCCGGCCAAACAGCTCCATGTCTTTGGCCAGGTAGACGGCACCCATACCCCCTTCGCCCAACTGGCCGATGATCTGGTAGCGCCCTCCTTGGAGGGGTGTGCCGACAGGTAGCGGCCCGATGCCGCCGGCCCCCGCTCCGACCGGCATGCCTGCGGCAGCCAGCCGGACGCCGCAGCGCGTACAGAAGAGGGACTGTGGCTTGGCCGGTGTTCCGCATTGCGGACAGTTAGCCATTGTCGCCCTCCAGGTGCGCCCAGATTACCGTCACGTTATCCTCACCGCCGGCCTGGTTGGCGGCATCGACCAGTCGGCGGCAGATGACCCGCGGATCGCCACCGGCGGCCAGCAGCGCTTCCAGGCGATCGGTGGGGTAGACCATGTTCCACAGGCCATCGGAGCAGAGGAGCAGTCCATCGCCGGGCCGGAGCTCCACAGGCGCATAATGGTCTACCTCGGCGCCCGGTTTGAGGCCCAGGCCGCGGTAGATGACATTGCGGTGGGGATGGGTATAGACCTCATCGGGCTCGATCTTGCCCTGCTTGAGCAGCGCCCCGGGGACTGAATGGTCTTCGGTCAGTTGGGACAGCTCACCGCCGCGCCAAAGGTAGGCACGGCTGTCGCCGATGTGGATTAGAGTGAGACGCCGGTTCTCGACGACGGCCAGTGTCAGCGTCGAGCCCATGCCGCCGGCTTGATCAGGGTGCCGGTGAGCATAGCCCAGCAATACCTGGTTTGCCCGCTCGACGGCGTGCTGCAACAGGCGGACCAGGTCGGTCTCTTCCAGGTGGACGGTGACGCCGCTGCCCATTACGGCCAGGTCTTCCGCGTCCAGGAGACGCGTAACGGCCGGGTCCTGGGGCCGGAACAGGGGTGCCAGCTCGCGTTTGAGGGTCTGCACTGCCCAACGACTGGCGACCTCGCCGGCCAACTCGCCGCCCATGCCGTCGGCGACGACGAGCAGGCCGAGCGGCCCTTCGTCAGACGACTGGACGACCCGGTAGTAAAAACTATCTTCGTTCAGCTCGCGCTCGCGGCCGGCATCAGTCAGACCGGCGACGGAAAGCCAGGGTATCATCGCTTACCTCAGCCCCACAACCCCGCGTCTTTGATCCGCACGGCAGCAGCGATCTGCTGCGGATGGCCCTTGTCCACGGCTATGGTCAACGCGATCTCCTGGCTGCGTCCCGGCACCTTTTGCGGGCGCAACTCGATCGTGACGATTTCCTGAGCGCCGGGTGGAAGGCGAAATGCAGTAGGGCGGGCTGCCAGCCACTGGGGCATGCCGGTCACTTTGCAGTCGGCAACGGCCGGGCCGGGATTGATCACGGTCAAGGTCTTGACAGGGGCAGGCCCTCGGCGGGGAACGGTGCCGAAATCGAGGCGAGCCGGATCAACGCGGATTGCCGGGGTAACGACAGTGACCTGGACCGGCACGACCTCGGGCATCGCCTTGGCCGGGGTGAGGGTCACGGCGGCCAGGTGGCTCTGGCCGGCGGCCAGGGTGGAAGCGTCGATCTGGATCGGTATAGTACAGGTGCCGCCGGGTGGACAGATGAAGGTGCTGCTGTTCGGCGTGAGCCACGGCTGCGAGCTGAGCACCTCACCGTGTAGCAGGCCCTGGCCTTTGTTGGTGATCTCGATGGCTTGGGTGACCTTTTGTCCCAGACCCACCTGGGGCCTGAGGCTGGTGGTGCGCAGCTCCATCTTGCCCGGCGGCAGGAGGCCGGGCTCCAGCTGCCTGATGAACGCATCGAGGGCGGCATCTGGGTTTTGAGGCCATTGGCGGACGGCAACTTCGGCAGTCTTGGCGGCAGCCTCGTCGTGGAGTGTGTGGCGCAGCCAACGGGCCAGCGTGCCGTCGGCCAGTAGGCCGGCGGCGTAGCGCCAGTGCTCGACCGACAGCTCTAACAGCTCGTCGCGGTCGTCGGCGGCATCCCCATCGGGGAACCCCAGTGCTTTCAGCGGGCCGGTCTGGCCGGCCTGGTAGGCTTCCAGGTGTTGGCGAAACTCGGCGGCGGTCGGCCGCTGTGTCACATTCTCGGCGAGGGCGGCGCGAAGGATGTCGGCCAGGTCGGGCGGCAATGCGTCGAGCTGGGGGTACTGGTTGGGGTGGTCGCGCGGGTCGTCGTCGGTGAGGAGGTGGTAGGCGGTGGCGGCCAGTGAGTAGACGTCTGAGCGGGGCTCGGACTGGCCACGGTAAAGCTCGGGAGCGGCATAGCCCACTGTGCCATACAGGTCGCCGCCGGCAGTGACCAGGTAGCGGGTCTTGGCCGTGCCGAAATCGACGAGCACCGCCCGTCCGGTGTTCTGGTCGACGATGATGTTGCCCGGTTTGATGTCGTTGTGGACGACAGGCGGGTTGCGGCTGGCCAGGTGTTCGAGCACGGTGCAGATCTCGATGGTATAGTGCAGCACGTCGGCCATGGTCAGCACCTTGCCGGAAACGGCCTGGCCGCCTGACCCAGGGCCGGTCAGGCTGTCGGCCAGGTCTGGCCCTTCGATATATTCCATGACCAGGTAGTTGTGGCTGCCTGCGGAAAAGTAGGCGTACAGGTCGGGGATGCCAGGATGCTTGAGGTCACCCAGGGTGCGGGCCTCGGCCTCGAACCGCCGGGCTGCTTCCTGGCGGGCATCAGGGTCGAGCGGGTCAAAGTATTCGATGACCTCTTTTAAGACGGCCAGCCGGTCGAAGGCCTTGGTCTGGGCGACCAGATAGACGGCGCCCATGCCGCCTTTGCCCAAAGGACGGACGATGCGATAGTTGCCGCCGTCCAGCAGTTGGCCTGAGCTGAGCTGGGCATCTGTGTCTGTCACCCCTACTGTTGTGTTTGTCACCCCTAGCGGTGACTGGCACGAGGCGCAGTAGCGGGCGCCTGGCCGGTTGAGGCGGCCGCAGTTGGGACAGGGATCGGTCAAGGTCTAATCCTCTAAAGATCTGACAGGTTTCCAAAATCTGTCAGATCTGGTGTTTGAAGAGCTGCCATACGATCGCTCCACCGACAAAGGCCAGGGCCGGCAGGACAAAGATGGCCAATGCCGCCACGGGCAGGGCCTGGAAGAAGGCAAGAACCAGGCTCAGCGCATCGGGCGACAGGCCGTACCACAGCCACCACAGGACTACCAACAGCACATCGAGCAGGATGGCCTCGGCTGCCAGGATGATCAGCCCGGTGCGTGATTTTGCCAGGCTGCCGATCGTCCGTCGCCAAAGCGACCCGCCCTGTCTAACCCCCTGACCGGCTCGCAGGCCAACGCCATGCAGCCAGGCTTGGAGGCGCCGCAGCAGCTCCCAGGCCAGGCTGGATTTGGCAGAGACGGCCACCGACATGCGGGCGCCCCGAGTCGGCGTGCAGGCTATCACCGCCTGGTTGTCGTGCCGGAAAGGGAGCTGCGAGGCGTCGAGGGACACAGTCACCGGCACTTCCTGGTTGGCCAAGCAGCCCACCTGTGCCGGCTCAAAGTGCAGCCAAGGCACCGACGCGCTGAGGGCTGCCTGGGCATAGCCGCGTCCCTGGTTGCGCACGGTCAACTGTGCGGTGACGGGGCGGGTCCGGCCGACGTAAAGATCGAGGGCCAGCGGCTCTACGGTCGGGCGGGGCGGCGATAGGCGGGGATTGAGGCGCTGCAAAAAGGCCTCAAGCGCGGCGTCGGCATCTTCCCCGGCTTCAAGACGGGCCGATTCGGCCTTGGCTGCCAGGTCGTGGCGATTGCGCTCGCGGAACCAGCGCTGAAAGTCGCCGGTTGCCAGGTGGGCGCGGGCGTCGGCCCAGTAGCGGTCGGCCAGGGCGACCAGATCTTCGGTGGTGTGGGCCACCCCTCCGCTGCGAAAGACAAAGGGCCCGGCGACGTTCTCGGGGATGAGCCAGGCTTCCAGCCCTTGGCGGAATTCGAAGGCGGTGCTGCGGCGGCTGGCCTCCAGGCGCAGCGCCCGTCCCAGGAGATCGGCCAGGACGGCGGGCAGGGTATCGAGCTGGGGAAACTGGAAGGGGTGATCGCCAGGATCGTCGTCTGTCAACAGGTGGTAGACGGTGGCGGCGAGCGAGTAGACGTCGGAGCGGGGATCCGAACCGCCCTGGTACTGTTCTGGTGCGGCATAGCCCTGCGTGCCAAAGCCCGCCGGCTGCTCGCCTGGCGACAGCCGGCGGGTGTGGATCCGCGCCGTGCCAAAGTCTACCAGCCGCACGTCGCTGCTGGCGCCCTCCACGATCAGGTTGGCGGGCTTGATGTCGTGATGGATCACTGGGGTAGGGCGGTCGGCCAGGTATTCCAGAACGCGGCAGACGCGGATGGCGTGCCGGATGACGGCCTCGTGCGGCAGTGGACGGGCCGGGACGGTGCGCCCGGCGGCGTCGACATGGGTCACTCCCTGCTCGACGATGTCACCCTCGACATATTCCATGACGATATAGTGTCGCCCCGCTTCGGAAAAGTAGGTATAGATCCGCGGGATGCCGGGATGGTTCAATTCGGCCAGCAGCCGTGCTTCGGTTTCAAAGCGGGCCTGAGCCTGGTGCGTCTCCTCCAGGTCGGCGGGGTTGTAATAGTCGATCAGCTCCTTGATCACGCACTTGCGGTCAAAGGCGGCTGTATCGGCGGCCAGGTACAAGGCGCCCATGCCCCCTTTGCTCAACGGCTCTAGGATGCGATAGGTGCCCTTGTGCATCAGGTGACCTGGGCGCAGGATCGACCAACTGCTCTCCCCAATGGCGGGCGATTGGGATGCCCCGTCCAGAGGTCGCCCGCACCTGGCACAGAAATGGCTGTTCGGCCGGTTGACCAGGCCGCAGCCCGGGTCGGGACAACGTATCATAACAGAGGTGTACAACCCGGGTTTCTGCGGATCCGGATGGCAGAAACCCGGGTTTCCTTTACATTTTGAAGATCAGGCTCACCCGGCCTAGCCGGATCTCATCGCCGTCGCTGACCACCTGAGGGGTCTTGGGCACCAGCTTTTGCTTGTTGACGTAAGTATAGTTGGTGCTGTCCAGGTCTTCGATAAAGTACATGCCACCGTCGACGCGTATCCGTGCGTGGCGTCGAGAGATGCCGCCTTCATCGCCGCCATGGGGCGTCATGTCTACCTCGGGGAAGATGCCGCTGACCGGGTCTTCGCGGCCGAGCAGGATCTCGGCCTTGGCCGGGAGCGGAATCTCGGCGCCGGACGAGACGACCACCAGGCGCGGTCCGGCCGCAGCCGGCGACGGCGGTGATGGTGCGGCTTCAGCGGGCGGTGCTATCGCAGCTTCTGGAGCCGGAGCGGGCGCAGCCTTGAGCGAAGCGCCGCAGCCGCTACAGAAGGTGTCGCCGGGCTCGACGTCGGTGTTGCACACAGGACACTTGGTCACAGGCGGCGGTGGCGGCGCGACCTCGGGAGCCGGCGGCGTCACGGGCTCTGGGACCAGTGGTGACAGGGGCGCTTCGACGGCCGCTTCGGCCACCGGCTCGGGTGGGAGCGGCGGCTGAGCCAGCGAGGCGCCGCAGCTGGCGCAAAAGACCTCACCGGCCAGGACTGGAGCCTGGCAGGCCGGGCAGGTTAACCCTTGTTCGGCGGGTGCAGCGGGCGTTTCTGCCGGCGCCACCGCGGCATCGGGTGCAGTGGGGGTTTCTGCCGGCGCCGCCGTGGCCTCTGGTGCGGCGGGCGTTTCTGCCGGCGCCGCCTCGGCCTCGGGCGCGGCCGGCATCTCTACCGGCACGGGTGCAGCGAGCGGCGAGCCGCAGAAATCGCAAAAGGCCTCGCCAGGGACGTTGCCTGCGCCGCAGGCGGGGCAGATCGCGCTGCCGGCATCGGGTGCAGGCGGCGGTGGGGCAGCCTCCGGCTGGGGCAAGCGGGTGCCGCACTTGTCGCAGAAGACGGCATTCTCACCGGGTGTGTTGCCGCAATTAGGACAAATAGCCATGATACAATCCCTCCTTCGGAGTTATGGTTTTAACCGTTGAGTCAGCTTGCGCGTCTCATAACGCAGCTTCTTGGTGCCATAGGACGACATCTGACCGCTCTTTTCCAGGTTCTGGGCTTCGGCCAGAGCAGCCTCGGCCAGGTCCTGCTCGCCCATCTCCAGCAGGCGGGTGGCGGCAGCGCGGAGCTTTTGGCTGGCGCCGGCCACGTCGCCCATCTTGGCATCCTCCAGGGCCCTGGTCTGCAGCTTGAAGGCGGTGACCTTTTCGACAATATTCATCACTTCGGCGTCGTGCTGTTTGGCCAGCGCAGCGTCGGCGGTGAAATCGAGCAGGATGTCGGACTTGGACTTTTCGCCAATCAGCTTCAGGCCTGGGACGTCATAGTTGGCCTCGACCTGGGCGATGCGGTAGCGGCCTGCCGGACGAGGCGAGATCAGCAGCTCGACAAGCAGGCTGCGCGGCTGTCCCTTTTCCATCTCGCCCAGGGTGACCTGGACGTCGCGGTCGGACAGGGGTTTGTAGCCCAGGTTGGAGATCATGGGCAGCACCTGCCATATCTGGCGGGGTGTGACGCCGTTCGCCAGGCGCATGACCATTTGGGCATTCTGGACGACGGTGTCCTGCATCGACTGGACGGCCTGCCGGAAAAAGTCGAGGATCTTGTCGGGTGAGTCGATAAAGTCGGCCTTGCCGCCGCTGGCCTCGGCCACATCGTCCAATAGGTCCTCATTCCAGTCGTCGCCGAGTCCCAGGGCGTTGACGACGATGCCGCGGCTGCCGGCCTGCTGGCCCAGCTTTTTGCACGCCTCCTCATCGCCAAAGGTCTGGCCGTCGGTCAGAAGCAGCATGCGGCTGATCCGGTCGGGGGCCATGGCCTTGTCGAGCTCGAGCAGGCCCTGCTTCATACCGCCGGAGATGGCCGTGCCGCCCCCATCGCGAATTCGGTCGATCTGCCGTACCAGCTCGGACTTGTCGGTCACGGGCTGGCTGGGCGCGATCAAGTACTTTTTGTCGCTGAAGGCGATGATAGATATCGTGTCCTGCGGTCCCAGCCGGTCGACGACGAGCTTGGCGGCCTCGCGCAGGTTGGCGATCTTTTTGCCTTGCATCGAGCCGCTCTTGTCGAGCACCAGGCTGAGGTTGAGCGGCACCTGGACCTGGGCCACAGCGGCACCAAGTGCTGTGTCGATCAGCACATAGACCAGTTGCTGGGTGTTCATCACCGGTAGATAGGCTTTGTTGAGCCGGCAAGTGAGTGTTAAGTCATTGGCCATATAATCCCTCCTGACATCTATTCTATACGTTTGTCAGACCTGGCAGGTTTCGCGTCAGGCCTTGACGACTTGTACGACGATGACACTGATGTTGTCATCGCCGCCGGCGGCGTTGGCCCGGCTGGCCAGCAAGTCGCAGGCGGCCTGCGGGTCAGATTCGGCCATCATCCCATCCTGGATGCCCTCGTTGCGGACCATTTCCCACAGCCCGTCGGAGCAGACGATCAGCCGGTCGCCGGGGGCAAGGGTTTGCACGCTGGTATCGACCTCGATAATGGGCCGGTCGCCGATGCTGCGGTAGACAATGCTGCGCTGGGGATGGGTGTAGATTTCATCGGCTGTGATCTGGCCTCTGGCAACCATGGAAGCCACCAGGGAGTGGTCGGCAGTCAGTTGCCGCAAGCCGTTGGCGTCCCAGCGAAAGGCGCGGCAATCGCCGACGTGGGCCAGAAATAACTGCTGATCGCGAACGAGAAGGGTGGTCAGGGTAGTGCCCATGTCGGTGCCGCGCTTTTGGCGAGCCATGTAGACGGCATCATTGACTCCGCTGACGGCCTGCCGCAGGCGGTCCAGCATGCCGTCGTCAGAGATCGCCTCGTCGGCCAGGGATGGCAGGGCGATGTCGTCCACGATCCTTTCGGCCAGCACCTGGAGGGCCAGTTTGCTGGCGATCTCGCCGCCTTCGTGGCCGCCCATGCCGTCGGCTACGGCAAACAGGCTGATGGACGGGCTGTTTTGCGACTGAAAGACGGGCGACATGGTCAAGATCAGCACGCTGTCCTCGTTCAGGTCGCGGACCTGGCCGGGCACCGAGCGCTGGCCGGCGATCAGGCGGACGGCGCCGGTCGAAGGTTCGGCCGGCTGTGGCAGCGGTTCCGGCTCGGCCAGGACGAGGAAGGTGTGGTTGTCGTGGACCAGGCTGGCTATGACGCGCTCGCCACTGGCCGTGGCAGCCGCTTCAGCCTCGGCGTCGCGAACCTCCAGGACGCGAACCTCTGGCTTGCGCTCCAGGGCCGCACCGCAGCGGGAACAGAACGCCTCGCTGGCAGCATTCCCGTCAAAACCGCACTGCCAACAGCGCTGGAGGTCGCGGGCCTCGTACAGGATGTGATCGTCTTGCATGTCGAGCACTTCACCGAGAGCATAGCGCCCGTCGATCACGGTGCCGGCCGGCGCCGGCTGAAGGGAGGCGACATCTTCGCGCCAGAAGGCGTCTAGATCGGGAACGGCCTCTGCCTCGGTGACTGACTCGGTCTCAGGCTCGGCAGGTGCTTCTGCCTGCTCAGGCGGAAGCGGCGGCGTGACCTCATCGCTGCCGCTCGACGGTTCCTCGTGATCGAAGGGCTCTTCTGCCGACGGGCCGGGAGCCGGCGCCGTCTCTTCGGCCACAGCTTTGGGCGGTGTCTCGGCCGGCGGTTGTTCTTCCGGCTCGGTTGGCTTTTCAGTTGGGGCTTGTTCGTTGGCCTCAGGCGGCGTCTCGGCCGGGGTTTGTGCCTCTTCCTCGGGCAGCGTCTCGGTCGGGACCGTCTCCTCCACCTCGACCGGCGCCTCGGGCGCGGCCGGCTCGGGCGGTACAGGCGCCTCGGTCAGCGTCACACCGCAGCGACGGCAAAAGCGGGCGCCGTCGCGGTTGTCGGTTCCACAAACAGGGCAATTCATAGGCAATCCTCCTGACTCAACGCAATCGAAACTCGATGACGACCAGGCCAACCCGGATCCGGTCGCCGTTGCGCAGCGGGTAGGTGCGCTGGGAAACCAGTGGCTGGCCGTTGACGGTGGTGCCGTTGTAACTGTCTAGGTCGGTGATGGAATAGCCGTCCGACCCACGGCTGATCTGGGCATGGCGGCGGGACACGTACCCTTCATCCTCGTCGTAGAAGGTCATGTCGAAATCGGGCCAGTAGCCTTCGGCCTGGCTGGCGCGGCCAAGGATCATGGGGCTGCGGGCAACCGGCATCTCCCAGGCGGCACGCACCGGCTCGACGATCCTCAATATAGCCGGTTGGAGCGGAATGAATGAGCGGCCACAGCCGGCGCAGAAGCGGGCGCCGGCTTTGTTAGACCGGCCGCAGGCCGGGCAGGGCTTGGGCGGCGGTGGCGCCGGAACCGGGGCCACCGCCGGCTTGTGCTGGGCTGGTGCGGAAACTGGCCGTGGCTCAGGCTGTACCTTTGGTTGGACCTGGGCCGGAGTCGGCAGGGCTTCGCCACTGCTGCTGGGCGCTTGGACGGGCACTGCCGGTTTGACCGCAGGCCGGACGACCGGCTGAGGCACAACTGCCGCCGGCGGCGCGGCCGGTTCGACGAATTGGGATAGAGGCATTGCGGCCAGGATCGCCTGGCGCATGTCGAGGATCGATTGGAAGCGGGCCTCGCGGTCGCGATTCATGGCCTTTTCGACAAGGGCGACCGTCTTGGTCGAGACGGCGCCGTTGTAGTTAGCCAGGGGCAAGGGCTCGGACGGCAGAAAGGCAGGGGTGGGGGCCATATTGGCCAGCAGGTGGTAGATCGTCGCGCCCAGGGCGTAGACGTCGGAACGGGCGTCGGTCTGGCCTTTGCCCCACTGCTCAGGGGCGGCATAGTTTTCAGAGCCCATGGCCACCGTGTCGCGCTTTTTGCCGATCTTGTAGGTGCGGGCGATGCCAAAATCGATCAGTTTGACATGGCCGGTGTTGGTGACCATGGCGTTGCTGGGCTTCATGTCGCGAAAGATGATCGGCGGGGTGCGGGTGTGGAGATAGTGCAGGGCATCGCACAGCTGCAGTGCCCAGTTGAGGACGTCGCTCTCAAGCAGGGGAGCGTTGGCCGCCTTGAGCCGTTTTTCGAGCGATTCGCCCAAGATGAACTCCATGACCAAGTAGGACCGGCCGTCTTGCTCGAAAAAGTCGGCGATCTTGGGGATGTTGGGGTGATCGAGCTCGCGCAGCCAACGGGCTTCCTGGACGAACAGCTTGCGGCCGGTGGCCTGCTCGGCGCGGTCCTGGGTCTGAGGGCGCAGCTCCTTGAGCGCCCACAGCTTGCCGCTGCCGGCGGGCAGCTCTTCGACCTGGTAGACCCAGGCCATGCCGCCGCCGCCGACCAGGCGGACGATACGGTATTGGTTTTTGACCTCGGTGCCAATGGGCAGCGGCTGTGTCATTGCCCGCCCCACTCAGCGATGATGCCGTTCATATGACCCCATTATACCTTCAATTGCCGGTCGACGCCTGACAGCCAGTCGCCAGTCCGATGACGGCGGGCGTCAGGCAGCCTATTATAGCACGCAATAGGCAAGAATGGAAATGGAAGGATAGAGTCGCTCCATCCTTCCATTTGAGCACTAGTCGGGGATCACGATCTTGTCGGCGTCGGGCAAGGGCGGCGGAAAGTGCATGTCGAGCTTTTCCAACGTTTCGACGATGGTGCGAGCGACGACCAGGTCGCGGTACCACTTGCGATCGGCGGGAACGACGTACCACGGCGCCCAGGGGGTGCTGCACTTGCTGAGGGCATCCTCATAGGCGTCCATATAGTCGTCCCAGTATTTCCGCTCTTCGACATCGCCGGCGGAGAACTTCCAGTTCTTCTTCGGGTCGGCGAGTCGGTCCTGGAAGCGCTGTTTCTGTTCCTCTTTCGAGATGTGGAGGAAGAATTTCAGGATCGTCGTGCCGCTTTCGGCCAGCGTCTTTTCAAAGGCGTTGATCTGGTCGTAGCGGGGCTTCCACACCGATTCGGGCACCATGTTGTGGACGCGGACTACGAGGACGTCCTCGTAGTGGGAGCGGTTAAAGATGCCGATGTAGCCCTTCTTGGGGGTGACCTTGTGGACGCGCCACAGATAGTCATGGGCCAGCTCTTCGGGAGTGGGCACCTTGAAGCCGGCGACGTAGCAGCCCTGAGGGTTGACGCCGTGCATGACCTTCTCAACGACACCGTCCTTGCCACCGGCATCGAGGGCCTGAAAGACGATCAACAGGGCGTGCTTGCCCTCGGCCCACAGGACCTCCTGGAGCTCGGCCAGGCGCTCGACGTAGCGCTCGGTCTCTTCTTTGGCCTCGTCCTTGTCGTCGTATTTGCCGTGATCGTCGGGGTCATAGTCGGACAGGTGGACCTTGGTATCAGGTTTTACGAGAATTGATTTGGACATGGGTTAACCTCCTCCTGTATGCGGTCATATTACCACGAAGTGGGGTCAAAGGCAAGCAGAAGGGCAGGGTTCCGTACGGTTGGAACCCTGCCCCCTGCGGGCAAGCGCAGGGTGTGCGCAAAGGCTATCGCCGTGGCTGTGGGTGGGATTGGCTCCAATTCGGCAGTTCCAGCATGTTGACAACCACTCGAAGCGGGTCTATAATGATCCTGTAATGTCCTGATGCGGAGGGTAGGTGGCGAACCGGCTGCGGATCCAAATGCTGGGTCCCTTTGAGGTCTGGCGCGATGGCCAGAGGCTCACCTCCGTCGATTGGTCAGGCCGCAAGACCTGCCAACTGCTCAAGATCCTGGTCACCTACCGCCAACGCGCCGTCGCCGGTGATGAGCTCATCGAGTGGCTATGGCCTAACCTCGAGCCTGAATCGGCGCGCAACAGCCTGTGGGTTGCGGTCAGCCACCTGCGCCGGCTGTTGGAGCCGGAGCTGTCGCCTCGGGGCGCTTCCTCATTCGTCCTCAGCGAGCTGCCCGGCTACCGCTTTGATCCTGCCGGCCGGTGCGAGATCGACGTCAATGCCTTTCGCGACCGGGCGCGCGACGGGCAAGAGCTTCAGCAGCGAGGTGAGTGGCTTGCGGCGATCGACGCTTACCTCGCCGCCCAAGACCTCTACCAGGGCGACTACCTGGCCCAGGACCCCTACGAAGATTGGGCGCTCCCCACGCGAGAGCGGCTGGGTGGGGCGTTCGTGGAGATGGAGAAGGCCCTGGCCACCTGCCTCCTGACCCTGGGCCGCTATCGCGAAGCGCTGACCCACACCCGGCGAGTACTGGATCAGGACCCGTGTGACGAAGGCGCCTGGAGGCTGACCATGGAGGCCCACTATCGCGCCGGCGAACAGGAGCAGGCACTGAGGGCCTTTGAACGCTGCCGGGTAGTGCTAAGCCAGGAGTTGGGTATTGACCCCTTACCCGCGACCCTCGCCTTGCACCAGCGCATTCTCCAGACCCCACCCCATGTACTCCGGGCTCCGACTCCCGCGCTCCCGCCATCCCTATCCCTGCACTTGCCCTTTGTCAGCCGCGAGCGCGAGTGGGCAGTGCTAAACAGCTTGTTGCAGCGGGCGATGGACGGTCAGGGGCACGTTGCCTTCCTGGCCGGCGAACCGGGCATTGGCAAGACCCGGCTTCTGGAGGAGCTGGCCGGCCTGGCGACGGCGAGAGGAGCCCAGGTCCTGGCCGGGCGATGCCACGAGATGGAGCAGAACGTCGCCTATGCCCCCATCCTCGAATCCTTGCGCAGCCTGCTGCCTATGCTGTCCGCCCCTTCATCGCCTTGCCCGGCCGCCCGGTTGGCGACGGTGGCCGAGCTGCTTCCTGAGCTGCGCGGGATGCGGCCCGATCTGCCGCCCCATCACCCTCTGCCGCCCGACGAGGAGCGCGCCAGGCTGCTGACCAGCCTGGCCGAGGTGATCCGGCATTGCGCTCAGAGTGGGGCACTGGTTGTGCTGCTGGACGACCTGCACTGGGCCGACCCATCTACCTTGCAAGTATTCCACTACCTGACGCGGCAGGCGGGTGACCAGGCGCTGCTGTTGGTGGGCGCATACCGTTCCACCCGGGTGGACGCTCACCACCCCTTAGCTGTCATGCGCGACCAACTGGCCCGACAGAGGATGCTGGTAGAACTGCCCCTGTCGGCATTTCGGCAGGAGGACGTCGTCCTGTTGCTGCGCATCCTGGGCAGCGAAGGGCCGGGGGAGACCCTGGCCGGCCGACTCTATCGGGAGACAGAGGGCCATCCCTACTTCCTGGCCGAGGTGCTGCGCACCCTGGTCCAGGAAGGGCGGATTGCCATGGATGCCGGCGGGCGATGGCGCCTGGCCGAGAGCCCTGGGCCAGGGGAAGAGCAATGGCTTTTGCCTCCGAGTGTGCGGGCCGCCGTCCTGGGCCGGCTGGACCGCCTGCCGGCCCAGGACCGGCTTGTGTTGGATTATGCCTCGATCATCGGGCGTGAGTTTTCGCTGCCCCTTATGGCTCGCTTGCTTGAGCAGGGTGAGACGGCGCTGGCCGTACAGGCGGAGCGGCTGTGCGGGCGCGGCTTCCTGCGCCCGCGGCCGCCGGACCGGTACGAGTTCGGCCATGACCTGATGCGCCGGGCTGCCTACGAAGCGCTCAGCGAGCCTCGACGCCGACTGCTGCACCGCCAGACTGCCGAGGCATTGCTGACCGGTGTGGGTCACGGCGTTCCTGCTGGGATCGTGGCGACTCATTATGCCGCCAGTGACCGGCCCTGGCTGGCGCTGGAGCACACCCTGGCCGCCGCCGACCGGGCGGCGCGGCTGGTCGCCTACGACGAAGCCGTTGCCTGGTGTGAGAAGGGCATAGAGATCGCCGAAGCGCATCCGGCAGCCGTGCCGCCGGGCTTTCGCACCCGCCTCCACCTGCAATGGCGGGCAGTGTGGTACTATCGCGGCGACCTGGAACGCACGCTGGCGGCGGACTGGGCCGCACTGGCGGCAGCCCGCCGGGAGGGAGATGCCGCCGCTGAATTGCAGGCGCTGTGGCACCTGGCCCACGACGAGACCCAGGTGGCTGCCGGAGGGCCGTCGGGAGCTCAGGCGCAGGCGCTGGCCCTGGCTCGCAACCTGGGCGACCCGGCAGCCCTGGCCCGCAGCCTGGCCCGCTTGGGCTCCGATAACGGCTTTCTGGCAGCTCCGGACGGGCGACAGCAGGCGCTCGACACCCTGGATCAGGCGGTGAGCCTGGCCCGACAGGTGGGCGATCCCGCCCTGCTGCACCACGTCCTGTGTGAGCTGTGGGGCGTGGGGCGGCTGCCTCAAGCGCGCGGGGCGCTGGAGGAGGCGCTGGCCCTGGTCCGCCAGTTGGGCGACCGCCGGGAAGAGGTGGGCACGCTGGCCAAGCTGGCCGATCTGCTGGTCCGCCAGGGCGACGGGGCGGCGGCGGTCGAGTATGCAGGCCAGGGGCTGGCCCTGGCCGAGGAGGTGGAGTGCCCGGCCTACGGCGCCTGGAACCGGCGGGCGCTTGGCGAGGCTATGATCGGTCTGGGGCGCACAGCGGAGGGCCTGACCCACCTGCGAGAGGCTGCCCAGACGTTCGAAACGCTTAGCTGGCGGGCGATGCTGGCCGGCAGCCTGCTTCGCCTGGGGCTGGCGCTGCAGGCTGCCGGGGATACGGTGGAAGCCACGGCAGCTCTAGAGCGGGTATTGGCCATTAGTCGCGAGACACACGAGGTGTACGAGTCGGCCTATGCCCTGGCGGCCTTGGGCGAGCTACACCTGGCGCAGGGCGCCAAAGAGACAGGCCGCCGGGTGTTGGTCGAGGCCACCGCACTGGCGCCGCGGATCGGCCTGCCGTGGCACCGGGCCGGAACGCTGATTCACGTTGCCGCCGGCCACCTGCTGCTGGGGGAGGTCGAGGCCGCCCTGGCCGCCGCCGACGCAGCGATCCGCGTGGCAGAGGAGGAAGACCTGCGCGAGATGCTGGTGCAGGGGCTGCGGCTGCGCGGGCAAGCGACCGGGTTGAGGGGTGAGATGGAGGCCTGACGAGTTCCGCGGAGCGGGGACCTGCCAGGTCTTGCCCGCGCAGAAATTAAGTTGAAAATAAGTTCGATGTGGTAGGTTGTATCCATCAGGATGCAGCCTATTCTGCTTTTCAGAGAGTGTCGATGTCCAATTGTGCGGATGTCCATGAGACACTAACCTTCGTCGTCCGCTTGTGGCGCGAGATGAACGCCAACGGCCACGACCGTTGGCGTGGGCGGGTGGAGCACGTCGCCTCGCAAGAGGTGGGCTATGTGGAGGATGTGGTTGGGGTGGGCCGCTTTATCGAGCGCTGGACCAAGCCAGCTAAGGAGAGTCTGACGGCCACGTTTGAAGCTCCCGACCTCCACGCGGACCGGGGCGCCGACCAGGCTCCTGTGGCTTGAGAATATCGAAGCAAAGGAGGATTTCGATGAGCAAAGGTGCAATTCGACGGCTGTGGGGCCCAGGGAGCTTTTCCCTGGCAGTGGTGGTGGCGGTGGTGGCGGCGCTGGGGGCGGTGGGAGCGGCGGGGGCAACGACTCCCTCCGGCGACCGGGTGCCGTCGCCGGAGGATGTGCCGGCCATAGTGAACTACCAGGGGGTGGTGAACGTGGGCGGCGCGGCCTACGAGGGGACCGGCTATTTCAAGTTCGCCATCGTGGATGCGACCAGCGGCAACGGGACGGTGAGCTACTGGGCCAACGACGGGACAGCGGGCGGCGAGCCGGGCACTCCGGTGGCGCTGGCGGTGGAGGGCGGGCTGTTCAACGTCCTGCTGGGCGACACGAGCCTGGTGGGAATGAGCCAGCCGATCGACGAGACGGTGTTTGCCGCGGCAGAGACCTACCTGCGGGTGTGGTTCAGCACGACCGGCGCCGCGGGGAGCTTTGTCGCCCTGGAGCCGAACCAGCGGATCGCAAGTGTGGCGTATGCCCTGCACGCGCGATATGCGGAAAATGCGCCGCAGGGGGCGACGGGGGCGACCGGACCGACGGGGCCGCAGGGGCCTGTGGGGGCCACGGGTGCGCCGGGAGCCACCGGGCCGCAGGGGCCTGAGGGCGCGACCGGGGCGCAGGGGCCGGCCGGCCCGAGCGGGCCCAGCGGTCCTTCAGGCCCAAGCGGGGCGCAGGGACCGGCGGGTGCGACCGGGGCGCAGGGGCCGGCGGGAGCTACAGGCGCCACCGGGCCGCAGGGGCCGCAGGGACTGGCGGGAGCGACGGGAGCTACGGGCGCGACCGGGGCGCAGGGGCCGGCCGGTCTGACTGGACCCAGTGGGCCTTCCGGCCCAACCGGACCGCAGGGGCCGCAAGGGCCGGTGGGAGCCACGGGCGCCACCGGGCCTTCGGGTCCGACGGGACCGACCGATCTGTGTGGTTATAGCCAGAGCTGCACGGGGGCAGGCCTGAGCCTGTCCACGTCCGGGACCGATTCTGTGGCCATCTCTGGATCGGCGCCGTCAGGCACCGGCGTGCACGGCAGCGGCGGTACCTACGGAGTCCATGGCACCGTGGCCATCTCTACCAGTTTTGGGGTCTTTGGCGAAAACACCGACGACACCTGGGGCGCCGGCGTTCTCGGCGACGGCTACGCCGGCGTGTACGGCACAGGCGACGCCTTTGGCGTCTATGGTGACAGCTACTATGGCGTGTACGGCGACGGCGACCAAATCGGCGTCTGGGGTTTAACCGAGAACGGCCTCTATGGCGTTCAAGGCTCAAACAACAACAACGCCTCTGGCGCCGGCGTCTACGGCGATGGATTTACCGGCGTGCAGGGCGATGGTGACCAAAACGGCGTCGTCGGTCAGACCACCATGGGATTCTCCGGCGTTTACGGCTCCGGCGGCTCTTACGGCGTCTACGGCTATGGCCCCACCGGCGTGTACGGCGACAGCAGCACTACCAGCGGCAGCGGCGTCCACGGCGCAAACAGCAGCACAACCTCCGGCTATGGCGTCTACGGCGACGGCGCCACCGGCGTGTACGGCACAGGCGACTCGTACGGCGTGTACGGCACCACCAGCGACATATTCAGCAACGGAGTCTTTGGCCAGAACACAAACACAACCGACACAACGTACGGCGGCGTGCGCGGTAACGCCTCTGGGTGGAGCAATATCAACGCCGGCACCCTGGGCTACAGCTCTTCGAGCAGCGGCTTTGGGGCTGTGGGCTGGAACTATTTGGGTGGTGTGGGCGTGGGGGCGTGGAGCTACAGCGGCAACCTGATCGAGGCCTACGACGGCGACTATCCCGGCGGCGCCCTCCGCTTCTACGTCGACCAGTCCGGCAACGTCCACTATGACGGCGCCCTTCAGCCCTACGCCGAGCTGCCCGACCCCGACGGCGGCGGTGTCGAGCGCCGCTCGCTGTTCGGCATGGCCAGCCCTGAGGCCTGGCTCGAGGATTTTGGCAGCGCAACGCTGAAGGACGGCCAGGCGGTGGTGAGCCTGGATCCGGTCTTTGCCGGGCTGGTGAACCTGGAGGCGGGCTATCACGTCTATCTCACTCCCATCTGCAGTGACCTGATCCTGCTCGCCGTCACCCACAAGGGACCGGTCAGCTTTACCGCCCAGGGCGCGACGCTCGACGGCAAGCCCTCGGCCTGCAGCTTTGATTGGCGGATCGTGGCCAAGCAGCGCGGTTACGAGGATCAGCGCCTGGAGCAGGTGGTGATCGAGGACCAGCCCCAGCCAGCGCGCAGCGCGCCAGGGGAGGTGAGACCCGATGACTAGAGCAGGAATGGTCCGCGCGGGCCTGGCACTGCTGGTGTTGCTGGCGGTGGGTGTGGGCTGGGCAGGGGCTTCAGACGGCCCGGCTGTGGACTGGGCGGTGTTGAGCGGCGGCGGCGCCCCAGCAAGCGCCGGGCAGGTGACGCTGAACGGCTCCCTGGGCCAGACGGCCATTGGCCCTGCGGCCGGCGGGGAGGTGTCGCTGGGAGCGGGCTTCTGGTACGGGCTGGGAGGCGCCGGGCTGTACCGGGTGTACCTGCCCATCTTGGCCAGGAACTACTGAACAGCAGGCGATTTTTGTGGAAATGTCAAGACGGGAGACGCCCGAGTTGGGCGGCGCGTTCCAGCGCGGTAATAGATTGCAGGAGGTGTCTATGGAGTTATTAGGATAACTAACTTGTGGCTAGACCGACGATGCGGAACATCTGAGAACTAGTCAGGCTCAAGAAGAAAGGAGATAGAGCGATGCCTACAACCTACAGAATCACAGTTGTTACTGGTCCCGTGGAACATGCGGGTACAGACGCCAATGTATACATTACCCTATTTGGAACTAACGGCAACAGCGGAGAGAGACTCCTCGATAATGCCGATGACAATTTCGAAAGGGGGCACACGGATGTCTTCAGCATCGAGATGAGAGACATCGGTGAAATCCGGCGAGTTAGAATCCGCCATGATGGCTCTGGTAACAAGCCTGGTTGGTTCCTGGACCGGGTAACCGTCCACAATGAGGACACAGACCATGAGTGGGCCTTCCCGTGTGGCAGATGGCTTGCTTACGATGTGGACGATGGTCAGATTGACCGGATACTTGATCCAGCGTAACACTCGCGTGTAGCCGCCTACTGTCCTGGTCAGGACATGCAGAGGCAGTGGCGACAGCCCCTCGTCTACCAGGGCTATGAAAAAAGGAGGTGATGCGTCAAACGCCAAATGTGAAACCCGATGCGTGACCGGTCAACCAATCTAGCGGTTTACCAATCAGGAGGTATATGATGAAAGGTCGCTTGTTCATTGGCATGCTGGTGCTGGCTGTACTGGTGGCCGTAACGGCGGGTCTCGGCCAGGCGCAGGGGCCGGGCAGAGTTGCTGACCCGGCCGGCGCGGCAGACACCGCCCAGCCGTGGGCGGGTACCACCATCCCCTACGCCGGCCGCCTCAGCGACGAGGCCGGCCAGTCGGTGGTCGAGGGAGCCTATGACCTGTCCTTTACCCTGTACGCGGACGAGACCGTTGGCGAGCCGCTCTGGTCGGAGGTGCAGACAGGGGTGGTGGTGAAGGGCGGATCCTTCTCCGTCTCCCTGGGCAGCGTCACCCCGATCCCGGCCGCCGTTCTCGGCGGCCAGGCCTTATGGCTGGCCGTGAGCGTGCGCGGCCCCAGCGAGGCTGGATTTACCAGCTTGGCCCCCCGTCAGCGGGTAAGCGCGGCCGCGCCAACCGCCGGCGCAGCCTGCCCCCACGACCACCTGGGGGAGTTGTGGATCGGCGACAGCGGGGCAGCGATCGACGGCCTTTTTGTGCAGAATACAAAGGCCGGTGGCACCGGCGTGGCCGGAAAGAGCGACACCGGCGACGGTGTGGTCGGTGAGTCCGGCGACCTGAACAAGAGCGGCGTGTATGGGAACAACACCGGCGGCGGCTACGGCGTGGCCGGACGCAGCGCCGGTGGCGCCGGCGTCAAGGGCGAGAGCGTAAACGGTACTGGCGTCTTTGCCCACAGCGACAACGGCCATAGCATCTACGTAGACGGCTCCGGCAGCGCCGGTCTCTACATCTCCTCAGCCGGCACGAGCGGGGTCTACGTGCTTTCCGCTACCTCCGCCGGTGTGGCGGTCTATTCGGCAGGCATGATGGGTATGTGGATCCACTCTGCTGCTCAGGATGGCATCATTGTGGACACCGCCGGTTGGGATGGGGTGCACGTCGTCGGCCCCGTGGGAGGGGTATATTACGGCTCGGGCAAGAAAGGCGACGAGGACTTTGCCGTGCTCAACACCGGCGAGGTGCGCTCCAAGGTCGGCTTTGGTGCTCCGGCCAACGATTTTGCCATTACGATGCCGGTCGAAGGCGACAAAGCGAACTACGAGCCAGGCGACGTGTTGGTCGCCAGCGCCTCGGGCAAGGGAGCAGCGGAGCGCGCCTCGGCCGCCTACTCTCCGGCCGTGGTCGGCGTCTACTCGGCGACGCCGGGATTCGTGGGTGGGCGGTCCGTGACGGGCGACGCTCTGGACGGCGGTGTGCCGGTCGCCATCATGGGTGTCGTGTCCTGCAAGGTCTCGGCCGAAAACGGACCCATCCACGTAGGCGACCTGTTGGTTACCTCTACCACACCGGGCCACGCCATGCGCGCCGACGACAGTGCGCCACGGGGCACGATCCTGGGCAAAGCCCTGGAACCCCTGGACTCTGGCACCGGACAGATCCTGGTGTTGGTGACGCTGCAGTAGCAGACGGTTCGATGAGAAGACGGTTGATCAGCGATATACACGGCTCCGAAAGGTGAGGACAAGTGATGGGCAGGAAACGAACGCCGGTACTGTTGGCCACGATGGCAATCCTGCTGCTGGCCGGCGCCAGCTCCAGGCCGGCCGGCACGCAGCCCTCGATTCAGCGACCCACACTTGGCGGCACCTATTACGTGTCCCTGGCCGGCGACGACGACAACCCGGGAACGATCGACCTGCCCTGGCGCACCATTCAGCGCGCGGCTGATACCCTGACTGCCGGCGATACCGTCTATATCCGCGCCGGCGCCTACCCGGAACATGTGATTCCCCAGAACTCGGGCAGCGCCGGCCAGCCCATCACCTATGCCGCCTACCCGGGCGAGACGGCCATCGTTGACGGAACGGGTGTGGTCGTGCCAGAATATGGCGGGCTGTTCGACCTTGCGGGGCGGGATTACATCTGCGTGTCTGGCTTGCAGGTGATCCACTCGAGTTACTACGGCATCGTCGCCGACAGCTCCAGCCACGTCACTATCGAGCATAACTACACCTATGACACCTACACGTCGGGCATCTCTTCGTGGAACAGCGACCACATCATCGTGAACGGCAACGAGGTGGTCGGGGCCTGCACCGGCCCCTGGCAAGAGCATATCTCCATCAGCAGCACCGACACCTTCGAGGTGCGCTACAACCAGATCCACGATGTCATGCCTGGGACGGTGGGCAAAGAGGGGCTTTCCGTCAAAGACGCCTCGTCCCACGGGAAGGTGTACGGCAATCATGTGTACAACCTGAACCACGTGGGCATCTACGTGGATGCTGAGGCCGAGCACCTGTTCGACATCGAGGTGTATCAGAACCTCGTCCACGACGTCGAGGCGATGGGCTTTTCACTGGCTTCGGAGCAGGGCGGGCTGTTGGAAAATATCCGCCTGTACAACAACATCGCCTACGGCAACCTGGTGGGCCTGTGGCTGTCGGCCTGCTGCGTTGCGACGCACCCGTTCCAGGACATCACCATCATCAACAACACCTTTGCCTACAATGGGCGTAATGGCTGGGGTGGGGGGATCGGCATCGAGAACACGCAGGTACAGAACGTGGTCATCCGCAACAACGTCTGTAGCCAGAATATCTATTCGCAGATGGCTGCCGACCCTAGTGTTTTGCCCGAGCTGACGGTGGATCACAACCTGACTGACGGGGATCGTGACCCCGAGTTCGAGTTCTATGGCGTAGGCGACCTGGTTGATGTGTCGCCCTCGTTCGTGAACCCATTGATGGGGAACTATCACCTGCAGCCCGGCTCGCCGGCCATAGACGCCGGCTCTTCCCTGGCTGCCCCAGCCGACGATTTCGACGGGCACCCCCGGCCCCAGGACGGCGATGGGGACGGCACGCCCGGCTACGACATCGGGGCGTACGAGGCCGGCTGGGAGGTGGAGTATCGAATCTACCTGCCGCTGACGTCGTCCTGAGCATAGTTGAGGGGGTAGCGAAGGAAATCCGTTGACAGCATGTCCCACTACCATTCAAGATTGAATCAAGTTGAAGGAGGAACAGTGTCTACCAAAAGAATCGCACTCACTATCCTGGTCGCCAGCGCTGTGCTGCTGGCCGTGGGCGTTGGCCAGTCCGCGCGCGCTTTGCCCGAGTCGAGCGCCGGGTCAGCCAGGACAACCATCCCCTACGCCGGCCGCCTCAGCGACGAGGCCGGGCAGCCGGCGGCCGAGGGAGCCTACGATCTGTCCTTTGCCCTGTACGCAGCCGAGAGCAGCGGCGAGCCGCTGTGGTCGGAGGTGCAGACAGGGGTGGCGGTGAAGGGTGGATCGTTCTCCGCGTCCCTTGGCAGCGACACTTCCATTCCGCCCGCCGTCCTTGATGGCCGGACCTTGTGGCTGGCGGTGGGGGTGCGCGGGCCGGGCGAGGCCGGTTTCACGGCGCTGACCCCGCGCCAGCGGGTGAGCGCCGCTGCGCCGGCCGGCGCAGCGGCCGACGCCGCCTGCCCGCACGACCACTTTGGCGAGGTGTGGAGCGGGAGCGCCGCCGGCGATGGGCTGTGGATCTACAACAGCGGCGCCGGCGACGGCCTGCAAGTGGACTCGGAGGGCAGCAACGGCGTGCTGGTGTACCACGCGGCCGGCGTCGGCATGCAGGTGTACGAGGCGGGCAACGACGGCGTGTACGTGGGCTCGGCCGGCGACGACGGCATGTACGTGAACGAGGCCGGCAACCCCATCTTGACCAGCCCTTCGCCCAACCGGAATGGCTTCGAGGTAGCCGGCGCTGAAGACAGTGGGCTGTACGTCGGCTATGCGGGCCTGGACGGCGTGACCGTGCACTCGGCCGAGTGGTATGGCGTGTACGTGGAGCAGTCGGACTCGGATGGTGTGCGCGTGCAGGCGGCAAGCGGCAACGGCGTGACCGGCATCTCGGTCAGCGCCATGTACTATGGGGGTCTTTTTCGCAACGACGTAGCAGGGGGAGCCGGCCTGTATGCCGCCGGCGGGGACAATGCCGCTCCCGACCTGGTGCTGGGAGTGTATGGCAGCGGCGACGACGGCCGGATCTACTCCTATCCGGAGATGACCAGCAGCGACATCCTGCTCTTCAGCTACGACGAAGCCCACATACACCTCGACGAAGACGACGATGAAAGCGGCACGTTCGTGATCTACAACGGGGCCAACACCGCCGTGTGGACGGTGGGTGAGAAGGGCGGAGCAATGTCCAGCGCCGAGGCCGGCGCCTATGGGCCTCGCGCCACCTACGCCGTCCAGGCCACGGGCGACTGGATCGAGGATTTCGGCACGGCCCAACTGGTGGATGGCCAGGCGACGGTGACGATCGAGCCGGTCTTCTCCCAGATGGTGAGCCTGGCCGAGTACCAGGTGTTCCTCACGCCGCTGGGCGACTGCCCGCTGTATGTCGCGGACAAGACGCCAGGGTCGTTCACAGTCAGGGCTATGGGCGGGCAGAGGTGCAGCATCGTCTTTGACTATCGCCTCGTCGCCAAGCGGCAGGGCAACGAGGACGCACGACTGGAGCCGGCGGACACCGGCGGTGAGGAAGAAGAGGATTAGGAGACAAACGATGACAAAAGGGGTTACCTTTCGTGTCCTGGGACTCGTCGTCTGCTGCGCGCTGCTCGCCGGTCTGCTCGCGGGCGGCGTGCAGGCCCAATCAACCGGCCCATACGAGGTCGAGAGTGGGATGGCCTCGGGCGATGGTTACCGCCTGACGACCACTACCTGGCAGGTGAGCGGCACGGCGAGTGGTGAGGGCTATCGCTTGTTGGGGCCGGCGGCGTCCGAGCTGGCTGGAAGCGGCTGTTGCTGCACCTACCTGCCATGCGTGATGCGGCAGTGGTAAGGGCGCAAGGATCTGCGGCCAACGGCCATTCTTGACTCTGAGTGGAGCGTGTCCGTCTATTTCAGTGACGGCTGGATTCGGCCAGCGCGGCCCAGATGGCGGCCAGGTTGTCGGCCAGCGGGGCGCGGTCGTTGTACAGGGCCGAGCCGATCACCAGGCAGGTGGCGCCAGCTCCGGCGACCTCGGCGACGTTGTGGGCCTTGATGCCGCCGTCGACCTGGATCTCTACGCCGGTCAAGCCGCGCTCGTCGAGGATGCGGCGCAGGCGGGCGATCTTGGCCGTGCTCGACGGGATATACTCCTGCCCGCCAAATCCGGGGTTGACCGACATCAGCAGCACCAGGTCGAGGTCGGGCAGGATCTCATCGAGGCTGGACAACGGAGTGGCCGGGTTGAGGGTCACGCCGGCCTTGCAGTCCAGCTCTTTGATCTGCTGGATGGTGCGGTGCAGGTTGGGTGTGACCTCGACGTGGACGTTGAGGAGGTCCGCGCCGGCCTGGGCAAAGTCGGGAATGAGCCGCTCTGGCTGCTCGACCATCAGGTGCACGTCGATAAACCCGCGGACGATCGGCCGCAGGGCACCGACGACCAGCGGGCCGACGGTCATGTTGGGCACAAAATGGCCGTCCATGACGTCGACATGGATCCAGTCCAGGCCGGCGGCCTGGGCCTCGCGGACCTGGTCGCCCAGGCGGCTAAAGTCGGCGGATAGGATCGATGCGGCGATTCTGACCGGCACGTTGTTCGCTCCTTGTCAAAAAGAAATCGGGTTTCTTGCCCGCCAGGGAGCCAGGGAAGAAACCCGGTTTCTCAGATCAGCTTACCGCGGCGCGGACGGCGGTCAGTTGGCCGGCCGAGCCGAGCTTTTCGTTCTTGTGGGCGATGAACTTGGCATACTCGCCGACAAAGATCTTGCCCGGAGAGCGAAAGTCGAACTTTTCCGGTTGGTCGCGGAAGAACTCGCGATGGACACGGGTCCATACCAGCCGGCCGTCGGTGTCAATGTTGACCTTGACCACGCCCAGCGGAACGGCCTTGACAAACTCGTCTTCATTGACACCCTTGGCCGAGGGGTTCAGCTTGCCGCCGGCGGCGTTGATGCGTTGGACCTCCTCGATCGGGACGGACGAGGAGCCGTGCATGACCAAAGGAAAGCCGGGCAGGCGTTGCTGGATCTCAGCCAGGCGGTCAAAGTGGAGGCTCTGGCTGCCCGTAAACTTGTAGGCGCCGTGGCTGGTGCCGATGGCGACGGCCAGGCTGTCACAGCCGGTGAGGCGGACGAACTCGGCGGCCTCGTCGGGGTCGGTCAGCATGGCGTTCTTCTCGTCGACCTTGACGTGTTCCTCGACGCCGCCCAACATGCCCAGCTCGGCCTCGACGCTGATGCCCTTGGCGTGGGCTCTCTCGACGATGCGGCGGGTGGTGGCGACGTTACCCTCAAAGGGCTCGCCGGAAGCATCGATCATCACCGAGCTGTAAAAACCCGAGTCGATGCAGTCGTAGCAGGTGGCCTCGTCGCCATGGTCGAGGTGAACGGCAAAGATGGCATCGGGGTACAGCTCTTCGGCGCCTCGGATGAGGGCCTCGAGCAGCTTGACCTTGGCATAGTCGCGGGCGCCTTTGGAGATCTGGATGATGAACGGCGCTTGCGAGCTGATACAGCCCTGGAACAGGCCAAGGGTCTGCTCCATGTTGTTGATGTTGTAGGCGCCGACGGCGAAATGGCCGTAGGCAAGCTTGAACAGTTCCTGGGTTGTTACGATCATAGGTTCCTCCTTGATTTGTTTATCTCAGGGTAAGCAGATAGGCAATCAGGTCGTTGATCTGCTGCGGTGTGAGCTGTTCGCCAAATGAACCGGGCATGATGCCCTTTTCAAAGCCGGACGTCAGTTCAGCATCGGGGTTGACAATCGCCTCGCGCAGGCTCTGCTCGTCCTCGGCCCCGATGCCGGCCAGCGACGGGCCGATCAGGTCGGCGCCCTGCACGACTGAGTGGCAATTGGCGCATTCGAGCTTGAACAAGGCTTCTCCGGCCGTGGCCTCACCTTTGCTGCCGGAAACGTCGGACGCAGTATCGGCGCCGCAGGCCGCCAGGCCGACCAAGGCCAGGGTCAACACCAAGAGCAGGGCAACTGTCGAGGTACGCATTGGCTTCTCCTCCTCAATGGATGATGGGCGTATACTGCCACGGCGCCTGCATTCTACCATACAGAAGTGGTTTCGGCAAGCCCTGAGGGCGGGGTTGGGGCAATCGATGCCGGAGAGACGCCGGGGGTTTTACTGGGTCAAGGTTAGCTCGACCTCGGGCGCCTCGAATTCTATCGCGCGGTGGCTGCCGTCACAGAACGGTTTTTTGCTCGATGCGCCACACCGGCATAGGTATACGATCTCGCCTGCAAGCGTCTGCTGTGCCTCTGCCATGAGACACTCGGCCGGTCCGGGAACCATCCACGGACCGTTCTCGCGCGCTTTGATCTTAAGTTCTGGCACAGAATCCTCCTCGATGTTGGGTATTCGCCTTACAAGGCAAGGCCCTTATATCATAACTCCAGATCTGTGTCAAAGTCGGATTACTCACGGATACGCGGATACCTGCTGCCTGGTGGTAGCGGGAGGAGATGGGCAGTGTTTTTCTGTTGCAGCGTTTGACGCGAAGGCTTAAGCCTGCGGGTGGAGGTGATGTCGGCTCAGGACGATGTCATGGCCGACGCTGGGTCAAGAGCAGAGGCGTAGGCGGCACGGATGGCCTCGGCCAGCTCGTCGGCCGAGACATTCTTGAGCAGGCAGCAGATGGCTCCGGCCTCTATGGCTTCGCGGGCCAAGTCGATGTCCTGGAAGGTAGTGAGGGCGATGACCTGGATGTTGGGCCAGCGGCGGCGGACGGCGCGAATGGCGGCGGCGCTGCCCATGCCCGGCGTGGACAGGTCCATCAGCACCACGTCGGGCCGGGTATGGAGGCACAGATCGATGGCTTCTTGGCCGCCATCCGCTTGGCCGACGAGCCCGAGATCGTCGAAGGCGAGGAGGAAGGTGGCCAGGGCGCTGCGCACCGCAACGTTATCGTCGACGATCAGGACTCGGATGCGGGCGACAGGGTTATCGTCCATTCTAATGCTCTGCGGCTGCGATCTGGCCGCTTTGCATTCGCAAGGCCCTGGTGCCGAAGGAGACGAGCTGGGTGGAATGCGTGACCAGCAGGATGGTGACGCCGGTCCGGGCGTGGATGGCCTGAAAGGTGGCCATGATCTCTTGTTCGGTCTGCTCGTCGAGGTCGCTGGTCGGCTCATCAGCCAGCAGCAGCTCGGGCCGGTTGATGAGCGAGCGGGCAATCACTACCCGCTGTTGCTGACCGGCCGAAAGCTGGCGTGGGTAGGCGTCGAGCTTGTCCGACAGGCCAACCTCGTCCAGTAGCTGCACCGCCCGATCGCGGGCTTTGGCCTGCGCCTTGGCATCACCCTTGGCCGTGGCGAACAGGGTGGGCAGGAGGACGTTGTCCAGGGTTGTTAGCGATGGCATCAAGCTGGGGAACTGGAAAACAAAGCCGATCTTTTCGTTGCGCAGCCGCGACTGCTCGGCATCGGGCAGCTTCCAGATCTCGACGCCGTCGAGCAGGACCCGGCCGGCAGTGGGCCGGGCCAGCCCGGCCACCAGGTTCAGCAATGTCGTCTTGCCCGAGCCTGACCGGCCGGTGATGACCAGGAATTCACCCTGGTCCACCTGCAGGGTTACGTCCTGAACGGCGGGGACTGCCCTGCCCTTGGCAATGGTATAGGTTTTGCTAACATTGTGCAATTTTATCATTGACTTATTCTCTCATCGATACCGCCGGATCCTGAAGGCTGATGCGCAAGGTGGGGAACAGGGCGGCCACGGCGACACTGGTCAGGACGAGGGCCAGCCCGGCCAGCCCCAGGGCCAGCAGCCCGGGCAGCGATGGCAGCAGGAATGGCACCCCCATCAGGCCGATGATCAGATCTCGGAACAGAAATGTGGCCAGGCTGGCGATGACGATGCCCGCTACCCCCCCGACCAGGGCCAGTAGCACCGCCTCCCACAACAGCGACTGTAATACGGTCAGGCGGGTGGCGCCCAGAGCGCGCATTACTCCGATCTCGCGCCGGCGTTCGTTGACGGCCATCGAAAAGACAAGGGCGATGAGTGCCATAGCCAGCAGCCAGGTAATGCCCAGCAGGACAACGACGCTGCGCAGCAGGCCCAGGAGCTGGAGACGCTGCTCTTTGAACAGGTTGGAGGCCTCCATGGGCGCCACGCCGGGTATGGCGGCGGCGATCTGCTGCGCCACCTGGTGGACGTCGGCGCCGGGGGCCACCTTGACCAGGACCGACGAGATACTGTCGGGTGGGATTTCGAGCGGCTTTTCGGCGAGGGTGTATGACAGTCGGGCGATACGCTTGGCCGTTTCGAAGGTCAGAAACATGCTCTGGTCGAGGCCGGCGCCGGTTTGTTCCAGGGTGCCTATCAGATCGACGCCGGTGCCATAAATCAGGATCTGATCTTGGCCGGAGGGGATGTAGACATGGTTCCCGCCGACGGCCTCGCCGAGGCGCAGCTCGCCTTTGAGGTTCTGTTCGAGCCAGGGACGCAGGGTGAAATCGGTGGCCGGGTCGTAGGCGATCAGGAACATCTCGGGCAGGGAGCAGCAGGTCGCGCCGCGGAGGGTGGCCAGGTAAAGCTGGGGCGAGGCCGCGGCGACGCCCGGCACGGCGGCGATCTGGTCGGTCACCGAGGCAGGCATCCAGAAGTGAGCCGGTATGCCCATCAGCAGCGCACTCTCGATGCGGGCCTCATTGCCGGCGGGGATGACCAGGATGTCGGCCCCCAGCCGTTCCAGGGCCAGTCTCAGGCTCCTGTCGGCGCCGCGGATGACGAGTGTTCCGCCTATGACAAAGCCGGCCATAAGCATGGCGCAGAAAAAGACGACCCAACTGCGGAAAGAGCTGCCGGCCAGGTTGCGCATGGCGAGTCGAATCAAGCTCATGTGATTATTCCCTCATGACCAGGGCCGGTTCCTGGCGGCTGATCCGGATGGCGGGGAGGCAGGCGGCCAGGGTAACGCTGGCGAGGGCCAGTAGCAGGCCCCCCAGGATGAGGCCGAGGAAGGCTATCGGCGCCGGCAGCAGCAGCGGTACGCCGGCCAGGCGGGTGATCTGCCCTTGCAGCGGGATGATGAGCAGGACGGCCAGCAGGTTGCCGGTCAGGCCGCCGGCCAAGGCCAACAAGGTGCTTTCGGCCAACAAGGACTTGAGCACAGTGGCCTGGGATGCTCCCAGCGCCCGCAATACGCCGATCTGTCGCCGTCGCTCGTTGACGGCCAGCGAGAAAGCCAGGCCCATGAAGAGCATCGACAGGATCCAGGTAACGCCGAGCATGATCATTACGGTGCGCAGCAGGCCGATCATCTGAGTGCGCTGGGTCTGGAATAGGCCGGCGCTCTCGATGGGCACCACGCCGGGCACCTGCTCCATGACCTGCACCGAGACGTCGTGGGTGTTGCTGCCCATGGCCACTTTGACCAATGCCGTCGAGATGCTGCCTGGGGCGATCCTGAACGGCGGCGGGCTCGACTCTTGCGTATGCCGCAGGATATCCTGGGCTGTGTCGAAAGTCATAAACAGGCTTTGGTCGAGGTCGCTGCCGGTTGGCTGCAGCCGGCCAGCCAGTTTCAGGTCATAGCCGTAGACGCTGACGGTTTGCCCGCCATCGACGGCCGAGATGTAGGCACCGGCGACTGCTTCACCCAGACCCAGGCCACCGTTCATCTCTTGCTCAAGCCACGGCTCGACGACGAAATCGGTGGCCGGGTCGTAGGCCATCAGAAACAGCTCCGGCTTGGCCGAGAAAGGGCTGTCGCGCAGAGTTGCCAGGTAGAGCTGTGGGGTAACAGCGGCGACGCCCTCGACCTGGGCGATGCGATCGAGGTCCTCCCGGGGCATCCACAGTTGGGTGGCGGTGCTCATCAGATGGGCGTTCTCGGCTTTTTGGTTGACGATGCCCCAGGGAAAGACGAGAAGGTCGGCCCCCATCCGGTCGAGATTGGCCCGAAGGCTGTTCTCGGCGCCGAGGACGACCAGTGTGGCAGCGAGACCGAGCCCGGCGACCAGGGCGGCGCACAGGAACACGGCCCCGCTGCGGAACAGGCTGCCGGCGATGTTTTTCACCGCCAGGCGAGACAAGCTCATGGGTTGACCCTATTCCCGGCCCCGGGACAGCCAGATGGCGGCCAGGCTAACGACGATGACCAACACGCCCATCAGAACGAGCGCTGGGTCCATCAGCGAGTTGCAGATCATGTCGTCGTTGCTACACACGCCGATGAGGATGCCTGGCAGCAGGATGGTCATGAGGCCCAAGAAGGCCCCGACGATGCCCAGATTGCGGATCGACTCCTTGCGCTTGGCAGCGAGCATCAGTATCCCCACAACCAGCAGGGGTATGCCGACGGCTATCTCGGCGCGGGCAGTCCAGTGGCATTTCATCGAGACCTGCTTGCCACTCTCGAGGGTGAGCATTTTTCCCTGCGACTCGCAATCGGTGAATTGTGGCACTATGGCGATTAGCAGTGCCAGGACGATGATGATAGTGGCTACGACTTTCATTTCACTCTCCTTGTGATTAGAATATTCTGCCCCTTCCTCTACAGGGCGCACGGTCGTGCGTCCCTGCGGGCAAGGGGAAGAGGAACTCACCAGGTGACAGCATGTTCTATTTTCATGTCGTCGATAGCGATGGTAACCAGGTCGCCGGGCCTGATAGCATTGGCCGTGTTGCGGTACAGAACATAGTAGACGCGACCCACTTCCATCTCGTGGTGGTGAAGGCCCATGACGGTAGTGTCGACGGCGAGGCCGGTGTCCTCGGCGATCAGCCTGGGCGACGTTTCGGTATAGTGACCAAAGTTGGCGGCCTTGGCCGGGTCGATGATCCGGAAACGCAGGTCGACCATGCCGCCGTCGGCGATCACGGCCATGAAGGTAAAGCGGACGCCAAACTTGTCTTCGATCTCCTGGCTCAGGGGGATGCCCGGCTCGCGGGCCTGGGCCTCGGAGCCGGCGTAGTAGAGCTGCCATGCAGCCAACAGGCCAGCAGCGACTACCAACAGACCGGCGGTCAGCAGCAGGTGCTTGGCGTTGATGCCCAGCGGACCTCGCCATGTCTTGAGTGTGGCAATTGATCTGTTTATCATCGTTTCTTCTCCGGTGTTCCGGCCGGGGATTGAGGCGCCAGGCGCCTCAATCCCCGGCCAATTCTGTTTTACTGCTCGCGCACGATCATGGGCAAAAAGATCCGGATTACGTCCTCTGGAGGTTCGCCTAGGCCCATATTGCCTGACACGATCAACTGTGTCGAGATGGCATCTCCCCAGTTGGAGGAGCTGTCCTGAGCGCGGACCCAGATGGTGTAGGTGCCGTTGGCCCAGCCGGTGACATCGATCGTCCCGGACAGCATCTCGGAGGTGCTGTCAAAGGCGCCGTCGGCGGCCTGGAGAGGCTGGTGCGGACCGGCGTCGACCCACCACTCGGCGGCGGTGATGTTGGACAGCATGCCAGGATCGGTGGCGCTGGCGGTCAGGCTGACCGGCGTGGCGCCATTTGTCGGGTTGGGCGACAGGTTGACGTTGGTGACGGTCGGCCCGGTGGTGTCGGCGGCGCCGCGGTCGATGTAGATCGTGCCAGCGCCGACAGCGCCCCAGTTGCCGGCGGCGTCGAGACCGTGAACGTAGACATAGTGGGTGCCCTGTGACAGCTTGGTAAAGTTGCCAATGCCGATGTCAAGGTAGGCGCCCTCGGTGATCTCGTCGAACAGGCCGTCACTGGGGAAGAGGCGGAAGCCGGTGCCGTCGGGCTTGACGGTGTCGATGAACCCTTCGGCATTGGCCAGTGTCGATTGGACGCCGTTCGACAGGGCATCGGTGATGAGGGCGGATACCCGCACTTTGGTGACGGGCGGCGGACCCTGGAGGAGCAGGTAGTTCGGGTCGAGGGTTACGACCGGCGCAACCGGCCCGGTCTTGTCAAGGGTGAGGGTGATAACGCCGGGAACGCCCCAGTTGCCCAACGAGTCCTGGCTGGTGACGGCGATGGGGTGCAGGCCTTCCGGCAGGGCCGTCAGGGTGGCGCTGGGCAGGGTAGCGGTCATAGCAGCGATCGGGTGGTCGATGCGGTTGAGGACCATTGGCTGGACCGGCCCGCCGTCGATACTGTACTGGCCCGCTACGACGTTCTGGCGGCCATTGCCGTGGTCGTCGCCGGTGGCTTGCAGCAGCACCGAGGAGGTGCCGTTGGACGGCTCGGGCGACAGGCTCAGGCCGGTGCTATCGGGGCCGGTCTTGTCCAGGTTGAGGACGGCTGAAGCGACAAAGCCCCAGTTGCCGGCCGAATCCATACCGCGGACGTAAAAGATATAGTAGCCACTGGGCCAAGCCGCCAGGGTCGCGGCCGGGATGGCGGCCGACACTCTGACGTACGGCGAAATGCTGAACGCGAAGAGGGGCGTGCCGGTCCCAGGAGCACCCAGGTTGTTGACAAAGTACTCTGCGCGCCGGACAACCTGGTTGCCGGTCTGCCTGTCATCGAGGTTAGCATACAGCTTGACGCCGCCCGTGCCGGTGGTCGGGCTGGGGACGACGGTCACCTGGCTTGCTATGGGCCCAATCCCGCCCGGCGGGGCGCCGGTGACGGCACGGACGAAGGTCATCATCCCACCAAAACCCAACTGCCCATTGGGCATCGTCTGGCCCGAGTTGTGGAGCAGCAGGCCGGTGTCATAGACGGGATAGCGCGTATTGGCTAGGGCCGAAGCTGAAACGGTAGTGATAGCGTCCAGCGTTCCACCGCTAGGGATCTTGAAGGCTGCGCCCTTTTCGCCATGCGGCCAGCCGCCCGGATTGGCGTTGGCGGCGATGACCTGCTGCTGCAGGCCGAGCAGCCCCATACTGTGGCTGACTAGGCCGGCGTTGATGTAGCGCAGCAGGACCCGGCGACCGGCGCCACTGTCGATGATCGCCGTCTGGGGATAGGCCTTGCCGTTGATCAGCCAGTAGCGTGGCGTATAGTTGTACAGCCTAAAGCCGGCCGGGTCGTTGTTTAGCGCCGGGTCGATGTCGCTCAAGACCAGCAGGGCTTCGTCGTCGTAGGCAGTAGCCGGGTCGTCGTAGGCCTGGCCCGCGGTCAACGGCCGGACGATCAGGCCGCCGTAGAGACCCATGGCCACCTGGCGCGCCCCGTTGGCGGTCAGGCCCGCTTCGTACCGGAAGGTGCCTGGCAGGGTGACGGGGAAGGTGTAGGTGACTGTGCCGCCCGCAACAACGCCGGTCAGGTCGGGCACCAGGCCCCACTGGCCGGGAAACGATAGCGAGACGTTCTCGCCGGGCAGTTGATTGTGCAGGACTACCTGGAGCGTCTCGTTCTGGTTGGCGATCACCACCGGGCCGGGCAGTTGTGCCGGGCCGGCGACTGTGTCGGCAAAACCCCAGATCGGCACGATCTCGCCGGTCGGCAGGGTCAGCGTCCCAGGCATGGCCCACACGTGGCAAGTGCGCGTGGTGCCGTTCAGGGTGCAGGTGGCTGCCGGCAGGGTACCGGCTACTGTTTCCTCGGCGGCGATGGGGGACGCGCCGATGGGCGCCGCCGTCGCCGGCGAGCTGACCAGGAGGAGGCCCAGGCCGACTGCTACCACGAACGTCAGGAGCAGACCACTCAACGAAAAGAAGGAACGGGTTTGTGTGTTCATATCAGTCCTCTCCATTCTCTGTCCTGTATCACACCCTATGGACAGTCGTTAGGCAGCGGCGGGTCGATGCGGGCGAAGGTGATGTGGCCGCTCAAGACGATGCCCCAGGCGGTGATCTTTTGCAGTTGGTGGTTGTGGGAGATGTGATAGTATTCGCCGCATTGGTTGAGGGCCTGCGCACCCACCGGCAGTTGGTCGGTGGCGCCCAGGTAAGGGCTGCCGCTGAAGAAGGTGCCAAAGGTCAGGTTCTGGAGCTGTGGGATGGTCACCGGAATCGGATTGGTCACCGGATCCCAGCCCTCCACGTCGGTCCAGGTGAACAGTTGATCCTGGGTCTCACCGGGCCCGATCATCACCGTGAACTTTTCATAGGACAGGTCCTCGCCGGCCGGCCCGATCAGTACGTTGCCGTCGTGGGCGATCATCCGGCCGTGGTTGCCGTGGGGATGGTGTAAATAGTTCTCAGTGCCGACGTTGATGTAGCGGACGATTGCCGGGTAGGGGTTAGCGACCGGATCGTAGGGATAGATATGGATCAGCGAGCCGTAGGGCTGGCTCGGCAGCCATTCGGCGCCGTTGGGCGCGACCGTGTCGGGAAAGCTGCGGCCGTTGATCATCCAGTAACGCTCCCGGTAGCCGTTCATGTCGTAGGCGTGCCCCTGTTGTATCGCGGTGTGAAGCATGGGGTCGATCTCGGACAGGAGCATCAGAAACTCGTCGTCTGGGTTGAACTGGGTGGTGTAGCTGATCGCCCCGCTGTAAACGATCTCATTGTAGGCCCAGTCGGGGTGGGCGGCTGGCCGGACGACAAGCGCGCCAAACAGGCCCATGTTGACCTGTTTCAAGGGCTCGGTGCCGCTCTGATAGATGTAGGTGCCGGGCTTGGCGGCGACGAAGCGGTAGGTCATGGTGCCGTTGAAGGCCGGCGCCACGGGGGCCAGCGAGGTCAAGTTGCCACCGCCGTCAAACACCGGCTGCGACGGCACGCCGTTGGCCATGACGTTCTCCTGGCCGGGGAAGATGAGCGACACGTCGGCCACGGTCAGGGTGTTGCGCAGGACGATCGTCACCGTGTCACCCTCGTTAACGCACAGCACCGGGCCGGGGTGCTGGAACGGGTCGTCCCCTTCGCTAAAGCCCCACATATAGATGACGTTGCCGTCGGGCGTGGTGATGGTCCCCTCTCGAGTTGTGAGGGTGAAGGTGGCGGTGGGGTTGGTGGTGCACACCAGGCCATGAGGCGGCATCGTCTCATGTGCGGCGGTTGCCGTCTCGATGCGGCCGCCCACCGTGGCGAGGATCAAGGCCAGCACCAACGGCAGTGCGACGAGCTTGGCTGTTTGGGTGAATCTCTTGGATCTCATAGTTCTCACCTCACTCTACTTTTAGGCGCCCGGCTAGGTGTTGGGCGCTGTCTGGGGCGGCAGCGTGCCGGGGTAGACACGGATTTCGGTCATCTGACCGCCAAAGCCGATGCCGCCGCCGTTGTTCTGGCGGCCATAATTGCGGTTGTACAGCAGATAGGTCGCATAATCCGATCCGGGTGGTGGTGTCACGTTCGGTGCGGTAAAGATGGCGTCCAGGCTTTCGCCGGGGCCGATCAGGACGCTGTCGGTCATGTAGGTCAGATCGGAACCGTTGCGGCCGCGCAGCAGCGTGGCGTCGCGGCCCACTACCCGCGCCTGAATGCCGGTCAGGCTCATCGTCTGTTCCACGTAGCCGAGGTTTACAAAGCGCAGCAGCACCTTTTCGCCGGCGTTGCAGGCGACCAGCGACGAGATCGGCTGGTACTGGAGCTCGGGGTGGCCGGATGGCGGGATCAGATCGCCGGTGCTGGGATCGGTGCCGCCGCCGGGTGGGAGGATCGTGTCGGGCCAGGAGCGGCCGTTGAGCAGGTAGAATTCGGGATTGTAATCGGTCCACTCGGGCAACTGGACGTGCGAGTCGCACCAGTGAGAGATGGTCCATACCTCGTTGAGCGTCATCGTGAACTCGCGGTCAAAGTAGGTGGATGGATCGTTGTAGACAAAGTTTGGTCCCAACGCCGGGCGGATATAGACGATGCCGACCATGCCCATGTGGACGTGTTCGGTCTCTTCAAAGTGGCAGTGCATCAGGTAGGTCCCTGGGTCGTGTGGCCGGTAGAAGTAGGTCAGGTCGCGGCTGATCGGCACGCCCACCGACGAGTGGGGCTCGCCGTCAAAGATGGGGATGGCGTTGCGGAAGCCGTGAAAGTGGACGGTGTGCGAGTCGACCAGGTCGGGCCGGATCTGTAGTCCGAGGTTCGTAACCTTCAGGGTGAAATCCTGGCCCTCGGTTAACCACCAGATCGGCGCGGTGAGCTGAGCCTTCATCTTTTGATCAAAGATCTGTTGCGTCCCCAGGCCGGTTACGTTGCGAAAGCCAAAGATGTAGGTGGTCAGCAACGGCGGCGCCAGGTTGTCGGGATGGTAGGGCGGCACCGGCGCATCCTCGGGCAGGTGGATCCAGCCGTCGGTCGCGACAAAGTGCAGGTCGGGCGTGGCTTGGGCCAGCCCGCTGGCCGCCTCGACGACGGCGGTCGGCTTGAGTATCGTTCTGCCCACCATCGTTGAGGCCGCCGCGGCACCGAGCAGGCCGCCTCCCAGTCTCAGGAATTGTCTGCGGTTAATCGTTCTCATGAGCTCATGCCTCCTCGTGTTGCATGTCATCATCGCTGATTGGGAGGGGTCGGGGACCGGCATGGCTGCCGGTCCCCGACCCGATCCGGTCTCGTCGATCAGGGCGTCGCGCCGCCGCCAAAGTCGGTCAGGCCGGCGCCGTCGGGCCCGGCAAAGCTGGGCGCCTCGAACCAATAGCCGATCCGGCCGCGGGCATCGCCAAAGAGCCACGGGTTTTCGCCTTCGGCCAGGTCGACGGTCACCAGCAGCTCACCGTTCCGATAGACTTCGACCAGGCCGCCGGCCGAGGCCCGTGCACCGAACTGGTCGCCAGCCGCGAGCTCGACGCCTTCCAAGATCAGATGGCTGGTCCACAGATCGCCGGGCTCGAGGGTCGAGACCTGGATGCGACCGATGGTGGCGTCGTAGCCGACGTCGATTAGATAGGTGTTGGGTCCGATCAGGCCGCCGGGCGCTAGGTCACCGACTTTGAGCAGCAGATCCTGGCGCGTCGCGCTCGGCGACAGGGCAGTGAAGGTAAAGTAGACCTCTTGGTCCGCGCTGAACATACTCGGATTCCATAAGGCATAGCCGCCGGTGAGCACCTGGATGCCACTGGCCGGATCGAAAGCAAAGCTGTCGAGCTGGCCTAGCCACGACGCCCCGCCGACGTTGTAGATGACCGGCAGGTAGATCTTGTACAGCGCGTCTGCCGACGGCTGGGCTGCCGGCTGGGAAGCGGCCTGCCCGCCCCACAGAGCTGAAGGATACAGGATCGCCGCGAGCGGGAAGGCTGTAGCGGTCTCGTCGGCGCCGATCTCATAGTACCCGAACGATGGCCGCCCGTTGCCGTCATAGTCGACGCGCGGTGCAGCCTGACCATTCTTGCTGGCTGTGCCAGCGTTGATGGCCGGCGAACCGGCAGCCAGGTGGTAGTTGCCCATGAGGGTCACTGGGTTGTTGAGGGCTACCAGGTCGATGCCGACAAAGTTTGGGTTGCCGCGCCAGGGGAGGACCCGGATGGTGGTGTCATACTGTTGGACGACGACCGGATCCAGGCCTACCTTGTTGGTAGGGCTGCCCAGGCCATAGGGTACCTGCAGCAGGCAGTAGGTGGGGCTCATCGTGCCCGAGCCGTCGCCGGTGCCCAGGTCCCAGTAAAAGATGGCGTTTGGGTCGCCTTCCATGCCGATGCCTGACACGGTGCCATTGTCGTACCAGCCGGCCCGGTTGTCCCAGAAGATGTTGTTGAAGAGCAGCGGGTCGCTAAAGATCGGCGAGCCGGCGGGCAGGGTGGCCTGTAACAGGGCGCTGTTCTGGGCGGAGGAGAGTCCGGCCGGCGCCGGCAGGCCATTGCTAGTCATGGAGGTGGCGGTGGTGATATTGTTCATGATGGTGTTGTTATAGACCCGCACCTGGGGAGCGTCGTTGAGCGATATGCCGCCACCTTCGTGGGTGGAGACGTTGTTGGTGACGATATTGTTATAGACCTGGTACAGGTAGTTGCCGGCCATCAGGAAGCGGATGCCGCCGCCGTCGTCGTTCGACAGGTTGCTCTGCACCAGGTTGGCATAGATGTCGACCGGACCGGCGCCCGGCGAGAGCTGGGTAAAGTCGGCTGGCAGTTCGCCAGCGATCATGATGCCGCCGCCTTCGTCGTAGGAGCGGTTGTAGTAGATGCGGTTGTTGTGGATCCGGCCGTTGGGGCTGTAGCCGTAGTGGCTGATGCCGCCGCCATACTCGGCGGAGAAGTTGCCGCAGATGTCGTTGCCGGCGATGTCATAGTTGTTCGCGCCGGCAAAGACGCCGATGGCACCGGCCAGGTTGGTGCCGCCGTTGGCCAGGATGCGGTTGTTGGCGATGGTGACATTGTCGTTCTGGTTGTCCTTGTACGGCTCGGCCATGTCTGGCGTGCCGAGGCGGATGCCACCGGCGTACCCGCCGCCGTTGCTCAGGATGACGTTATTGGTGATGCGCATGTAGCGGCCGTAGCCGTTGACAAAGATGCCACCGCCCTGGACCGACACCTGGGCCGCCACACCTGGGATCGGCACGCCGCCGATCTGGTCCAGGTTGTTGGGAAAGCCCTGCTGATCGCCACCCTGGATGGCAAAGCCGTCGATGGTGACGGGGAAGGCCTGGTTGAATTCGCCGTCCTCGGCCAGCACGGTGACCACCGGGCCGGGGTAGATGGTTGGGTTGCCGTCGCCGTCGACCGGGCTGCCATCCCAGCCGCCGCGGTTGAGCCAGATGTCGCCCATTAGGGTCATCCACTGCCCGGCGTAAGGCGTATCGCCGCCCACGGCGCGGCCATCGAGGATGCTTCCGGCGATGCCGGTGCCGTCGGTGTAGACGCCGCCGGGGCCGATGCCCTGGAGCTTGACCCGCGAGTAGATGATCGGGTTCTCGTACCAGATGCCCAGCGGGTTGGTGAAGGGAGTGGTGGGGCCGGGGTAGACTACTACCAGCGAGTTGCCGGTGACAGCGGCGTCGTCGATGGCGCTTTGGATGGTAGCGTACGGCTTGGCGGGGCCAACCTCGAACAGGGATGGATTGTAGGTGACCGTGCCCAGCGTACCCAGGACGTGGAAGGTCAGGCCGTTGACGGTGGTCCGGCCGCTGCCAGTGACGACGGTCAGTTGGTAGGCCCCGGGCCTCATGCCGGCCGGCACGGTGGCTACTATCTGACGGTCGCTCCAACTGGAGATCGGTGGAATCTGGATGAAGGGCCCTCCGCTTCCCTGCAGCCTGACGCTGCCGGTGCCGCGGGTCGCACCAAAGCCGAGGCCGGTGATGGTAAAGGTGCGGTCGCCGGTGAGGTAGACATACGGCCGCGACACGGAAAAGAGTTGGGGCGTGGTCGGCTCGAGGGCGCATTGAGCAAGTGCGTTCTGCTGGGAGCCGGGCGCCCAGATCAGGGCGCCGTTCTGGGTGGGAGCCAGGTCGGAGGGCTCGATCACGCCGGGGTAGATCTCAAAGCTGGTGCCGATCGAGCGGTATTGGGGGTTGTAATGGGAATTCAGGTTGCCCGGCTGCCCCGGATCGTTCCCCCAGATATAGTAGACGCTGGCGAGCTGGCCGCTTGGCGACGGCGCGTTGTAGGTGGCACTGGAGGGCAGAAGCACCTCATACACACCGTGAAAGTCGGAATGGACGGTGTGCACCAGCCGCCCGGTAAAGTCATAGACGCCAATCGGCATGTTGTGCAGGCCGACCTTTTCGCCAAAGGTCAGCTCCATGGGGTCGACCGAGACGTTCAGGTCGTCGATTATATAGCCACGCCAGCGGCCAGGGATCGGCACTGGAGTATGTAGGTTAAAGATGGGCGCGATCGATTTGCGGTCTTCCAAGGTGATAAGCTTGACGTTGCACAAGGGTTTGGCTTGGCCTTCGAAGCGGCTGCCGCCGGCCTCGACATAGCCGGGGTTGTCGACGGGGGCGGAGAAGCTGCCTGGATCCCAGGGGATCGGGTAGCCGTCGGTGCCTATGCCTGCCACGTCGACGATGTGCCATGGTCCACCGCACTCTGGCGGTGCGACCAGTGCGTAGAACTCGTCGCCGTCATAGATGTTGACGTCTTCCTCGCGGGTCACCTCGAAGAGCGGCCGATTCAGGATCGGGTCGTTGGGGATGACCACTTCGACCAGGTAATCGTCGGGCGGAAGGGGCAGTGGCGCGGGCAAGGATTGGCCGGTTATGGGATCGGTCAGGATCTCGGTAAAGCCATAGTTGCCGTCGAGGGTGGCGAACTCGGTGCCGAACTGGACGCCCGACGGCGGTCCCTCCAGGCAGTCCTGCCCGGCGGTTTGCGGCATCGAGGGGAAGTTGACCGGATTGCCGTCCACGTCGCGGGGGATGCAGTCCTTGGGCCGGGCAAAGGTTTCGGTGGTGGCAGTGTTCAACAGCGGCCCTTTGACGTAGGCGCCGTAATTGGGGCCGGGGGTAGTGTCGGTGATCGGAATGCCGTTGACCTTGACGGTGGCGTACAGCCGCATTTCGAGCTCGGGGATGCCGGGTTGCCACGGCTCGGCACCGGCGTAGGCGGCGTCGTCCTCGGCGCGGACCGTGTCGTAAAAGACAGTACCGACGATGCCGCCGTTGGAGTTCGGCTCGTAGAATTTGACGCCCCAGTCGAGGCGGCCCCACTGGCTGAGAATGGGCAGCACGTCCACATCGACCCCCGCGCCCAGGATGGTCGTTTCGGTGGGCTGGTTGCTGGCCTGGAAGGTGATGCCGGTGGTGCGGTAGATGTCGCTGTAGGCCTCCAGGATCATCCACGAGGTCATCGGGTAGCCCTTTTCCAGCTCATAGTTGCCGTTGACGTCGGTCAAAGACGCGATCGACATGCGGTCGATCTCGGTGTTGTCACGGTCTTTGAGCACGACCAGGTAGTCAGGCACACCTGGCTCGCCGGGGTCACGGCGGCCGTTCTCGTTGTTGTCCAGAAAGACGGTGCCGTACCACTTGCTGAACCAGTTGGTCATGGTCCGGATGCCGATGTCGGTGGTCTGGTTGGGCTTGACCGTAACCTGCATCCAGTCGAGGATGTAGTGCAGGTTGGGATCCCAGTAGGACAGGAAATAGTTGCCGGGCGGGACGTTGGGGATCTCGAATGAGCCATCAGCGTTGCCCTGACCGACCCACACGGCAGTATCGCCGTTTTGCAGGTCGTTCAGCGACAGCCAAGGGTTAGCAATAGGGCTGTCGAGCTTGACGCCGTTATAACCACCCCAGATCGTGCCCTGGTAGGGCAGGCCGCCCTGTGACGGACTGTAGCTGGTGATGCCCATGATCACGCCGCGGATGGTACCGGTGCCGATCGGGTCGATGGGCAGGGTGTTGGTCGGCGCCACAAAGCCAAAGATGGTCCACGGGAACGGCTCGCCGGCGACCAGGAACTCGTTGTCCAACCCAGTGCCGGCCTCCTGGAGCCAGGTGTCCCAGCCGAACGAGCCTTCCAACGTTGTGGTCTGGGCCCAGTTCGACCCGTCGGGTGGGATGACGAGAACATCCCAGCGGATGGTGCCGATGTTGGGGACGGTGATGAGGCCGTCGGCGTCGCTGTAGCAGCCGTTGCCGATGGTCAGGATCTGGGGCGTTCCGTCGGGGTTGAGGACGACGTTGCCGATGGCGTCGTGGACATACTCGGTGCACAGTGGGTTGCCAAAGATGTCGGTGGTGACCTCGCCTAGGATGTCGTTGAGGCTGACCTTGAAGCCGGCCAGACCCTCCTCGACGGGGGCGTCGTACTGGCCATTGGTCGATGACCGGTCGTGAAAGACCTTGATGACAATCGTGGCCGGCGGCAGGGGATGAGGCTGCACGGCGACGGTGAGCAGGCCTGGATCGGCCAGGGGTATGGTAAAGTGGATGCCGTCGTTTTTGTAGCCGTCGGCCAGGACCGAGATCACATACTTGCCGGGGGGCAGGGTGATGCCGGTCGTCTCGTTGAGATCGTCTTGGTCGCCTTTGGTCAAGATCGGCGACCAACCGGGGTTGGTGCGCACACCGGGCCAGTCACAGCCGTCGGGGTAGTTGGGGTTGGGAATGGTGTTGGTGGGCGCGTCGGTGTAGGCAAAACAGTCGGTGGTGTCGAACGGATCGCCGGTGTTGTCCTCGTTGATCATGAATTGGTAGGTGGAGGTGATCGGCTCGCCGGCGATCACGCCCGCGCCGCCAAAGGCGCGCGGCTCGGTGCGGGCGTTGATCACCCGCAAGGTAATGGTGTTGGTCAGCTCCGGCGCTGCAAGGGGTGCAGCCTGGACGGGATTCGCGGGGAGTGTCTCCCCTACCGCCGGTGGAGCGGCGACAGCTTGCGGCGCGACCGGCAGCGGCCACACCGAGACTGCTGCCAATAACAGCGCCATTAGAACTGTCAGTTTCTTCAAACGCATGTTTCACCCTCCTTCTTTGTATAGCGGAACCTTTAGCCGATGGTCCTACAAATACCCTATGCCGGACCCGCATCCTGAAAGGATGGGGTTAAACCCACTATACCACACGGGTGCGTGGTATGCATCAGGCAGGTGACCAGTCTTGGACCTGGTCAGATGGAGGATTTTTCACCTGGTCAGGTGACCAGGTGGGCGATATTAGATTGCGGCTTAGGAAAGAAGGTGATTTTGTACGGCCAGGGCGACCGCCTCGGTGCGGGTGGTAGCATCCAGCTTGGACAGGATGCTGCTGACGTGAAACTTGACCGTAGAGCGGCTGATGGTAAGCTGGTTGGCAATCTCGACATTGTTGAGACCCTGGGCCATGAGGGCCAGGACGTCGCGCTCGCGCAGGGTCAGCTCGCAGCCGGGCAAGAGGGGAGAGGTCATGCCCTGTACCAGGGCATGAGTTGCTTCGGGGGCGAGGGTGGGCCGGCCGGCATAGGCGGCCCGGATGGCGGCCGCCAACTCGTCGGCGGTGATATTTTTGAGAAGGTAGCTGATCGCCCCGGCCTGTAAGGCACCCTGGACTAGATCGGCTTCATGAAAGCTGGTCAGGGCGATGATCTGCGGATGAGGCCGGTGCTCGGCAATGAGGCGGGTGGCAGTGACGCCATTCATGCCGGGCATGACCAGGTCCATCAGTACGACGTCAGGTTGAAGCTCTGTACAGAGCCGCACGGCTTCTTCACCACTGCTCGCTTCTCCGGCCAGCTCCAGGTCGTCGTAGGCGAGCAGAAAGGTAGCCAGCCCTCGACGGACCAAGGTGTGGTCATCCACCAGCAGAACGCGAATAATACTGGGTGCTGCCATGTCAGTCCCTCCACAAACTTTTATTCCAAGCGAAGCAAAGAATCTACCTCTGGCCAGAAGACGGTCACTTGTGTGCCCTGACCGATCTGGCTGTGAATGGTCAATCTGGCGCCGATAGCCTCGGCCCGCTCGCGCATGATGTCGAGCCCCAGGGAATCGGGCTGAACCGAGCTGGGGTCAAAGCCGCGACCGTCGTCGGTGATCGACAACTCGAGCGGAGCTTGGGCCTCCTGGCCTTCGCCGGCAGCCAAATCCTGAGCGACGCCGTCAGGGCCGGGCGAGCGGTGCAGGCTGACCGTAGCGTGGCTGGCCCCAGAGTGCTTGGCGACGTTGCTCAGTGCTTCCTGCGCGATGCGGTACAGGTTGACCTGGACGTTGGGCGGCAGCAAGGGAATCTTGTCCAGGGTCAGATCGATCGGCAGGCGCGACCGGCCGGTGGCCGCCTCGGCCAACTGGCGCAGCAGGTCGGCGAGGCCAACTTCAAGCAGGGCGGCCGGGCGCAGCTCCAACAGCAGGGTGCGCATCTCGGCCAACGCGCCTCGGGTCAACTGGTGAAGCTCGGCCAGCGAGCGCTGCCCCTCAGCCGGGTTGCGCTCCCACAGGCGGGGCAGCACTTCGGCGATCAGGCTGGCCGAGAAGAGGGTCTGACTGACGGCATCGTGCAAGTCGCGGGCCAGCCGCTGGCGCTCTTCGAGGGCGGCCAGGCTCTGCGCCTGCCGGTAAAGGCGAGCGTTTTCCATGGCCACTGCCGCCTGGCTGGCAAAGGCCTGGGCCATGTCCACCTGGTGCGGCTCGGGGTGAATCAGGTCGGCGAAATGGAGCTCCAGCAGGCCGATTACCCGATCTTGCATGGTCAGTGGAACGCCGATCCATGATCGGATGTTGCCGTAAATCGGCTCAAATAGGTTGCCGGTTGCGCGGCGCAGGGCCTGGGCCATGTTTGTGTCGGACTGCAGGTCGGGGATGATCACCGCGATCTGATTAGAGATCACACCGCTGCGGACAGGGTTGCGTGCCATTTCCAGCTTGAGCGATAGGATCTGGTCCAGAGGCAGAGGGCCGTCGTAGGCTATGGCAGTCAGAATGTCGTCCTCTAGCTTCAAGATGGCGGCACCGTCACAGGCCAGGGCAGCCCGCAGCTGTTTGAGGATCAGGTCTAGCATCAGCTCTAGGTCGAGGGTAAGGGCTACCTGGCGGGAGATCTCAAGAAGGGTAGACAGCTCACGGGTGCGCTCTGCGACGCGCTGCTCGAGGATCTGGTAGGTCTCCACCCGCTCGGTGATATCTTCGCCGACTCCGACATAGCGGTAGACCCGCCCGTGCTCGTCGTGAATGGGAAAGGTGCGGGCCCTGGCCCAGCGCAGCGAGCCATCGGGACGCACAATCCGGTATTCCTGGTCGTAGCCGGCCGGTCCTTGATTGCGAACTGTATTGACCACCCGCTCGAGGTCGTCGGGGTGAACGGCCCTCAGGAAGGCGTAGCGGTCGGCGTACAGGTCCTGGGTGGAATAGCCGGTCATCTCTTCGTAATTCGGGCTGACATAAAGGAAACTGTTAGTGGCGACGTCGGTGATCCAAAAGACCTCGCGGACATTTTCGGCCAATTGGCGGAACTGTTCCTCGCTGGCGCGCAGATCGGCGGTCCGTTCTTCCACCCGTGCCTCCAGCTCGTCGCGGGCCTGGCGGAGCGCTTCCTCTGCCTGCTTGCGGGCGGTGATGTCCACGGTTGTGATGACGGTGTCCCAGTCGGGAAAGGGCAGCGGCGCAGCGCTGACGCTAGTCCACACCAGCTCGCCATCTTCTTTGATGATGCCGGTTTCAACGTCCCGGACGGCCTTCTTTTCGGCGGCGGCCCGGCTACTGGCGAACTCGTGAGGCAGCATCTCGGCACCGTCGGTGCGTAGATAGGTGCGCTTTTTGTAGGCGCCGTGCTCCAGTCCGGCCTGGGGCAGATCGAGGATCGATGCCAGGGCCGCGTTCGACCTGACGACGTTGCGCTGTCGATCTAGAACCGACAAGCCGATAGGCAGCACGTCGAACAGGGCCTCAAGCTTTTTCTCACTGGTACTTAGCTGGTCCAGGTTCCGGCTGTTGACCAAAGCAACCGCGGTCGCCTCGCCAAAGGCGGCGGCCAAGCGGGCGTCGTTGTCGTCAAAGCCGCCGGGCTTGCCGGCCAGCCCAAGCAGGCCAACCACCCGCTCGTCGACGACGAGCGGGGCGAACAAGACGTTAGTCAAAACGACGTGCCCCTCAGGGAGGAAGGCGGTCCATTCGCTCTGGGCAAAGCTGTTGTCATAGACCACCTGCCCCGACCGGTAGGCCTGGGCGCGCAAGCCGCGGATGGGCATGGGCAGTGACGAATCTACATTGCAGGGCAGCCCACCGGCGTCGAGGAAAACCAGATCGTTTTCCAGGCCGTCGGCTGAGGAAAGGGCGACATAGCCGGCTTGAGCGCCTAGCAGGTTCTTGCACACATCGAAAATGGTGCGGGCGGCGTCCTCAAAGCTGTGATTTGTCAGGACAGCACGGGTGCCGGACAGCAGGGCTGCGATCTCGACCTCGCGGCGGTTGGCCTGGTCGAGGGCAGCGCGCAGCTCCTTGGCCTGGCGTTCGGCCTTGTCCCTGGCCTCGATGTGCTGCATGCCCAGCGACGCCAGAGCGGCAAGCTGCTGGAGCAGAGCCTCATCCTCGGCGTCAAAGTCGCCCTCGACTTTGTCGGAGACCATGATCAGGCCGTCGGCCTGGCCGTCGGGTCCGACCAATCGAGCGCCGAGCAGTCCGCGCAGTGGACGGTGGCCGGGCGGCAACCCCCACCAGGCCGGGTGGGCACAAAGCTGCTCGTCAGTCAGGCGCAGGGAGGGCTCCTTTTGGATCAGGTCCAGGTAAACGCCGCCTTTGTGAATGTCGAAAAGCTCGCCTGGTGGGCAGACGGCTATGTCCTTGGCCCGCGAGGCAGCGCCAATGCGAAAGTGCCCGTTAACGTAGCCGTGTCCCGAGACGCCGAATCGGGCGCCGGTTAGGGTCCGGGCGGCGTCGACGATGCACTGCAACAGGCCGCCTAATGTCTTTTCAGCCAAGACCTCCTTGGAAACGGCGATCAGGGTCTGGTAGCGCGCTTCGCTTTTCACCACACCTCCAACCGGGTCCAATCCCCAACGGTTAACCCGACCGTGTTGTGCTCGGTATCGAGTGTGGCGTCTGCAGGCAGGCCGTCGACGAGCACCTGGCGTGGAGCTGCCGGCCAGGCATGGATGTGGATCTCAAAGTGGCTGTAACCGGGGTCGAACGATCCCTGGAGCTGGCGGCGCACAGTCAGCCTGGGCGCAGGCGGCTGTCCTGAGGCCGGCTGCTGCCGCTCGCAGGTCAAGTGCGTCAACCGGAATTCGCCGGCCTGGTAAGCCAGGCTGTGACCGTCGTCTTCGTAGAGCCAGCTCTCGCCGTCGCCCGGGTAGATGTGCAAGCGTAGGGCCGCGGGCGGCCACTCGCCGGTGTGCTGCATAGCGGGCGCCATCGGCACGACCGACCCGGCCCGGACAAGGATCGGCATCCGCTCCAGTGGCGCATCGACCTCTATGTCGCCGCTGTATGCTTCGCCGGTCCCAAAGTCGTACCAGGCACCCTCGGGCAGATAGACCCGCCGTCGGGTCTGGCCGGGGTTGCCGACCGGCGCGGCCAGCAGGGCGTCGCCAAACAGGAACTGGTCGTCGAGGCTGTAGGTGCGCCGGTCGGTGGGGAAGGCCATGGACAGAGGGCGCATCATCGGCATGCCGGTCTGGGCTGCCTGCCAGGCGGCGGTGTAGATGTAGGGCAGCAGCTCATAGCGAAGCTCGATCCAGCGGCGGCAGATCGATTCGTACGGCTCGCCAAAGGCCCACGGCTCCTGCGGCCGGGTGCCGGACGCCGAGTGGTTGCGGAAAAAGGGGGTCAGGGCGCCGACCTGGGTCCAGCGGGCCAGCAGCTCGCCGTCACAGTCGCCGGCAAAGCCGCCGGTGTCGGGCCCACAGAAGGCAACCCCGCTGAGGCCCAGGTTGAGGCACATGCTTACCCCAAGGCGGAGGTGAGCCCAGGTCGAGCAGTTGTCGCCGGTCCAGACCAGGGCGTGGCGCTGCACGCCGGCGTAGGCGGCCCGGGTGATCAGCGGCACGCGCTCGCGGGGCCGCAGGGAGCGCAGCCCATCGGCGCTGGCGCGGGCCATCTGCAGGCCGTAGACGTTGTGGATATCGTCGTGGCAGGCGCCGCGGCCATCATGGTCGTGGACGAGGTAAGGCGGCATGGTTTGGCCCAGGAATATGGCCGGCTCGTTCATGTCGTTCCAAAAGCCGTCGAGGCCGGCGTCGAGCAGGGGACGGTATAGCTCGCCCCACCAGGCCCGGACCTGCGGATTGGTAAAGTCGGGAAAATAGCAGTCGCCGGGCCAGACCGGGCCGCGGAAAGGCCGGCCGTCGGGCAGCTTGCAGAAAAATCCGCGGGCCCGCCCCTCGTCGTGAACGGCATAACCTGGATCCACCTTGACGCCCGGATCGATGATGGCGATGGCGTGAAAGCCCTGCTCGTGCAGGTCGGCCAGCAGGCGCGGCGGATCGGGAAACCGCTTGGGACTCCAGGTAAAGACTCGAAAGCCGTCCATATAGTCGATGTCGAGGTGGATGGCGTCGCAGGGGATGCGACGGCCGCGGAGCTCGGCAGCCAGGGCGCGGACCTGGCCTTCAGGAGAGTAGCTCCAGCGGCTTGAATGGTAGCCGAGCGCCCAACGGGGCGGCAGGGCCATCCGGCCGGTGAGCTGGGTGTAGCCGGTCAGGACATCCGAGATGCTCGGCCCGCCGAAAAAGTAGGCGCACAGCTTGCCGGCGCCGGCCTCGTAGCTCAGCAGGTCGGACCGGGTGTGGCCCAGGTCAAAGCGGGCACGGCCGGGGTTGTCGAAAAAGAGGCCGTAGGCCTGCCCGTCATGGAGGCTGACGAGGAAGGGGATCGATTGGTAGATCGGGTCGCGGCCGGGCGGATAGGAGCCGGGGTCGGTGTTCCACATTTCCAGAGGCCTGCCTCGCAGGTTGAGGTCGAAGGCCTTTTCGCCCAGGCCGTAGACCGGATCGCCCTCGGCCAGGCGGCGGGTGCAAAAGGCGCCTGTGCCTCGGAAGCCAAGCCCGGCAATATCATCACTCAGCAGACGGCCGGCAGAGTCGTGGAAGGCCAGGCGGCAGGGCGATCTTTGCACCGTACAGACGAGGCCGGCGGTGCGGATCGTGACGGCCTGGGGGCCATCGTCGAGGTCGAAGGAAACCGGCGGCCATTTGGCCTGTGGGTCCAGGGCGTAGGAAAAGAGGGGGAAAAAGTCATCCGGGCCGGCGCGGCGCAGGCGGAGGCGGATCAGACCGGCGGTCAGGATTTGCAGGCGCAGGACGCCGTTGGCGGCGATCAGGTCGACGCAATTGGGCGGAATCGCACCGCCGGTGTGGCAGGCGACGATGTCGCCCAAAGGTTCCCTGCCCCGCGCGGAGCCGCAGGGATCGGCTGGAGGGCGGGCCGGGCGACGTGACGCCGGCCGGCCGCCGGCCGGTGGCGCGGCACACCAGTTGTCATAATACCAGCGGCGCAGTGGATGGAGCAGCGAGTCAACGATCGTCCGCACCGGGAAGGTGCGGACGATCTGGAACAGTTGAGCCGGCGACCAACTCTGGGATGGCATTCGCCTCTACTGCCCGGCGCGGACGGCCTGGATGGCGGCCTTGATCTGCTCGATGTGCTCTCTGGTGTGGGCGGGCAACCCAACCGTGTACTGGCCAAAGCGGTGGAAGCGAGCCTTGTGAGCGACCGTCGTGGCGGGCAGCCGGCGTATCAGGGCCACCGTCTCGGCCTCGTCGGCCAGGAAACGGGACACCATGCCGTCGAGGGTAGGGGTGGCCTCCAGGGCGGCGGCCAGGCGAGCCGACAGGGCGGCGGCGTCGCCCGGTCCGGTGTCTACAAAACCATCCACGGCGACGCAGAAGCCGAAACATTGTTGATCCCGCTCGGTGATCGATAGGTGCGCCAACACCTCCTTGACCGACCACTCACCCTTGGATGGCGACCGGCCGGCTTCCTGGTCGGTCAGCCCTGCGACGGCGGACTTGAGCGCGGCGTCGGTCTCGGCGTACAAGTCGGCGACGCGGTTGGCCAGGTCGTCGGCGGTGGCGGGCACCTCTTCAACAGGCCGCCGGCCCAGGGTAAGGAAGATGGTGCGGCGCTCTTGGCCGTGGACCACGACCGCTTCGATAGTGTCACCGGCCTGGTGGCTGCCCAATATCGGTCCGAGCTCGTGGTAGCCGGGTGTCGCGACGCCGTCGAGGGAGACGATTACGTCACCATTGACCAGGCCGGCGGCGCGAGCGCCGCTGCCTTCGATCGTGTCGTTGATGTAGACGCCCTCGTTGACGGCGATGCCCTCCTTGGCTGCCCGGTCGGCATTGAGGCCGTCGAACAAAATGCCCATGAACGGCCGGCGGGCAATGCGCAGATCGATGCCGGTCTCCAGGGTTGATTTGAGGTTGTCCAGACCGACGTCCCAGCCCTTTTCTGAAGCGGTTACGTGGGCGTCCCACTCGGGGCCGGGGCCGAAACCGGCGTGGACGATGGTGACGCGCGTGCCGCCGGGCTCGGGCTCGACGGTAAAGGTGACGATGGTCTCGCCTGGCTCGCCGGTACCCTGCCAGGTGATGGCGGCGCGTCGGGGTGGATCCAGCTCGATGAAGCGGCCGTTGGCTTGATAGCCACCTTCCCAGCGTGCGTGGTAGATGCCCTGGAGCTGGATTACGGTCCAGGCGTACTCGCACATCCACTCGCGCAGCTCGCTGGCTTTGGTAACGGCCTCGAAGGCCATCTCCGGTGTGGTGTCGATGAGGGTGCTTCGCTCGACTTTTCTTTCGGACATTTTACCTCCTCATGCATTTAGCCCTGTATTGAACTACTATACTGTAAACCTGCCTACGGGCAGAATTGTTCTGTAGATCGGAACATGACACGGATGGGTCACTGCTTGACCATAGACTCACAAGTCGCCGCCACGGCCGCAAGGTGTGTCGACGGCGAGGTCGGCCCACACCTGTTTGAGTGCTGTCAAATTGTCAAAGGTCAGGTAGATTGTCTCAATAGTCTTGACGTCCGGCCCATAGGTCAGTTGGATCGTCAGGCGTGGCCGGGCGCCGAAATCCAAGTGCCCTGTCTGCATCTGCCGGACCGCAGCCGGCTCGAAAAAGATGTACCACCAGCCTATCTCCTGTTCCCGCCAGCGACCCAGCAGGAGGAAGCGCGACGGGTAGACGCGGGCCAGGACGATATGATCCCGCGACGGCACGGTCTGATAGCCGGCGTCGAGGTCAACGAAATATTGACGCTTGCCCTCAACGGTGAACCAACCGCTGGCCCGGACCGGGATCAGGCCGGCCATGTCGAGGCCGGCGGGCGGTGGTAGATCGCCCAGGAGTGTCTCTGGCCTGAAGAGGATGTATCGCCGCTGCCTGGCCCAAATCACGGTAGCAGTATAGGCCAGGAACAGAATGCCCAAGGCTGCGGTCAGTGGCCAGTTTTCCATCCTGGATCCGAGCAGCACGCCGGCGACAGCCAGGAGAAGCAGCGCTCCCAGCCAGCGGCCCATCGACCAGGCGCCCCAGAAATGGCGGCGCAGGCGGTAGGCAATCTGCAGGACGATCCCTCTCCAGCTCAACGGCGCTCCACCCTGGAATTATCGCGCCCATAGAGTATAGCACAGCCGTCCAGGCGTGTCAACAGGGTTGTGGAACTGCGTTGGGAATTGACAAACGGCGCTATTCGCCCTATAATCCCCCACATAACGTTCACAGACGATCGAACGACAGTATTGGGAGGACTTGGTGAGCGACAAGAAAACAGGCCCGGCCATGTGGCGGACGGCCCTATGGACCCTGGTCAAGATGGATGACAAGAAAGACTGGGACCGGCTCGACGTCGTGTCCAAGTGGCTGATCGCCACCCGGTCGGCGGTGACGACGGTGACGATCTATGCGTGCATCATCGGCGGGCTGCTGGCGTGGCGCGACGGCTATTTTGCGTGGCTGCCGTGGCTGGTGGTAACGCTGGGGCTGTTCATCGCCCATGGGACGAATAACCTGCTGAACGACTATACCGATTACAACCGCGGGGTAGACAGCGACAACTATTTCCGGACGCAGTACGGAGTCCATCCGCTGGTGCAGGGGTTCTGGACGAACCGCCAGCAGATACGCTGGTTTGTGGTCAGCGGCACTCTGGCGGTCCTGGCAGGGGTGTTTGCGCTGGTTTACACCGGGTTTGCCCCGGCGGTTATTGGCCTGTTTGCCTTTGGAGCAGTGGTGCTGCTGTTCTACACCTGGCCGCTCAAGTACCTGGGACTGGGGGAGCTGGCGATCTTGTTGATCTGGGGGCCGATCCTGATCGCCGGGGTGTACATCGTCCTCGCCCACGGCTGGACCGGAAATGTGTGGAACGTGGCCCTGGCAGGGGTTCCCTTTGGACTGAGCGTGGCCAGCATCAACGTCGGGAAGCACATCGACAAGCTGGCTGACGACAAGCAGCGGGGGGTGGGCACCATGCCGGTCAGGGTGGGTGAGAAGGCGGCGCGCTATATCAACATGGCTGCATTGGTGCTCATCTATGCCGTGATCGTCTATCTGATCTTGGTGCCACGCTATTTCACGCCGGTGATGCTGGTGGTGTTCCTGGCCGGGAAGCGGCTGGTGATGGTGCTGAAGGTACTCAGCAAACCGCGCCCAGAGAAGCCGCCGGAAGGGTATCCGGCCTGGCCGACCTGGTTTTCGGGTTTTGCGTTTTATCACAACCGGATGTTCGGCGGGCTGTTTATCCTGGGGTTGATCGTGGATACAGTGCTGCGGGTCGTGGCCGGTGATTTCTGGCCGATGAGATAACGTCTAACTTCAGGGAACAAGATGCCAACTTTACAAAAAACGGGATTTGTGGTATAGTGCGACAACTAATTCGAGATGGGTGTGAAGTTGATTTGAGCGCGCAATCTGCTATCCGCCGTTCGCCGGGTGGTATCCCTGGTAGCCCTAGCATGCCGCCAGAGGGCGGTTCTGGATAGCTTGCGCTTGTCGCTTGGCAGTCAATGGGCCAGCTCTCCAGATCGGTTTGAGAGCTGGCCTTTTATTGTGTCTGACAGATGAAGATTCTGGCGATTAGCGATCGAGTCGACGAGGTGTTGTACAGCACTGCCATCCGCCGGACCTTGGGCGAGGTGGACCTGGTGCTGAGCTGCGGCGATCTGCCTCAGCATTACCTGGAGTTTGTGGTGACGATGCTGGGCGGACCGCTGTTCTACGTCGTCGGCAACCATCCGCAAGAGATCAAGGGTGTGTACGAGGCTCGGGACAAGTGGGAGTATCCGAAAGGGGGCGAAGATCTGGATGGGCGGGCGGTCCGCTACCGAGGGCTGCTGATCGCCGGGCTCCAGGGCTCGATGCGCTACAACGACAATCCCTACTTCCAGTACACCGATCGGGAAATGGCGCTCAAGATGTGGCAGTTGGCGCCGTGGCTGGTGCTCAACAAGGTGCGCTACGGGCGGTACCTGGACATTCTGATCACCCACGCGCCGCCGTACAGCATCCATGACCAGACGGATCTGTGCCACCAGGGGTTTCGGGCTTTTTTGACGCTGATGCGCATTTTCCGACCGCAGTACCTGATCCACGGCCACATCCATGTGTACAAACCGACCCAGGTACGGGAAACGATGTACCGGAATACACTGGTGATCAATGCGTATGGCTACCGGATGCTGAGCCTGGAGGAAGGAACAGGGCGGCTATGTACGACTCTGGCATGAGGTTCCAGGCCAACGAGGCGTTTAGCCGCGCTCGCCGGCGAGCTTTGTGGCAAGGGGTGCTGAGCTTTTTCAAAGGAAAACAGGCTCTGCGCGCTAGCTTGCTGTCGTTCGACACGGTCCGCGACAAGCTCAGGATCCGAGGGCAGCACTATGCCGGGCTGCAGACTATCCCGATCGACAAGATCGTAGGCAGCGTGGGGCGCTACCAGGACTTTGACCGGGCTTTTCTGCCGGCCCAGGAGCATATCCGCGATCGGTGGCGGGCGGTGTACCAGGCACAGGCGGCGCAGGGTGCGGGCCTGCCGCCGATTGAGGTATACCAGATCGGCGACGCTTACTTTGTGCGCGACGGGCACCACCGCGTGTCGGTGTTGAAAGAGCTGGGAGCGCCCGACATCGAGGCGTACGTCACCGAGTTCGAGACGCCGGTGCCGCTGCCGGCCGACACCGTCGAGACCGACCTGGACCTGAAAGGGGAATATGCGGCCTTTTTACTGGAGACGGGCCTGGACCGGCTGCGGTCGGAACAGCAGGTCGAGTTCACGGTGCCGGGCCAGTACCGCAAGCTGGAGGAGCACATCGCCGTGCACCGCTACTTTGTGAGCCAGCGCGAGAGCCGCGAGGTGCACGACGACGAGGCGGTGGCGCGCTGGTACGACGAGGTCTATTGTCCGCTGGTTGCGATCATCTGCGAGGCGGAGATCCTGGAGCAGTTCCCAGGCCGCACGGAGGCCGACCTGTACTTGTGGTTGATCGAGCACCAGTATTATCTGAGCGAGGAGACGGGGTACGAGGTGCCGTGGGAAGAGGCGGCGGCCGATTTCAGCGCAGAATTCGGCCACGGGCCGGGCAGAAAAGAGCTGGAGGCCGGGGTAAAGAAAGCCATAGCCGATAGTAAAGAGCCGACAGGTCAATGATAGGAGGGAAAGATGACTGAAGAGAAAAAGCTAACATCGCCGAGCACGGACTATTCGGCGTGGTACAACGAGGTGGTCGTTCGCGCCGAGCTGGCCGACTATGCCCCGGTGCGGGGCTGCATGGTGGTTCTGCCCTATGGGACGGCGCTGTGGGAGAACTGCCAGCAGGGCCTCGACCGCCGGTTCAAGGAGACCGGTCACCAGAATGCGCTGTTCCCGCTGTTGATCCCGATGTCGTTCCTGCAAAAAGAGAAAGAGCATGTGGAAGGCTTTAAGCCGGAGCTGGCGGTGGTGACGATCGGCGGGGGGAAGGAGCTGGAGGAACCGCTGGTGGTGCGGCCTACGTCCGAGACGGTGATCGGCCACATGTACGCCAAGTGGGTGCGCTCCTATCGCGACTTGCCGATCCTGATCAACCAGTGGGGCAGTGTGGTGCGATGGGAGATGCGCACCCGGCTGTTCCTGCGGACGTCCGAGTTCTATTGGCAGGAAGGACACACCGCCCATGCCACGTCCGAAGAGGCACAGGAGGAGACGCAGCGCATGCTGGGGGTGTATGCCGACTTTGCGATCAACGACGCGGCCATTGCGGTGGTCCAGGGCCGCAAGAGCCGGACGGAAAAGTTTGCGGGAGCCGTCGCCAGCTACAGCATCGAGGCGATGATGGGCAACAAGTGGGCGCTGCAGGCCGGGACCAGCCACTTTTTTGGGCAGAACTTTGCCAAGGCGTTCGAGATCCGCTACCTGGACCGGAATAACGAGCTGCAGCACTGCTGGACGACGAGCTGGGGGCTCAGCACGCGGATGATCGGCGCGATCATCATGGTTCACGGCGACGAGCAGGGGCTCAAGCTGCCGCCCAAGCTGGCGCCCTACCAGGTGGTGATCGTCCCGATTTGGCGGGAGGAAAGCCAAAAGGGAGAGGTCCTGGAGGCGGTGGAACGGGTCCGAGCCGAGCTGGCAGGCCGCTTCCGGGTAAAGGTCGATGCCCGCGAAGAGTTCAAGCCCGGCTGGAAGTTTAACGAGTGGGAGCTGCGCGGCGTGCCGCTGCGGATCGAGATCGGCCCGCGGGACGTGGCCCAGCAGAGCGTGGTGCTTGCCCGGCGCGACATGGCGGGCAAGGCGGGCAAGGCGCCGGCGAGTATGGCCGGACTGGCCGACACGGTGGGCGAGCTGTTGGACACCATCCAGGCCGGGATGCTGGCCCACGCGGCCGCTTTCATGGAGGCCAACACCCACGAGGCGCGGACCTACGACGAGCTGAAGGAGATCGTGGCCGACGGCTGGGCCAAGGCCTACTGGTGCGGTGACGAGGCCTGCGAGGCCAAGATCAAGGAGGAGACCAAGGCCAGCAACCGCAACATTCCGCTGGATCAGGGCGACGGCGGGCCGGGCAAGTGTGTGGTGTGCGGCCAGCCGGCCCAGGAGTGGGCCTACTGGGCGCGAGCTTACTAGCGCGCTAAAAGAAAAAGGACCTGACGGGTGTCCCCAAACCCGTCAGGTCTTTTGTTATCAGAAGAACCCCATTACCGCACGTCAAACCCGTCGATATCGTACGACGACAGCCCGAACAGGCTGCCGTCGAAGAACAGGCTCGTCGCGAACGTCCCGCTGGTCGTCGAGCCGAGCGCCGTGGGATGGAACACAAAGATGTCCTCGTTGGCCCCCGATATTCCCGTCACTGAGAAGGCGCCCAGCGTGCACAGGTAGATGTCTGGATAGGGCGAGGCCGACTGGTCGACCCAGATGCCGTCCACATCCTCGTAGGAGGAGGTCGACAGCCCTACGTCAGAGCCGTCAAAGTACCAGCTCCACGTCCCGGCCGTGGTTGAGCCCCATGTCGTGGCGGTAAAGCGGATCAGGTCCTCGTCGGCCCCTGAGGCGCCGGTGACGCTAAAGGTGTCGCGCGTCGACACCAGCAGCGTCCCGTCGGCCAGGAAGTAGAGCGCGTCGATATCCTCGTAGGTGTTGCTCAGTCCCACGTCCGAGCCGTCGAACTTCCAGGTGAAGGTGCCGGCCGTGGTCGACCCCAGCGACGTCGGGGTGAACTCGACGATGTCGGGGTCGTACAGCGTGCCGATGCCCGCCACCGCGGTAGAGGCGTCGAACGACATCAGGATGTGGCCGTTGTCCAGCACGTCAAAGGCGTCGACGTCGGTGGTGATCCCCACGTCCGAGCCGTCAAAGATCATCGTATAGATCCCGGTGGCCGTGTCCAACGCCACGATATCCTCGTCGTTGACCGTGCCCAGCGTCCCCAGCGTGGCGTTGGCCGACAGCGACAGCCAGACCACGTCGTCAGACGGCACCGGCGTGTCGGTCGGCGTGGGACCCGGGGTCGGGGTGTTGGTGGGGGTGGGCGTTGGGGTCGGCGGCGTGACGCCGCCCTCCAGCCAGGTCAGCACGCTGCCCATCACCGTGGCCCGCGTGGCCGCCGCGCTGATCCCCTCGAATCCGAAGGAAAAGTAGACGACCTTGTAGGCCCCTTCCCAGCGCAGCGCGCCCCAGGTGTAGGTGGTTCCGTCGTAATCGTACAGCCCCACCGCCCCGCTGCCCAGCCCGATCGCCGAGGGATAGGTCTGGTTGCTGGCCCCGTCGCCGCCGGTGATCGT
>DAOUGI010000051.1:0-1979 GCA_034429215.1 Anaerolineae bacterium | reverse complement strand
GGGGAGGCGCTTGCCCACCGGGCAGGCGGTGACGCACCCGGCGCACTGGAGGCGGGTGTGGGGGGTGGGGAATTGGCACAGGGTTTTCTGCAGCTCGACCAGGGCCGCGTCGGGCTCGAACTCGGCGATGCAGCGGGAGCGGTCCAGCCGGCCGATATCCAGCGCGCCGGTGGGACAGGCGGCCAGGCAGAGGGTGCAGCTCACGCAGTAATAGTCGACCAGGGGCCGGTCGGGATCGAGGGCGAGGGCGGTAAAGAGGGCGCCCAGGCGCACCCGCGGGCCGTAGCGGCGGGTGATCACCAGGGTGTTGAGGCCGCGGACGCCCAGGCCGGCCCGGACGGCGGCCTCTTTCAGGTCGATGGCGGCCAGGCTGTCCTCGTAGGTCACCGGCCGGGCACGGTGTCCCTCGCCGGCCAGCAGCAGCGCCAGCCGGGCGGCGCCGGCCGACAGCCGCTCGTAGGCCCACTTGCTCCACCGCCGCTCGCCCCCCTCCTCGACATACAGCTCCATGTCGAGGGCCGGGTCCAGCGCGGCCATGCCGACCACCACCACCGACCGCGCCCACGCGGGCAGGGCGGGGAACTCGCCCGCCGGGGCGACGCCGAACAGGTCAAAGCCAAGCGCGCGCGCCTCGGCGCGGAGGTCCTCTTTATCCATCCGATCCCCTCTTTCTCAGCACGGCGCTTTCCAGCGCAGCCAGATCAGCTCGGCGACGATGCCCATGGAGCTGGCCAGCGCCGCCAGGACGACGCCGGTGGGGCGGACCAGGGTGACGCACAGCAGGATGGCGGCGACCAGGACGGCGACGTTGACCGCCACGCCGCTGCGGACCGCGGTGGTGCAGCCGCGGCGGATGCGGACGCCGCGGAGGACGCCCTGCATGCCCAGCAGGAGCGGATAGGGGATCAGCAGCAGGACGCCCGGCCTGGCCAGCGCCTGGAGCTCGCCCGACAGGTTGTAGACGCCGCCCATGGCCAGGCCGTAGAGCGGGGTCAGGGCGACCAGGGCGAGGAGGGCGACAAAGACGGCGGACAGGACGATGGAAAAGGTCCGGACCCGGCGGTAGGCGGCCTCGTCGACGGCCAGGGCGTTGGTGAGCTGCTGGAGGCTCCAGCCGGGGCCGGCGATGAGGATGACCAGGCTCCAGGTCACCGGCCAGGCCGCCAGCGAGCTGACGCCCAGCACGGCGGCGGCGATGCCGGCGTTGAGCACCGGCCGGGCCGCCTGCTGGATGATGCTGGTCATGGCCAGGGGGCGGTAAAAGCGCCACAGGTCGCGCGCGGCCAGGTGAGAGCCCTCGCCGGACACGCCGGCCAGCTTGAGGGCGCGCCGGGCCGCCCAGGTGACCAGGACCGCCTCGACAAAGACGCTCAGGTTCATGGCCCAGCCGGCGACCACCGCCCCGGCCTGGGGGAAGAGGGCCAGGCCGGTCGCCAGGCCGGCGGCGAGGGTCACCAGGCGGATGACCGTGGCGGTGCTGATGGCCAGCGTTCGCCCGGTGCGGATGAGCAGCCCCTGCTGGGCGCGCCGCCAGCCGATGGGCAGGGGCCAGAAGGAGAGGATCTGGAGGGTGGGCCGGGCCCGGGCGGCGACGTCGGCGGGGATGTTCATGAGGTCCACGACGATGACGCCGTACAGGGGCGTCACCGAGACGATGAGGCCGATGGCCAGGACGGCCAGGCCGAGGCCCAGGGCGAAGCGCTCGATGAGGCGAAAGGCGGCCCGGTCGGCCGAGCGGGCGACCGAGGCGTCGAGGACCATGAGGACCGGCGCCTCGACGAGGAGGGCCAGGCTAAAGGCGACGCCGTAGGCGGCCAGGGCCATCTCGGGGTCGAGGGTGCGGCCCAGGCCGATGTTGATGATGGTGGGCTCGAGGACCATCATGAGCTGGCTGACGGCCAGGGGCAGCCAGAGGGCGAGCATGCGCCGGACGGTTGGGCCGGCCTGGTTTTTCACGGTCATCGATGCACCTTGATGTT
>DAOUGI010000050.1:0-22885 GCA_034429215.1 Anaerolineae bacterium | reverse complement strand
GCCTGGAGCAATTATCACGCAGCACAAAGGGCGCGCATGCAACAGCATCCGATGCTGCAGACAAAGCTGTATATTCCGCCCGTCCGGCCCGAGCTGGTCTCGCGCCCGCGCCTGATCGAGCGGCTGAATGCAGGCCTAGCTCGCAAGCTGGCCCTCATCTCGGCGCCAGCCGGTTTTGGCAAGACGACGCTGGTGAGCGAATGGGTCGCTGCCCTCACCTCGGGCGCTTCTCCCACCGGGAGAGGGAAGGGGGCGGGGATCGCCTGGTTGTCGCTGGATGAAGGCGACAACGACCCGGCGCGTTTTCTTGTTTACATCATCTCCGCTTTGAGGACCGTCGAGCCAGGCATCGGGCAAGGGGCGTTGGGGGCGCTCCAATCGCCTCAGCCGCCGCCAGCCGAAGCGATTTTGACGGCCCTGCTCAATGAAGTCGCCGCCGTCCCGGACAGTTTTGCCCTCGTCCTGGACGACTATCACCTGATCGAAGCCCAACCGATCCACGAGGCGCTCGCCTTTCTGCTGGAGCACCTGCCGCCGCAGATGCACCTGGTCATCGCCACCCGCGAGGATCCACGCTTGCCGCTGGCCCGGCTGCGCGCCCGGGGCCAATTGACCGAGCTGCGCGCCGCCGACCTGCGGTTCACCCTGGCCGAAGCCGCCGGGTTTCTGAACCAGGTGATGGGGCTGAGCCTCTCGGCGGAAGAGGTCGCCGCCCTGGAAACCCGGACCGAAGGCTGGATCGCCGGGCTGCAACTGGCTGCGATCTCGATGCAGGGGCGCCAAGATGCGGCCGGTTTCATCAAATCGTTCACCGGCAGCCACCATTTTGTGCTGGACTATTTGGTCGAGGAGGTCCTGGAACAGCAGCCGGCCGGCGTCCAGACGTTTCTGCTGCGCACGTCGATCCTCGACCGGCTGTGCGGCCCGCTGTGCGATGCCGTTGTGGCCGACCCGTCTGTGTCCGGGCAGGAGATGCTGGAGCATATCGAGCGCACCAACCTGTTCATCATCCCACTGGACAACGAGCGGCATTGGTACCGCTATCAACACCTCTTTGCCGACCTGCTGCGGCAGCGGCTGCTCAGGAGCGCCGCGCCTGGGCAAGGGGATGAGGGGAGGGGGGCGGCGGAATGCCACATCCGCGCCAGCCGGTGGTATGAGGAGAATGGCCTGGAGGTCGAGGCGTTTCACCACGCGGCTGCGGCCAACGATTTTGAGCGCGCCGAGCGGCTGATGGAAGGAAAGGGGATGCCCCTGCATTTTCGCGGCGGGATGGAGCCGGTCCTTCACTGGCTGGCGTCGCTGCCGGCGGCGGCGCTGGACGCCAGGCCCTCGCTGTGGGTGGCGTATGCTTCGGCGGTGATGACATCGGGCCACCCGAGCGCCGTCGAGCCGATATTGCAGGCTGCCGAAGCCGCTCTGGAGGGCGCCGAGCCGGACGACAAGACCGGGGACCTGGCAGGTCAAATCGCCGCCATACGGGCCCTGGCGGCTGCCGCTCAGAACCAGGCAGAAACCGCCATGACCCTGTCTCGCCGTGCCCTGGAGTCGCTGCACCCCGACAACGTGGCTGCCCGAAGTGTGGCCGCCCTGGCGCAGGGGGCTGCCTGCCAGCTCCAGGGAGACCGCGCCGCGGCCGGCCGGGCTTATGCAGAAATCATGTCTGCCGGCCAGGCGTCCGGGAATTTCCTGTTCACCGTGGCGGCGGCCAGCTCCCTGGGCGGCATACAGAGAGCAGAAAACCAGCTCTACCTGGCGGCCGAGACCTACCGGCGCATCCTGCAAATGGTCGGCGATCCGGCGCAATGGACCGCCTGTGAGGCGCACCTTGGCCTGGGACGGATAGCCTACGAATGGAACGATCTGGACGCCGCCGAGCAGCGCGGGCGACTGTGCGCCCAACTGGCGGGGCAGATAGAATGTGACATAGCCGTCTCCTGTGAGGTTTTGCTGGCCCGGCTGAAGCTGGCCCGGGGAGACGCGGCCGGCGCGGCTGCTATTCTGGCCAAGGCCGGCGAGTCGGCGCGCCAGCACAACTATGCAGCTCAGATGACCGAGATCGTTGCCCTCCAGGTGATGGCGCTGCTTCGCCAGGGCAACCTGGCGGCTGCCTCTGAGCTGGCCCTGGCGCACGCGCTGCCGATCAGCCAGGCGCGGGTACACCTGGCCCGGGGTGACACGGCCGCCGCGCTGGCGGCGCTGGAGCCGGCGCGCCGGCAGGCGGAGGCCAACGATTGCGCGGACGAACGGCTGAAGGCGACGGCGCTGCGGGCGGTGGCTCACCACGCGCATGGCGACAAGGCCGAGGCGGTGCAGCTGCTGGGCGAGGCGCTGGCGCTGGCCGAGCCGGGCGGATTCATCCGCACCTTTGTCGACGAAGGCGCGCCGATGGCCGGGCTGTTGTCCGAAGCGGCGGCCCAAGGGGTCAGGCCGGACTATATTGGGAAGCTGCTGGCTGCATTTGAAGCTGAGGAGCCGGGGGGCGAAACCAGGCCTCATCTGCCCGCCGCCCAGCCCCTTATCGAGCCGTTGAGCCAACGGGAGTTGGAGGTGCTGCAGCTCATCGCCCAAGGGCTGTCGAACCGTGAGATCGGCGAGCGGCTTTTCCTGGCCTTGAGCACGGTCAAAGGGCACACCCGGATAATCTTTGACAAGCTGCAGGTCCACCGGCGCACGGAAGCCGTGGCACGCGCGCGCGAGCTGGGGATTTTGTAGCGTAGCTTTCAGCCGTTCGCTATTAGCCGATAGTTTTGTCGGTAGCCTCAAAACAATACCCCGAACCATACTTAAGTATCTTTACACCCATACCCTGCTGCGCGTATACTGCTTGTGGATCAAGCAAGTGGATACGATAGGTGTGGGGCAATGTCAAACGAGCTCGACCCAACAACTAGAAGCCAACCGGCAGGGTATCAGATCAGGATCAAGGGCCACCTGGATCGCCAATGGACAGAGTGGTTCGAGGGCCTGGTCATCACGCCGGAAGAGAACGGCGACACGCTGCTGACCGGCCCGGTGGCCGATCAGGCCGCGCTGCATGGGCTGCTGAAAAAGGTGCGCGATCTGGGCATGCCGCTGGTCTCGGTCATTGGCGTTGAAAGTCCTGCAGCTGCGCGCGGGACACGCCCCGCGACCAGGCGCGGGACACGCCCAGCAGATGCGCCGGATGTCAAATCGTGAATATCACTCAAAAAAGGAGCAAACAATGGAACCGATCAAGACCGCCGAGATGGAAGATAAGAAGGCCAAGCTGTCAACGTTATGGATATTCGCACTGTTTAACTATCTCTACTGCGATGTCCTGGCGCTATTCGATCCGGCGACGATCAAGGATGTACTGGCAGGACAGATGGGAGGGTTTCAATCCTCTCAAGGGCTGTTGTTGGGCAGCGCGATATTGATGGAGATCCCGATGGCCATGCTTCTCCTGTCCCGCGTATTGAAGCATGGAGCAAACCGCCGGGCGAACATCATCGCCGGCGCGATCATGACCGCCGTCCAGGCCGCGTCGCTGTTTACCGGAACCGCGCCGACTCCCTATTATGCCTTTTTCTCGGCCATAGAGATCGCGTGTACCGCGCTCATTGTCTGGCTGGCGTGGAAGTGGCGCGTTTCATAGTGATTTTGGATTCTGTTGGAGGAAACTCATGAAAGCGATTGTATGCACAAAATACGGACCGCCGGAGGCCCTCAAGCTGCAAGAGGTCCAAAAGCCAAGCCCAGGCGACGATCAGGTCCTGGTGCAGGTTCATGCGGCGTCGGTGACCTATTCTAACCTGATGCTGGTGACAGGAGCACCGTTCGCCGGCCGCCTGATGGGCGTGGGGCTGCTCAGCCCGAAACAAAAGATACCCGGAAGCGACATTGCGGGGCGGGTCGAAGCGGTCGGCAGAAACGTCAAGAAGGTCCGGCCCGGCGATGAGGTCTACGGGGACCTGAGCATGCGTGGCAGGGGCGGTTTTGCCGAGTATGTGTGCGCCGGTGAAGATGCGCTGGGGCTGAAACCGGCCAATCTGTCGTTCGAAGAGGCGGCGGCCGTGCCCGAAGCAGCGCTCGTCGCTCTGCAGGGGCTGCGCGACAAGGGGCAGATCCAGAGGGGACAGAAGGTGCTGATCTGCGGCGCGTCGGGCGGCATCGGCACGTTCGCGGTGCAGATTGCCAGGTACTATGGGGCCGAGGTGACCGGCGTGTGCGGCACGAGGAACCTGGATCTGGTGCGCTCGCTCGGGGCGGACCGGGTCATTGATTATACGCAAGAGGATTTCGCCAAGAATGGGCAGAGGTATGATCTGATCCTGGCCACGGCGGGATATCGCTCGATTTTCGATTACAGGCGGGCGCTGAGCCCGAAGGGCGTCTATGTGGCTACCGGGGGGGCGCTGGCCCAAACTTTCCAAGGCCTGCTCCTGGGACCGTTCATCTCAATGACCGGCAGCGTCAAGATGGGCAGCCTGCTGGTGACGCCGAACAAGGACCTGGCTTTTATGAAAGAGCTTATAGAAGCCGGCCAGGTAAAACCGGTCATCGACAGGTGCTATCCGTTGAGTGAGGCCGGCCAAGCTCTCCGGTACTATGGGGAGGGGCACGCCCGGGGGAAGGTGATCGTCACTGTAAAGCAGTCATGAAGGCGTTTCGGAGGCGGGCGGCACAGCTTCCGGAGGGCGCGCCCAGGGCTCGCGCAGCTCGCCGCCCAGGGGGGCGAGGACGCAGGCGGCCAGCGCCGTAAAGGCGGCAAGCTGGTCGGGCAGGCCGGCGGCGCGGAGAAAGGCGCGGCACAGGCCGGCCAGCTCGGGATCCAGGGCCTGGATTTCGGCCAGCGCCCGCTTGCCCTTGGGCGTCCAGCGGCGGCGCCACAGAAAGGCGGTCTCGACGACATAGTCCAGGCCGGTCATCATCAGCCAGCGCGCCTGGCCCGTGTCATTATCACAATCGGCCAGGTCGTCGAGCAGCTCGGTGATGAGAAAGCGGCGGCTGAGGACCTGCCGGCCGGTCAGCGGCTCGAGGCCGCGGTCGACCACCTGGCGGGCCAGGGCCTGATAGCGGGCACCCAGGCCGCTGCGGTCGAACAGGAGCCGGCCCCCGGCCAACTGGCGCAGCACGGTGCCCTGCGGCCGGTCCAGCTCCAGCCAGCGGTCGAACTGGCGGGGCGGACCGGCGATCACCTGGACCTGGACACCCTGGTAATAGTCCACGTAGCGCTCCATGACGCCGACGTCAGGGCTCTTGATGACCACCAGGTCGACGTCGCTGCGCGCGGCGGGTTGGGCCAGGGCCAGCGAGCCGCCCAGCAGGACGGCTTCGACGAGTGGATCCGCCTGAAGGGCGGCGAGGGCTGCTTCGAGGGCAGAAGCGAACGGCTCGGGCAGGTCTGTTCGTAGTGTAGCGGTTGTCACTGTTTCTCCTCGGCATGTCAGCATGACAGCTATGGGGAATTACCCTGTCCCTCGGCCAAGCTGCGGGGCTCGCGGACGGCGAAGTGGAGCAGGAGCCAGGCAGCGGCGGCGGCGATGGCGGAGAGGATGAACATCGAGCGGTAGCTCGTGGCGCCGGCCAGCCAGCCGCCGAGCAGGGGGGCGACGGCCACGACGATGCCGGGGATGGTGTTGGCCAGGCCGATGTAGGTGGGGCGGTTTTCGGCGGCGGTGAACTCGTAGACGATCGAGATGCCGGAGATGAAGGTGCCGGCGCTGACGGCTCCGCTCAGAAAAAAGACGGGGAAGAACCAGGCAGGGCCAGGGGCCAGGATGGCCAGGACGAGGGCCAGGGCGTTCAACAGCAGGCAGATCTCCAGGCTCAGCTTGTGGCCCTTGCGGTCGGACAGGAAGCCGAAAAAGAGGTTGGCCAGGGTCAGCCCGACCTGAAGGGCGATCATGAACCCGCCGGCCTGGGCGTCGGGCAGGCGCCAGGTCTGGACGGCGTAAACCACCAGGAAGCCGGCCGCCATGCCGCTGAGGGCAAAGACGATCTGCGCCAGCAGGTAGAAGCGAAAGTTGTGATCGCGGCGCAGGACGTCGGGCAGGGAGCGCAGGTAGTCGAGCTGCGAGACCGCAGGCTTGCTACTATAGACGGCGGGCTCGCGGGTGAGCGACAGGGAGGCCCAGGAGAGGAAAAGGAGGGCGGCGGTGATGGCGAAGGACAGGACAAACCCCAGCGGAAAGGCGAACTCGAGCACCAGGGGCACGGCCAGCGCGCCCAGGATGCCGGCGCCGTTGCCGATAAAGTTGCTGAGGCCAAAAAATCGGCCGCGCCTGTCGACCGGGATGACCTTGGCGATCATGTCCTGCCAGCCGACGATGATGACGCCGGCCCCGACGTTGTGCCAGGTGTAGAGGACAAAGAAAAGGACCAGGGTCAAAAGCGGGCGGCCGGCGGCCAGGAGGTAGATCACGGGGGCGAGCAGGAAGATGGGCAGGCGCTCGAGGAAGAAACCGAGGGTCATGGGGAAGAGCTTTTTCCGGGGCGCCCGCTCGACGGCGTTGGCCATGAACATCTGGGGCAGGAGGACGCCGCCCCAGCCGAGAAAGGCGATGAGGCCGATGGCCAGAGGGCTGTCGGTGAAATGGCTGACGAACAGGGGAAGGACGATCTCGGAGGAGAAAAAGCTCATGCCAAGGCCGAAGGTGGCTCCGTCGAGGGTGTTGACGAAAAAGTTCCAGCGATAGTTTCGTTGGATCTCCTGTTGAATGGCAGGGTCAGCGTCCACGGCTTTTACGGGAAACGCCTTTCTGGAAGGTAGGGTTTTCGGGCCACGGCCACGAGGCGAGGGCCGAGCACCGGCTCGGTTTCTGCCAGCCGGGCGATGTCGAGGATGACCTCACGCCGGGCGCCGTCCTGCCAGCTCGCGTCCAGATCCGGCACCATCCAGGAGGGGCCGAGGCGTGCAAACTGGGAAAGGATCGCTGCTTCAGCCAGATCTTGATTCACAGGTTGGCACGCTTTTCTTGTTGTTCCCGTCTGTGCATGCAGCGCCCGCTGTATCCACGCTACGGTCGTGTCGATCACCTGCCGCTGCAAGGCCGGGGTGAAAAAGACATGGTCGCCATCAGCAATGGGGACGACGTCGAGCGGAACGCCGGCCGCCATCAAACGCTGCTGCAGATTTTCAAGGGCGGCGGGATCGGTTCCTCGATGGATGACCCCAAAGATCTTGAGCCCGCGACTGTCGTACACAATCGAGTCACGGATGGTGCTGTGGGGGTGTGCCATTGGATCCTCTGCGGGCATTCAGGTACTCGTCTACGGTGCCGACGTGGTAGCCGTTGCGGCGCATACGCTCGATCATCAGCGCCGATTCCTGCTCGAGGTGCGAGGTGACGGCGTCGGTGGCGAGGGCCGGGATAAAGTCGTGACAGTAGGCGTCGAAAATGGTGGCGTTGACGCAGTAGTGGGTGTAGGCGCCGGCCACCAGGACCCGCTCGACCTGCTCCCGGTGGAGTGTCTCAGCCAGGCCGGTGTTGAAAAAGGCGCTGTAGCGGGTTTTGACCAGCGTCCGGTGGGCCGGCGATACCCTGATGGAGGGGAGGATGGCTGCCTCGGGGGTGCCTTCGATCAGCTCGGGGGCGCCGGACGCCTTCATCTTCAGGTCCCAGTCGGAGCCATCGGCCTTGAAGCAGGAGATGACGTGGACGACCGGCTGGGAGGCAGCGTCAAAGTGGTCGGTCAGCCGGTTGATGTTGGCGACGACCGCATCGAGGTCGCGGCAACGCTCGGGCCGGCGGAAAAAGAACTGTTGCATGTCGACGATCAGCAGGGCCGAGCGGGCGTTGGGCGACAGGGGCAAGCTCATGGCCGGTTTTCCTGCGCCTGGCGGATGAGGCGGAGGATCTCTTCGGGGCGGCGGGTGGAGAAGGAGATGTCCTGCACGGGACCCCGTTTCGTGTTGAGGGCGAGCACGACTCGGGGGTATTCGAGAAAGTTGAAGGAGGCGCGGTAGCGGCCGTCGACGGTCATGAAATGGATGCCCGCGCCGCCCAGCCTCTTGAGTGAGGGCAGCTTGTCGAGGCGGCAGTCCCGGACGTTGTCCAGGGGGACCCGCCAGGTAAAGAGGCCAAAGGCGAGCTTGAGCGTGTCCGGGGTAAGGCGGATGGTGAGCGTCCGGTAGTTGAGCGAGTAGAACAGGAACATGAGGAAGAAGAAGAGGAGAACACAGGCGAGAAAGCCCAGCCCGGCCGCAGCTACCCGCCAGGCGAACAGGAGCAAGAAGAGGAGGGTGAGGCCCAGGAAGAGCGCCTCTGTCCTGTTCGAAGAGAGTTTTTCGTGGTAGATAATCTCATCGGCCATGGTGAGTCTCCCAATGGATGAGGATCGATGGTTCTACAGCCAGCGGGTCACCTCATCGAGGGGCAGGCGCGGCCTGGCTTCGGGCGTTTCGCCGGGATAGCCCAGGGCTACGGTGGCGATCATGGCGCCCGGCTGGCCCAGCCATCTACACAGCTCGTCGTAGGCAAAGAGGGTGTCGCCGATCCACAGCGAGCCGATGCCCAGGTCTTGGGCGGCCAGGAGCATGTTCTGGATGGCGGCGCCGATCGACTGGATGTTGACCAGGTCCTGGAACATCTGGTCGATCGAATGGGCCAGGTAGGGCGGGCTGCCGTGGGGGTTGAAGACAAAGACGGTCACCGGGGCTTGTTCCATGATCTGGGCCGTCCACTCGGCGCTGCCAAGGTCGTCGCCCCGAGCCTTGGCTCCGGCTATCCCCTCGCGCATGACGCGGACCATGTCGCGGCGCTTGTCGCCGGTGACGACGATAAAGCGCCACGGCTGCTCGTTCTTGCCCGACGGCGCCTGGGTGGCGGCGGTCAGGATGGTGCGGATGAGGTCGTCGGGGATGGGGGTGTCCTGAAACCGGCGGATGCTGCGGCGGGCGGCGATGGCCTGTAGTGTGTCCATTTTTCCTCCTCGTACGGTGGTAGCCGGCAGTATACACCGCTACCGCGGTCCGGTCAAGTTGGGCGGCTTGATGTCTTGAAACAGGGGTGGGGCCGGGTGTTTGACCTGCGGGCTGTTGCGGTGTAGAATGGGCTTGCGCAAGGATCGTCAAGTCACCAGCCGGATGGGCCCGATTCGCCGGCCGAATAGCGCACGAAAGGTCAGGACAGACGGCCGTCTCGGTGCTATACTGGGACCTGCCGGAGCGGCCGATGGGGCGCTCTGGGACAGGAAACCAACAAGGAGATGAGCCATGTCTGTGACGGACGATTCCAAGGTTACGTTCGAAGTGCACCCGATCGGGCGGGTGCGCCGCAACGGCGGCGGTATCCGCCTGGAGATCGACGAGGCGGCGCGGCCGGCGCTGAAGGAGCTGGGGCGATTCAGCCACGTCATGATCTTGTGGTGGGCCGATCGCTTTGACAACGCGGTTGACCGGGGCCAATTGCAGTGCGAACCGCCCTATGCGGAGGGCCATCTGACCGGCGTGTTTGCCACCCGGTCGCCCTACCGGCCCAACCCGATTGCGCTGACCACCTGCAAGCTGTTGGGGGTGGACGAGGAGATGGGTGTGGTCCAGGTGGCCGATCTGGATGCCTACGAGGGCACGGCGGTGGTGGACCTGAAGGCCTATTTTCCGGTCTGTGACCGGGTGGAGAGGGCTCACATCCCGCCCTGGCTGGAAGGCTGGCCGGAATGGATGCCTGAAGAGGGCATAGGACTGGAGGAGTGGGAGCGCTGAGCGCTGCGAGGAATCCGGACCTCGGCCGGGAGGCCGGGGTCCTCACCGGGCGAGGAGGGTGTGGATGGAAGTGAGGATCTTGGCCGAGCGGCCGCTGCTGCTGGTGGGGCTCGACTTTTTCGGGGATCCGTTCGCCCTGAGCGGCGGCTGGACCGAAGAGAACGAGATCGGCCGGCTGTGGAAGCGGTTTATGGCCTACCTGGAGGCCCATCCACAGCGCATCAAGCACGTGGTCTCTGAAGGGGTGATGTACGAGGTGCATGTGGGCCACCCCGAGACGGACGAGACCGGCCAGCGGGAGGTCTTTGCCGGGATCGAGGTGACTTGTCTGGAGGATGTGCCGGTGGAGCTGGTGGTCAAGGCTCTGCCGGCGGTGGAGTATGCGGCCTTAACCCTGTGCGGCGAGGAGATCGTCTCCGATTGGAACCAGATGATCTACCAGGGCTGGCTGCCCGGCTCGGGCTATGAATCGGCGTACGATTATCTCATCGAGTGTTACGACGAGCGGTTCAAGGGCCTTGAGCAGATTGCCGATTCGACGCTGGAGGTGTACGTTCCCGTCCGCCGCCGCCGGCCGGGTGATTAGGCCGTCCCCTTGTCCCCCAGGCGCCGCCGATGATCAACCTCACCGCGATGCTCCAGGCTGCGGACTATATCGAGGCGCACCTGCGCGAGCCGATGCCGGTGGCCGGCGTGGCGGCGGCGGTGTCCTACTCGGTGTACCATTTCTGCCGGACCTTTAACCAGGCCACCCATCACCCGCCCTACGATTACATCATGCGCCGCCGCCTGTCTGAGGCGGCCCGCGACCTGGTTGGGTCGGACCGCAAGATCATCGACGTGGCGCTCGACTATCAGTTCAACAGTCCAGAGACCTTTGCGCGCGCTTTCAAGCGCTTTTTTGACCAGCAGCCGAACCAGTGGCGGCGGCAGGGCCGCCTGGACCTGCACCGGCTCATGCCCCGGCTGACCCCGGCTCACCTGGAGCGGGTGGCCGGCGGCGCCTATCGACCGCCGGCGCCGGAGGCCAGGCCGGCGTTCCAGATGGCCGGCTTGATGGCGCTGGTCCAGAATGACACGGCCCAGATCGCGGCTCTGTGGGCGCTGCTCGACCGCGAGCTGGACGCAGCGGGCACTCTGCCGCGCGCGGCGGAGTGCTACGGGCTGCGCTATTATCCGGAGGGATGGGAAGAAACGGGCTATTTCTACCTGGCCGGCGTCGAGGCGGGCGGCGATGCCGTGGCGCCCGGCCTGGTGGCCAAGGCGCTGCCCGCCGGCCCGTACGCCTGTTTTGGGCACGCCGGATCGTGGCGCGATCTGCCGCTCACGCTCGACTATATCTATCACACCTGGCTGCCCAAGTCGGGCCGCGGGCTGCCGGCTAACTGGCTGTTGGAGCGGTATCGGCCGGGCGATAGCGGGCATGCCCCTGACAGGGCCGACGTCGAAGTGCTGTTGGCCGTCGGCTAGCCAGGCAGCAGCGCTCTTACGGTCCAAGCCTTCCGATGTAGAGCCCTCGACCCATCAGCCCTTCTTCGTCGTAGCTTACGGTGAGCCCAGCCGCTTCGAAAGCTGCCGTCATTTCGGCCCGGTCGAACAGGCCCAGCTCGTGCCGCTCGACGAAATGCTCGGTGCCCTCAGGCGTCCCGATCAGATAGTGCAGGTCAAAGTATGACAGCCGGCCGTCCACAAAGCTGGTGTTGACGCGGGCGATCTTGAGCTTGGGCTCGTCGATGAACACGGCATGCACTGTGTCGGGGTGCCAGGTGTCGGGGGTGAACCAGGGCTCGACGAGCACGATGCCTCCGGGCACAAGGTGGCGGGCCATGGATCCGATGGCCCGGCGCAGGTTGTCTACGGTTCGCACGTAGCCGATCGAGCTGAACAGGCAGGTGACCACGTCGAACCGCCGGGCCAGATCGAAATCGATCATGTCGCCCTGGTGAAAGAGGATGCCGGGGTTCTGCTCGCGGGCAAGCTCCAGCAGCCCCGCGGAGATATCGAGCCCTTCTACCTGGAAATCGGCCTTTAGATGCTCAATGTGGCGCCCTGTGCCACAGGCGATGTCCAGCAGCCGGTTTCCCCCCGAGCGGAGGCACCGGCGGATGACGGCGGTGAGGCGCTGGGTCTCGGCCCGGTAGTCCTTGAAGGCGTAGATCTTGTCATAATAACGCGCGGTCTGTAGAAACATGGCATGCCCTCCCATAGAATTCACGGAGCGAGTTGGCGGCATGGATCAACGTGCCGTATTTCGCACTCCCTGGCTATTATGCCCCTGTATCTTGCTCTTGTCAAAGTTTTAATCTTGAACCCCTTGACAAACCCCAGGAACCGTGCTATAATCGGAAAGGATACCGGTAACGATATCGGAAACGGTATCAGGATTTCCCGGAAATTGGACCGGGACGCGACGACGGGGAGCGATGAAGCGCAGCAGAGCAGCGACGACGATTCGAGATGTGGCCAGAGAGGCCGGGGTGTCGGTCTCGACCGTGTCGCGCGTGCTGAACGACAAGGACGACGTCGCGTCGGAGACCTATGAGAAGGTCCAGACGGTTATCCAGCAACTGAGCTACACCTCGAGCCTGGCGGCGCGGAGCATGCGCAGCCACCGCACCAACGTCATCGGCCTGATCGTCCCCGACATCGGCGATCCCTTCTCCATCCAGGTGATGAAGGGGGTCCACCGGGCCATCGCCAACCTCGATTATGACCTGATCGCCTACACCGGCGGCAGCACCCGGCGGCCCTCGTCGGCCGAGCGGGAGCAGTACTATGTGTCGCTGCTCAACGGCAGCGTGGCCGACGGGGTGGTGATCGTGACGCCGGCCACGACCAGCTTTTCCACGGCCGCTCCGGTGGTGGCGATCGACCCCAACAAGGAATCGCCCGGCTGCCTGTCGGTCATTGCCACCAACCACGTGGGGGCGCTGGCGGCGATGGAGTACCTGATCGACCTGGGCCACCGGCGGATCGGTTTTATCGGAGGGCGGCCCGACCTGCAGAGCGCCGATCAGCGGCTGTTGGGCTACAAGGATGCCCTGCGCCAGGCCTACATCGGCATCGACCCCGACCTGATTACGGTCGGCGATTTTACCGCAGAAACAGGCTGCCGCTGCGCCCAGCGGCTGTTGTCGCTGCCCGAACCGCCGACGGCGATCTTTGCCGCCAACGACCAGTCGGCCATCGGGGCGATCGAGGCGGCGCGGCAGGCAGGCTTGAGCGTTCCCGACGACCTGTCGGTGGTCGGGTTTGACAATATCCCGGAGGCGGCCTATTACAATCCGGCGCTGACCACCGTCGATCAGTTCATCGACAAGATGGGGCAGGTAGCGACTGAGATCCTGCTCGGCCTAATCGAGGGGCAGCGCCCGGAGAGCGAGCTGTACAAGATGCCCACCCAGCTCGTGGTCAGAGATTCCTGCCGGGCCGTGGGGGGCAATAACAATTAGTCTCTTTTTTCGCTGGGTTCGATATCGTTACGGCAAAGATGCCGGGAAGGGAGGTGGCCATCGCCAGAAAACAGTTCGATGGGAAAAGAGACAGATCGGGGATACTGTTTGACAAACTATTTACACAAAACTAAGGAGGAAAAGATGCGCAAGTCAGTAGCAACTGTGTGGGCTGTGCTGGTAGTCGCGAGCCTGATCCTGGCCGCCTGCGGCACGCCCGAAGTGGTGGAGGTCGAAAAGCCGGTCGAGGTCACTCGGGTCGTGGTCGAGACCCAGATCGTCGAGGGCGCGGCGGTCGAGGTCACCAAGATCGTCAAGGAAGAGGTACAGGTCGTGGTGACGGCAACACCAGAGCCCGTGGTAAAAGAGGAAGCGCCCGACGTACTTGGCACCTTCCCCAGAAGCGAGACGCTGATCGCCAGGATCCTCACCGGGCGTGTCGGTTCACCCGACAACTTTAACTGGTGGGTTGGCTGGAAATGGCATGACCGCGGCATGCAGAACGTGGCTGACGAGACAATGTGGACGGTCGACTTTGCAACGGGCGAAATCATCCCCGGCACGGCAGCCGGAGATCCGATTTATAACGACGATTTCACTGAACTAACGATCCCGCTGCGCCAGGGCGTCGCCTGGTCGGATGGCGAGCCCTTCACTGCTGCCGATGTGGTCTATACGGTCGAGCTCCTGAAGCAGTATGATGGCTTTAGCGCCCATAGCTTCATGGTGGATAACGTCGCCTCTGTGACTGCTGTGGATGACTATACGGTCAAATTCGTGCTGAACCAGCCCAACTCGCGCTTCCACACCACCTTCCTCGACCGTTGGGGCTGCACCCGGATCATGCCCAAGCACATCTTTGAGAAGCAAGCAGACCCGGTCCAGTTTGCCTTCAATCCGTATGTGGGTACCGGTCCTTACAAGCTGCATAGCTTTGATCCACAAGGGAGCTGGACAGCCTGGGAAAAGCGCGAAGATTGGGACAAGACCCCGACCGGCATCATGTATGGCGAGCCCAAGCCCAAGTACATCATCTACCAGTACTTTGCCGATGAGGGCGCGCAGATCCTGGCGCAGTTGAACCACGAATTGGATGTGGCGGAACTCTCAGCCGATGGTCTCAAGGCGCTGCTGGCCCAGTCGGATACGTCGCGCGCTTACCAGCCAACCTTCCCCTTCGTGGTCAACAACGACCCGTGCATCACCGGCATCCTCTTTAACACCGCGCGGCCGCCGTTCGATAACGTCGATGTCCGCTGGGCATTGATACTGGCGATCGACATCGTCGAGTACACGAGCATCGCCGTCGATTCCTCGGGCACCTTGAGCCCCGTGCACGTCCCGCACTTGGGTGCGTACCCCAAAGACTATATCGAACCGATGCAAGACTGGCTAAAGTCATTCACCATCGACGTGGGCAATGGCGAGACCTTTGCGCCCTATGATCCCGATGCCCCCAAGCGCGTCGCAGAGTACGCCAAGAGCCGTGGCTATGTCTTCCCCGATACGCCTGAGTTCATCGAACAGGCTTTCGGACTTGGCTGGTACAAGTATGCCCCCGACATCGCCGAGAAACTACTGATCAAGAACGGCTTCTCGAGGAACGCAGACGGGAAGTGGCTCCTGCCCGATGGCACCCCCTGGAAGATCTCTTTCATGTCTAACACTGTACTTTCCAACCATGATGCGCGCAACTCTGCGGCTGCCGTGCAGCAGTGGAAAAAGTTCGGCATCGATGCCGAGATGTACCTGACGGAAAACGGAGATGGCTTGGGAGCCGTCGGCGACTTTGACGTGAGCGGCGCCTGGCCTGCATGGGAACCCTGGGGTGCGGGTCCCGACCTGTATCGCACGCTCGACAGGTGGAACTCGGCCTATATCCTCCCCGTCGGGGAACGCACCCAGGGCATCTACTCGCGCTGGTCGAGTCCGGTGATGGACGACATCATCAAGAGGCTGCGCGAGACGGATCCCTTCGATACCGAAGCCATCATCGCCATAGGCACCGAGGGTCTCAAGGAAGCGGTCAAGAATATGCCCGGCGTCCCGACCTATGGCTATACCGGCTTTGTCGGCTGGGACGAGTACTACTGGACCAACTGGCCTGGCAGCGAAAACCCCTATACCGTGCCTTATACACACTGGCCCAACTTTAAGTACGCGACTCCCTTCCTACAACCCACCGGCAGATAGGTCCTGCGGTTGGCGGTAGAATTATCCTGGGCGGGCGAGGCGCCCGCCCAGGATTCTTTTAGATGCGTGAGGTGGTTGCCGTGATATTCCTGAAACGATATCTCATCCCTCGTCTGATTCAATACGTTCTGGTAATTTGGCTGGGCATCACCGCGGTTTTTTTCATTCCCAGGCTCACCCCCAATGACCCTATCATGAGAATGATAGGTGAAATGAGAGCGCGCGGTTCAACCATGGAACCGGGCACGATGGACGCCATCATCAACGACCTGACCGAGCTGTATGGCCTAGAGGGCTCCTTGCTCGATCAATACTGGGCATTTTGGGGCAGGCTGTTCCGCGCCGATTTCGGCGTCTCCTTCTTCCAATTCCCCACCCGCGTTACCAAGCTGATTGCCACCGCCATGCCCTGGACTTTGGGACTCTTGCTGAGCACGACTGCCATCACGTGGACATTCGGGAATATCATTGGCGGGTTGGCAGGCTACCACTCGCGGAAGCGTTGGTCGCGTATCCTTGATGCCGTCGCCATGGTGATCCGCCCGCTGCCCTATTACATCTTTGCCTTCGCATTGCTTCTGCTCTTTGCTTCTTCGCTTGTCTTTCGCTGGTTCCCGCTTACAGGTGGGGCGTCAATGGGAGCCCTGCCCACCTTCACCTGGGCCTATATTAAGGATGTTCTCTGGCATTCGTTCTTGCCTGCCCTCTCGTTAACCGTCTTGGGAGGAGCTGTCGTGTTCCAAACAATGAAGCTGCTTGTACAGAACGTGAATTCGGAGAGTTTTGTCCAGTATGCCAAGCTGGGCGGTGTTACAGAAGACCGCATCGTGGGCAAGTACGTCATTCGCAACGCTTTGCTGCCGCAAATCACCGGCCTGGCCCTCTCGCTTGGGCAGATCTTTAGCGGGGCACTGATTACCGAGATCGTCTTCTCTTACCCTGGCCTGGGCATGTTGCTTTATAGAGCCATCATCAATGGAGATTACAATCTAATCATGGGCATCACCATCTTTTCTATCGTTGGCATCACAACCGCGATGTTGGTCGTCGACCTGACATATCCCTTGTTTGATCCGCGGGTGCGGTACTACTAGAGAGGTAAGTTGCGTGAAAACCCTCAGAGATCTATTCAGAGACTATCGCTTCTGCTTCAGCTTTGCCGTACTTGTGATCATTTTGCTCCTGGCCGTCTTGTCTTTCTTTTCGCCTTATGACCCTACTCTGTGGAATGTTGTCCCCAGAGATACCAAGCCGTCCATTGAACACCTACTCGGCACCGATTCGAACGGGCAGGATATCTTTTGGCAGGCTACTTTTGCGGTGCGCAATTCCCTGATCATCTCCCTCATCGCCGCAATGATTTCGAGGGTGGTGGCCATCCTGGTTGGCATGGTCGCCGGATACAAAGGAGGCTCAACCGACCGGATATTGATGTTTATCAGCGACAGCCTGCTGGTCATCCCCCTCTTCCTGACGATGGTAATGTTAGCCATGCTGCTGCGACAACATATGAATCTGGTATTATTGGGATTGATGCTGTCGGTTTTCGGCTGGCCATGGGACGCGCGCCTGATCCGCTCGCTGATCTTGAGCTTGCGTGAGCGTGAGTTCACCGAGACTGCTATCCTTTCAGGCACAGGGACTATTAAACTGGTACTGAAGGAATACATACCCTTTGCCACGCCGTTGATCTTTTCAACTTTGATCAATAACATGGCATGGGCGATTGGCCTGGAGATGACGCTTGCCATCCTTGGATTGGTCAATATCAACATTCCCACCCTGGGCACGATGCTTAATTGGGCGATCTTTTACCAGTCTATTCTACTACAACGCTGGTGGTGGATCTTGACCCCGGTAGTCTTGGCACTCTTTCTGTTTATTGCTCTTTACTGGCTCTCGGTCAGCATCAGCGAATATCTAGATCCCAGAACCCGGATCCAACGCGTCGGGGCGCAGTGAGGGAGCTATGAACAAGCCGATACTTCGAACTGAACAGCTAAAAGCCTTCTATGTGCTCGACGTGCACGGCACCCAAAAGGTGGTGAAAGCGGTCGACGGGGTGGACCTCAATATCCGTGAGAATGAGGTGTATGGCATCGCCGGCGAGAGCGGCTGCGGCAAGACCACGCTGCTAAAGGCGCTCGCCGCGGCCATCGAGCCCCCCTTGAGACTGATCGGCGGCAAGGTCATCTACCGGGTGAGCAGCGGCAGCCAGATCGACGCCGAGCCCATCAGCCTCCTGTCGATGCCCGACGCCGAGCTGGACCGCTATATGACAGAAGGGGAGATCGACGTCGCCTATCTCGGCGCCGAGGCCAAAAGGCGGCTGCGCTGGCGGTACATCTCTTACGTGCCGCAGGGCTCGATGAGCGTCCTCAACCCGGTGACCAGGCTAAAGGACACCTACCGGGATTTCATCGAGAGCCACGTGAGCGGCAAGACGAGCCGGGAAGCTTTCGAGATCGCCAAGGGGCATATCGCTGAGCTGGGGCTGCCGCCCAAGATCCTGGATGCGTATCCCCACCAGTTGTCGGGGGGGATGAGGCAGCGGGTGACGATCGCCCTGGCGGCGCTGCTCAGGCCGCGGATCATCATCGGCGATGAGCCTACCACGGCGCTCGACGTGGTCGTCCAGAGGGGTGTGGTGCAGCTCTTGAAGGATATCCAACAGAAACTGGAAAATACGATCGTCCTGGTGACGCACGACATGGGCGTGCAGGCCAATATCGCCGACCGGGTGGGGATTATGTACGCCGGCAAGATCGTCGAAGAGGCGACCACCAAGACGATCTTTGACGATCCGTTCCACCCCTATACCCAGTATTTGATCAACTCTTTGCCGAGGTTCGGCGACAAGAGTACCCGTGAAAGTGTGCCCGGCAGCCCGCCGTCTCTGTTGAATCCGCCCAGCGGCTGCCCCTTTCACCCAAGGTGCCCCCGGGCCCTCGATATCTGCGCCGAGCAAATGCCGGATCACACCAGGCTGGATGCCAACCACAGGGTGGCCTGCTGGTTGGTGGGAGAAGGGTGAAATGGAAAAGGTGCTAGAAATCGACCAATTGACCAAGGTTTTTTCCTCGGGCAGCATGCTGTCGAGGGTCAGAATAACGGCGGCCGACCACGTGTCGTTCTATATCAAGCCGGCCGAGATATTTGCTCTGGCCGGCGAAAGCGGCTGCGGCAAGACGACGACGGCCAGGATGGTGTTGGGTTTTGAGACGCCCACTTCAGGCACCGTCTCTTACAGCGGCCAGAAGGCCAGTCGAAACGAAAAGGTGTGGCTCACCAAGGGGGTGCAGGCGATTTTCCAGGATCCCTTTGGCACGTTCAACCCGTTGAGAACGGTCGACAGCTATTTCTTTGAGACGGTCCACAACTACAAGCTGGCCGGCGGCAGGAAAGAGGCCGCCAAGCTGATCGACCGCAAGCTGCAGGCGGTGGGCTTGTCCTTTGACGAGTTCTCGGGCAAGTATCCGAGCGAGTTCTCGGGTGGGCAGCTACAGAGGATTTCGATCAGCCGGGCGCTGCTGACCGACCCTAGTTTGCTGATCGCCGACGAGCCTGTGTCGATGGTCGATGCGTCGCTGAGGATGTCGATCGTGAACCTGTTCAAAAAGCTCAAGGAGGAGCTGGGCGTGAGCGTGCTGTACATCACCCACGACCTGGCGACCGCCTACTATGTGAGCGACCGGATCGCCATCATGTTCAGAGGGAACATCGTCGAAATGGGGTCTGTGGAGAAGGTGTTGATGGACCCCAAACATCCCTATACCAAACTTCTTAGGGAGTCGATCCCCGAGGCGGATCCAAACAGGCGCTGGCGCGGCGCGATCAAGCTCTCGGACATGGAATACGAAGAATACTTGAAGCAAGGCTGCAGATTTGCAGGCAGATGCCCGCTAGTTAGGGAACAATGCAAACGAGAAGTCCCAGCGGACGCATACGTTGACGATGTGCTCGTCAAGTGCCACCTGTACGACGGAAGGGAGGAAAACGTTTGACAATGTCCGAAACATTTCGTAATCCCATCTTGCCGGGTTTTTATCCGGACCCCTCGATTTGCCGCGTTGGAGACGATTATTACCTGATCACATCCACATTCGAATATTTTCCAGGGCTACCGATCTTCCACAGCCGCGATCTGGTCCATTGGCACCAAATAGGGCACGTGCTGGATCGTCCGTCGCAATTGCCCCTCGATAACATACGTCCCTCTGGCGGCCTGTACGCGCCGACCCTCCGCTTTTCGCAGGGCATGTTCTACGTGATCAACACCCTGGTAGATGGAAAGACGAAAGCGGGCAATTTCATCGTCACCGCCACGGATCCGGCCGGTCCCTGGTCGGAGCCTTCGTGGCTGGAGAATGCTCCAGGGATAGATCCATCGCTGTTCTTTGACGATGATGGGCGCGCCTGGTATGTCGGCAATCGACGGGTTAGTCAAGGCCAGTACAGAGGGCACACGGAGATCTGGCTCCAGGAATTGGACCTTGAGCACATGTGCCTGCTGGGAGAGCCACGCGTCCTTTGGGACGGGGCACTGAAAGGGTCGGTGTGGGCCGAAGCGCCCCACATCTACAAAATCAAGGATTATTACTACTTGATGATCGCCGAAGGCGGGACTGGACACCATCATTCGGTAACGATCGCGCGCAGCGCTGTGGTCACAGGGCCATATGAGGCGAATCCTGGCAACCCGATTCTGACCCACCGCCACATGGGGCTGGACTATCCGATCGTGGGCACCGGCCACGCCGATCTCGTTGAGACCCAACGGGGTGAGTGGTGGATGGTCATGCTAGCCATGCGGCCTTATGGTGGGTATTTCTACAATCTTGGCCGCGAAACCTTCCTGGCCCCTGTGCGGTGGGAGGATGACTGGCCAATCGTAAGCCCTGGGACGGGGCGAGTCGAGTTTTCCTATTCATCTCCTGACTTGCCTGAATGCTACTGGCCTGCCGTTCCGGCCTGCGACAACTTTGACGAGCCAGTGCTCGCTCCCCAATGGAACTTTTTGCGCACTCCGCGCGATGAATTCTGGAGCTTGAAAGAGCGACCTGGCTACCTGCGGTTGCACCTGCGGCCCGAGCGACTGTCGGAGCACGTATCTCCTAGCTTTGTCGGTCGCAGGCAGCAGCACATTCACTTTGCTGTGCAGACGGCTCTCGAATTCGAGCCGCAGACCGCACACGAGTGCGCTGGGCTTGCTCTTGTTCAGAACAGCGATTTCCACTACCGCCTGGTCGCCACACTGGCAACCGGGCCAGTTGTCCGTCTGACAAGAAGGGCACATGGCGTAGAAGAGATCGTGGCCGAGCAACCCATTCGGGCCGGTCGGCTGTATTTGAAAGTGGAGGCCCGGGAACAGGCGTACAGCTTCTATGCCGCCAGCGAAGCTGGCCAGTGGTTTCCCGTGGCTCAAGACGTAGACGGACGAATTCTGAGTACGCCTGTTGCGGGCGGCTTTGTAGGGGCCTACATTGCCATGTATGCCAGCAGCAACGGGCAGCCAAGTACGAACCGCGCCGACTTTGATTGGTTCGAATATCTTGGGATTGAGGTGTAGCCTGTGAACGAGACGGCATTGACGCTTCAGGAACGCGTGTCCGACCTGGTCTCGCGCATGACTCTGAAAGAAAAGGTCTTGCAGATGGTATTCGATGCCCCCCCCATTGAGCGGCTGGGCATCCCCGCCTACAATTGGTGGAACGAATGCCTGCACGGCGTAGCCCGGGCCGGCGTTGCCACCGTCTTTCCCCAGGCCATTGGCCTAGCTGCCACCTGGAATCCGGATCTCGTGCGGAGCATTGCCAATGCTACCTCCGACCAAGCGCGGGCCAAACACCACGAGGCGCTCCGCCGGGAGATGCGCCAGATCTATACCGGCCTCACCCAGTGGACTCCGAACGTGAATATTCTGCGCGATCCTCGCTGGGGTCGGGGGCAGGAGACCTACGGCGAGGACCCCTATCTTACGGCCATCATGGGCGTGGCCTTTGTCAAGGGCTTGCAGGGCGACGATCCGGACTATTTGAAGCTGGTGGCCACGCCCAAACACTTTGCCGTCCACAGCGGCCCCGAGTCGAACCGCCACTCGTTCGACGCCCGCGTCGGCGAGCGGGATCTGCGCGAGACCTACCTGCCCGCCTTCGAGGCGTGCGTCCGCGAGGGCAAGGCGGCCTCGGTGATGGGCTGCTACAACCGCGTCAACGGCGAGCCGGGCTGCGCCGGTCCCACCCTGCTGCGCAAAATCCTGCGCGGAGAGTGGGGTTTCGACGGCTATGTCGTCTCGGACTGCGGGGCGATCGATGACATCTACACCCACCACCGGGTGGTGAGCACAGCCGAGGAGGCGGCCGCGCTGGCCGTCAACCACGGCTGCGACCTCGAGTGCGGCGCCGTCTATCCGGCCCTGTTGGAGGCCGTGGAGCACGGGCTGATTTCAGAGGCGGCGATCGACCGCGCCGTCGAGCGGCTGTTCGCCGCCCGCTTCCGCCTGGGGATGTTCGACCCGCCGGAGCAGGTGCCCTACGCCCAGATCCCCTGCGAGGTGGTCGGCTCGCCTGAGCACCGGGCGCTGGCCCTCCGGGCAGCCCGCGAGTCGATCGTGCTGCTAAAGAACGAGGGCGGGCTGCTGCCCCTGCGCACGGACCTGGGCGCCGTTGCCGTCGTCGGCCCCAACGCCGATGAGCTGTCGGCGCTGCTGGGCAACTATCACGGCACACCGGTGGGGGCGGTCACGCCCCTCGACGGGATCCGCCGCAGGCTTGGCCCGTCGACCCGGCTGTACCATGCGCTGGGCTGCGCCTGGGCGGATGGGATCGCGCCGCTGCAGGCCGTTCCCTCCGACTGCCTCAGGCCTGGCGACGCGGACTCGGATCGAGCCGGCCTGCAAGCCGGCTATTACGACAACCGCGGCCTGGAAGGAGAGCCGCGGCTGACCCGCATCGACCCCGCCGTGGATTGGGTCTGGACCGGCGCCACGCCGCTGACCGGGCGATGGGGCGACCCCTTTTCGGTGCGCTGGACCGGCTTGCTGGTGCCCCCTGTCAGTGGGACCTACCGGCTCGGCGTCGACGGCCGCAGCGGCTACAAGCTCTACCTGGACGGCGAGCTGTTCGTCGAATACCGCGGTGGGAACGAGCCCCGGCTCCTGACCAACGCGATCGACCTGACAGCGGGCCGCCCTTACCGTCTCCGGCTCGATTACATGAGCTGGGGCCTCAATCCGCAGGTGCAGCTTGTCTGGGCGCCGCCGGGCGGGGATCTCGCGGCCCAGGCGTTGGAAGCGGCCCGCCGGGCCGACGTCATCGTCGCCGTCATGGGCCTGTCGCCCCTCATCGAGGGGGAAGAAATGCCGGTCCAGATCGACGGCTTTGCCGGCGGCGACCGCACCGACATCGCCCTGCCCGAGCCCCAGCAGGCGCTGCTCGAGCGGCTGGCGGCATGGGGCAAGCCGCTGGTGCTGGTGCTGCTCAACGGCGGCGCCCTGGCCGTCAACTGGGCCGCCGAGCACGTGCCGGCCATCGTCGAGGCCTGGTATCCGGGCCAGGCCGGCGGCGAGGCC
>DAOUGI010000049.1:0-6105 GCA_034429215.1 Anaerolineae bacterium | reverse complement strand
GCTAGATTCTTCGCTTCGCTCAGAATGACAGGATTTTGTATGTTACGGCTCAATGCCGTAGGTTTCGTGTGGCGCCGACCCCCACAGCCGGATCGGCCAATAGGTAAACGCCGCCTTGCCGACGATCCTGCCGGCATCGAGCACTCCCCAGCTACGGGAATCGCTCGAGTTGTTGCGGTTGTCGCCCATGACAAAGTAGTAACCATCCGGAATCGGAACCTGGGGCTCGGAACGCGTGCTGTGGCTGCCAAGGTAGCCCTCTTCAAGCGGCTGCCCGTTGATATAGACCTGGCCGGTGCGGATCTCCAGGACCTCCCCGGGAAGGCCGATGATGCGCTTGATCAGGTTTCGGTCCGGATCGTTGGGATCGCGAAAGACGATGATATCGCCTCGCTGCGGATCGTGCAGGCGATAGCTCAGCTTGCTGACTATGAGCCGCTGGTCCTGCTCCAACGTTTGATCCATGCTCTGCCCCACGACACGATAGGTCTCGAACAGAAAGGTACGAACGAGCAGGTAGGTGACCACGGTCAGGATCAGCGTCTCCAACAGCTCGCGGAGAGCAGAGCCTGTCTTGGGCTGTTCTTGCTCAGATTCCATGGATCACCAAGCCAAAGCGACAAGTCGCTACTACGAGTGTGGCATAACCTTCGTTCATGGGTGCGACGGTCTTGATTACGGGATCAGGCCCAGCATCCGGCCGATCTTGGCGAATTTGGTCAGGACAAACTCCATCTGCTCGTCGGTGTGGGTCGCCATGTAGCTGGTGCGCAGCAGCGACATGTTGGGCGGAACAGCCGGCGGGATCACCAGGTTGGTATACACCCCCTCCTCGAACAGCAGTTTCCACGTCAGGAACGTGCCGTCCTGGTCGCCGATGATGATCGGGATGACCGGCGTCTGGCTCGGGCCGGTGTTGAAACCCAGCGCTTGGTAATCGCGGCGCATCCTGGCGGCGATGTCGTTGACCCGCTGGATCCGCTCCGGCTCGTCGATCATCACGTCGAGCGCGGCACACGCTGCGGCGACGTTGGCGGGCGGCATCGAGGCGCTAAAGATCAGGGCGCGGGCGTGGTGCTGGATATAGTGGATCACCGGCTCTGCCCCGGCGATAAAGCCGCCGATGGAGGCGAACGACTTGCTAAAAGTGCCCATTACCAGGTCGACGTCGGCGTTCACCCCCCAGTGGATGGCCGTGCCTTTGCCGCCGCCCAGCACACCGAGGGAATGGGCATCGTCGACCATCAGCCGGGCGTTGTACTTTTTGCACAAGGGGATGATGTCGGGCAGGGGGGCGATGTCGCCGCCCATGCTAAACACCCCATCCACCACGACCAGCTTGCCGATCTCGAGCGGGAGCTGACTCAGCACCCGATCCAGGTCGGCCATGTCGTTGTGGCGGAAGCGCTTCATCGTGCCGTACGACAGGCGGCAGCCGTCGAAAATGCTGGCATGATCGTCCTTGTCGGTGATCACATACTCGTTACGGCCGAGCAGGGCCGAGATGGTGCCGACGTTGGCCTGGTAGCCGGTGCTAAAGACCAGGGCGGCTTCCTTCTCGACATAGCCGGCCAGGCGCTTTTCCAGCTCCAGGTGTGTGGCCAGCGTCCCGTTCGCAAAGCGGGAGCCGGTGCAGCTCGTCCCAAAGTCGCGCGTGGCGTCGATGGCCGCCTGGCGGACGTGGGGGTGGGTGGTCAGCCCAAGATAGTTGTTGGAACCGATCATGACCAGCTTTCTGCCAGAGATGGTGACTTCGGTGCCCTCGGTGTCCTCCAAAGGGATGAACCAGGGGTAGAAACCGGTGGCCATCAGCTCCTTGGCTTCGGTGAAATTGGCACACTTTTCGAATAGATCCATCTCGACCTTTCTTGACTCTTGAGGATGTTACTCTAGTGGTTACAGGTGCCGCAGTGCGTCCCGCCGCACGAGGCGCAGCCATGCCCTGTGCCGCTGACGGCCCGGCTCTCGCCGCCGCTGCTTTTGCTCACGGCGGCAAACAGAGACAGGGCCCGCGTGGTGGCGCTGCTGCCGCACCGGACGCAGTCGAGCGGCGTGCTGGCCTGGCTCATCGGCCGCATCTTGTCGAACTTGGCGCCACAGTCGGCGCAGACGTACTCGTAGATTGGCATTCTGATTCCTCAAACAAGCTTTCAGCCGTCAACTGATTACTGACCGCTTGCGTTTTCTGACCAGCTATTGTACACTGCTTTGAGTATTCGGTCAAGCAGCATCTAGCCTGTGAGAAGGAGGACCCTTTGAGAACACTCACCGATCGAGCCCTGAACCTGGCGCAGGTCCAGGGCGCCAGCTATGCAGACATCCGCATCGTGCGGCGGCGGACCCAAGACATCACCGTCAAAAACGGGATCGTCGAGGCGCTGTCGGACGACGAGAGCCAGGGCTTTGGCGTGCGGGTGGTGGTGGACGGGGCGTGGGGCTTTGCCAGCTCGGCGCTGCTGTCGCCGGCCGAAGTGGACCGGATCACCGCCATGGCCGTCCAGATCGCCCGGGCCAGTGCCCTGTTCAAAGTCCACGACGTGAGGCTTGGGCCGCCGGTGGCCTACACCGGCAGCTACCGGACGCCGGTCCAGATCGACCCGTGGCAGGTGTCGCTCGATCAAAAGATCGATCTCCTGCTCAAGGCCGACCAGGGGCTGCGCGCCACACCGGGGGTGATGGTCGCCGAGTCGTCGTTGGGCCTGTGGCAGGAGAACAAGACCTTTGCCAACACCGAAGGCGCCTTTATCGAGCAAGAGATCGTCGAATCGGGCGGCGGCATCGAGGCGCTGGCCATCGATCCGCACAAGGGCGAGGTCCAGAAGCGGTCCTTCCCCAACTCGTTCGGGCGCGACCAGCGCTCCGAGGGCTGGGAATCGATCCTGGCCATGGACCTGCCGGGCAACGCCGAGCGGATCGGCGCAGAGGCGGTGGCGCTGCTCAGCGCGCCCCAGTGCCCCGGCGGCGTCAGGACGATCATCCTGGGCGCCACCCAGCTCGCGCTCCAGATCCACGAGTCGTGCGGCCACCCGATCGAGCTGGACCGGGTGTTCGGCACCGAGGCCAGCTACGCCGGCACCAGCTTTTTGACCCCGGAAAAGTACCGCAATTTCCGCTACGGCTCGGACATTGTCAACCTGACCGCCGACGCGACGATCCCAGGCGGGCTGGGCACCTTTGGCTGGGACGACGAGGGTGTGCCGTCGCAGCGGGTGCCGATCGTCCGCAGCGGACAGTTCGTCGGCTATTTGACCTCGCGCGAGACGGCCCAGCAACTGCGGGAGATCGTCGGGCCGACCGCGCCCGAGACGTCGGGCGGGGCCATGCGCGCCGACGGCTGGAACCGGATCCCGATCATCCGCATGACCAACGTCAACCTGGAGCCGGGCGAGTGGGAGTTCGACGACCTGGTCGCCGACACCGACGACGGCATCTACATGGAGCTGAACAAGAGCTGGAGCATCGACGACAAGCGGCTCAACTTCCAGTTCGGCACCGAGATGGCCTACGAGATCAAGAACGGCAAGATGGGCCAGATGCTCAAGAACGCCACCTACACCGGCATCACCCCCCAGTTCTGGGGAAGCTGCGACGCCATCTGCAACAGCAACCACTGGCGGGTGTGGGGCACGCCCAACTGCGGCAAGGGCCAGCCCGGCCAGACGGCCCACACCGGGCACGGGGCGGCGCCGGCGCGCTTTCGCAACATCCAAGTCGGCGTGATGAAATAGGGGAGAGGATACCATGTTAGGACAAGCTCGCATCAAACAGATAACCGACACGATCCTGGCCCGCTCCACAGCCGACCAGACCGAAATAGTGATCATGGCCGGCGACCAGGCGCTGACCCGCTTTGCCAATTCGACTATCCACCAAAACGTGTACGAGACCGACGCCTCAGTCCGCATCCGCGTCGTGATGGGCAAGCGGATCGGCGTGGCCGGGACGAACAACCTGCACGAGCAGGCGCTGGCCGAGGCGCTGGAGCACGCGCTGGCGATCGCCCGGTTCCAACCGGAGAACCCCGATTTCCAGTCGCTGCCCGGGCCACTGCCGATCCCGCCGGTGACGTCCTACAGCGAGGCGACCGCCGGGTGCACGCCCGAACAGCGGGCCAAGGGGGTGGGCGCCATCTGCCTCCAGGCGCGGGCCAAGGGGGTGGTGGCCTCGGGGGCGCTGACCACAGCCACGCTCGAAGTGGCGGTGGCCAACTCGCTGGGCACCTTTGCCTACTTTCCGACGACCAAGGCCGACATCAACACGGTGATCATGAGCGACAACAGCGCCGGCTATGCGGCGGCCCAGGCGCTGGACGTCAACACCCTCGATTTCGAGGCGATCGGCGCCGAGGCGGTGGACAAATGCCTGCGCAGCCGGAACCCGCGCTCCCTGGAGCCGGGCCAGTACCCGGTCATCCTGGAGCCGTACGCGGTGGAGGATTTCATCCAGATGATGACCTACACCGGCTTTAGCGCGGTGGCCATGCAGGAGGGGCGCAGCTTTATGGTGGGCAAAATCGGGCAGCAGATCGTCGATCCGCGCATCTCGATGTGGGACGACGGGCTGGATCCGGCCGGGCTGCCGCAACCGTTCGACTTTGAAGGCGTGCCCAAGCAGCGGGTCGAGCTGATCACCAACGGCGTGGCCACGGGCGTAGTGTACGACTCGTACTGCGCCGGCAAAGAGGGCAAGCAGTCGACCGGACACGCCCTGCCGGCGCCAAACACCTTCGGGCCGTTCCCGCTGAACGCCTTTTTCGCACCCGGCGACGCCACCGTGGAAGAGATGATCAAGTCCACCAATCGCGGGCTGTACGTCACCCGCTTCCACTACACCCGGCCGGTCGAGCCGACCAAGGTGGTAATCACGGGGATGACCCGCGACGGCACCTTCCTGATCGAAAACGGCGAGATCGCCTACCCGGTCAAGAACCTGCGCTTTACCCAGAGCTATCTGGAGGCGCTCAACGCGGTGGAGGCGATCGGCAGCAAGCCGGCGCTGCTGGAGGGCTTTGGCGCGGTGAGCGTGCCGGCGCTCAAGCTGAGCGCCTTTACCTTCACCGGCGCGACAGAATTCTAGACAGATTGTTGGACGCAGATGAACGCAGATTCTCGCAGCTAAAGGGGATCTGCGTTCATCTGCGTTTATGTGCATCCCACGAGCTATGAATATATGGCTAGTTGAGCCCTACTACACCGGATCGCACCAGGCGTGGGCCGACGGCTATGCGGCCCACAGCCGCCACCGGGTGCGGCTGCTGACGCTGCCGGGCCGGTTCTGGAAGTGGCGGATGCAGGGCGGGGCGGTGACGCTGGCGCGGATGGCGGCTGAGATCGACGAGCGGCCCGACCTGATCCTGGCCTCGGAGATGCTCAACCTGCCGGTGTTCCTGACCCTGGCCGGCGAGCGGCTGTCCTCCGTGCCGGTGGCGCTCTACTTTCACGAAAACCAGCTCACCTATCCCCTCCAGCCGGGCGAAAAGCGCGACCTGCATTATGGCTTTATCCACCTGGCGAGCGGCCTGCGGGCACAGGCGCTCTTGTTCAACTCGGCCTACCACCTGGAGGCCTTTTTCGACGAGCTGCCCCGGCTGCTCAAACACTTTCCCGATTATAACGAGCTGTGGGCGGTGGACGCGTTGCGGGCCAAGGCCCAGGTGCTGCCGCTGGGGCTCGATCTGGCCCGGCTGGACGCTCACCGCCCGGCCGAGCCGCGCAGCGGGCGGCCGCTGCTGCTGTGGAACCACCGCTGGGAATACGACAAGGACCCCGAGACCTTTTTCCGGGCGGTGTATGCGCTGGCCGGCGAGGGGTGGGATTTCGGGCTGATCCTGTTGGGGGAGAGTTTTCGCAATCTGCCGGCCGAGTTCCAGGAGGCCCGGGAGCGGCTGCCGGAGCGGATGGTGCATTTTGGCTACGCGGAGGACGGGGCGACCTACGCCCGGCTGCTGTGGCAGGCCGACGTGGCGGTGTCGACGGCGGTGCACGAGTTCTTTGGGGCGGCGGTGGTGGAGGCGTGCTACTGCGGGTGCTTTCCGGTGCTGCCCCGGCGGCTGACCTACCCGGAGATAATCCCGGCCGAGTACCAGGAGGGGTGCCTGTACGGGGA
>DAOUGI010000048.1:0-27935 GCA_034429215.1 Anaerolineae bacterium | reverse complement strand
AGCCTGCCGACCCAGCTCGATTCCTGCCGAGATTATGCAGCCCAACGCGGATATCTCGTCGCAGCCGAGTTCACCGATATGCACACGGGTACAGAAATCGACCGGCCTGGTCTGAACCAGCTATATCAATTTGTCGAGAAAAACACCGTGGATGTGGTCATCGTTCACGACCTTGACCGTCTATCCAGAGAAGTCGGTAATCAGGCAATCATCGAAATGGAGATGAGCCGGGCAGGCCTCGAGATCGAATATGCCCTGGGACAGTACGCCAAGACGCCTGAAGGCGAATTGACAAAGAACATCAAGGCAGTCATTGCTCAATACGAAAACCGGCAGCGGGTCGAGCGCTCGCGGCGCGGCAAGAGGGGCAGGGTTGAAGCAGGATACGTCATTGTGCCAGCTGGCCGTGCTCCCTATGGGTATGACTATGTCTCGGAAAAACGCAAGGGATGGCTGGTCATCAATGAAGAACAGGCCGAGGCGGTCAGGCGAATGTACAGATGGTTGGTCGAGGATGGATTGTCTTCGTATGCTATTTCACACAAGCTGTTCGAGGATGGCGTCTTGACAAAGGGAGATATGTCACCCATTGTGATCAAAAAGGAGGGTCCCGCCTCTTGGTGCCCCTCGACAGTGCGCCGCTTGCTCGTCAACCCTATCTACAAAGGTACCTGGTACTATGGAAAGACCAAGCTTTCCAAGGTCAACGGCAGGAGAGTCCAGAGGAGCGTGCCCGAGTCCGAATGGATTGCCGTGCAAGTACCCGCAATCGTGGATGAAGAAACCTGGAAGGCAGCACAAGTTTGCCTCAGCACCAACAAGCAAATGTCTAGGCGCAACGCAAGGCGACAGTATCTCTTACAGGGAATGGTCTATTGCCCGTGTGGACGCAAGCGAGTCGGCTGTTACAAGAATCATCTGAAACGGGCATACTACCGATGCCCAGCCACTGACTCGCAATACTGGCGAAATAGGTGCGAGCACCGCTATAGCCATAGGCAAGAGATCCTGGAAGATGCAGTTTGGGAGAAGGTCTACAGATTCATCCTGGAACCCGGCAACCTGTTAGAGGAGATTGAGCGCCAACGCACAGAGGCCGGTGAGGACGTAGAACGAAAGACCAAACGGCTTGAGGCGGTCGAAAGCGCCATCTCTGAGGTAGATCGCCAAATAGGGATACTCCTCGATCAGGTTCTTACGAGTGGGTTCAGCCAAGCCATACTGGACCAGAAAAAGTACCAGCTTCTCCAGAAGCGCAGCGACTTGGAGGCCAGAGCTGCCCAGATCGCAGGAGAACTGCAGCTACTTGCGATAACCCCAGACGAGGAAGCCGAACTCATCCAGTTCGCCGAGGAGATGAGGGGGAGCCTGGGTGACCTGAGCTTTGAAAACAAGCGGCGCATTCTGAAGCTAATCCGACTCCGTGTGGATGTGATCAGTCGGGCACAGGTCAAGATAAGTGGGGTGATCTCTTCGGAAGGGTTATTTGTGGACCTTTCATCAGCATGAACGAGGCCGGAAAAGTTAGCGAGCCGGAGCTGCGGGCAATGGTCAACTGGCGGTCCTCCAGCGGCTGGCGGAGCATCTCCAGCAGCCGGGTGCCGAACTCGGGCAGCTCGTCCAGGAACAGGACGCCGCGATGGGCCAGAGAAATCTCACCCGGGCGGGGCACCTGGCCGCCGCCCACCAACCCGGCATAACTGACGGTGTGGTGTGGGGCGCGGAAGGGCCGGTGGCGGATGAGGGGCGTGTCCTCAGGCAGCATGCCGGCCACGCTATAGATCTTGGTCGTGGTCAGCGCCTCTTCGAAGGTCATCGGCGGCAGGATCGACGGCACCGCCCGCGCCAGGAGTGTCTTGCCCGCCCCGGGAGGTCCGACCATTATCAAGTTGTGCATTCCAGCCGCCGCCACCTCGAACGCCCGCTTGACATGCTCCTGCCCCTTGACGTCGCAGAAATCGACGGGATAGGCCGGCGGCGCATCGTCAAAAGGCTGCTTATTATCGTAGATTGGGATCGGCGCATAGCCGTGGAGGTGGCCCACCAGGCTGGCCAGGCTGGCCACCGGGATGACCGTCAACCCCTCGACCAGCGCCGCCTCGGCAGCATTGGCCTGCGGCACGTACAGCGTCGTCACCCCGTGCTCTTTGGCAGCGACGGCCATCGGCAGCACGCCGGTGATCCCCCGGACCTCGCCGTCGAGCGACAGCTCGCCGATCAGGCCTGCCTCGGCCAGGTCGGCGCTCACCTGTTCCATCGCCAACAAAATGCCAACGGCGATCGGCAGGTCGTAGGCCGGACCTTCCTTGCGCAGGTCGGCGGGGGCCAGGTTGACCGTCACACGGGCGCGGGGGTGGATCAGGCCCGAGTTGACGATGGCCGCACGCACGCGATCCGATGATTCGCGGACGGCGGCATCGGGCAACCCGACGATGGTCTGCGACGGCAGCCCTCGACTGATGTCGATCTCTACCTGGACGGGCGTGCTCTCCAGTCCGATCAGGGCAAAACTGGTGACCTTGGCTAGCATCTATGCACCCTCTCTCCTACCGAGAACTGCCTTCGACACCCAGTATACCAACAGATCACCGTTTCGTCAAACAGCCCTTTGCCGGCGCGTGCCGGGCAGAGGATTCGACAACGCACCCATCGCGCGATCCAGATCCACCGGCTATCGGACTGTCATGGCGCACTCTTTTGACAGGACGGCTCATAGGGCCTATAATGCCCTGGCGTTTCAAACCCAGGATAACCCATAGACATTCCTAACCGAGTAAGGATCGAACATGACCGAAGACGATTGCCTGCTGCACGGCTTTACCATCACCCACATCACCGACTGCGTCGCCGACTCGACCAAGAACCGGGTCGTCGCCGAGCTGTCGGACGACGTGGCGGGGGTATTTCCCTACCTCAACGCCGTGGTGCCCAACATCATGTACAACCCCGGCGCCAACACGGTCACGATCAAGCGCAGTGGGCGGCTGCTGACCTTTTACCCACACGTGGCGGTCATGGCCAAGATCGACGGCGAGGAGGATGCCGAGGCCCAACTGCAGTGGTTCCAGGAGCTGTGCAACGACACCTGGCGGCGGCGGGGGGAGATCATGCCCTGCCACGAGCGGCGGTCGCAGTTGGGGCCGCTGGACGTTTACCAGCTGCTGCCTCGGCTGAACTGCCGCAAATGCGGCGAGCCGACCTGCATGGCCTTTGCCTTCAGCCTGCTCTTTGGCGAGCATGCCCTGGCCGACTGCCCCCCACTGGCCGAGCCCGAGCATGCCGAGGGAGGGCGGCGGCTGGCGGAGCTGATCGGATAATCAGCTACGCCCCATAAGCCCTCACCAACCGCCCATACATCTCCTCCGCCCCCCTGATCCCCTCTGTAGATAGAGGCGCCTGGCTCGGCGCGGCGATGAACGGGATGTTCTGCGGCCCACCCAATCCACCGTGTGTCGCCGCCTGATCCTCGAAACTGATCACCCGTTGGTCATCCCACGCCCCCAGCAGGATCAGATCCCCGGCGTGGGGAAAGCGGGCCAGGCGCGCCAGCTCATCCGCCGCCCAGGTGGGATCGGGCAGCCCGGCCAGGGGATCTTTTCCCTCCACCTGGACACCGGTCGGGCCGAGCCACAGGCTGCCGGCCTTGCCGACTATGACCACCTTGTCTCCGTCCCGGCCGGCCACCAGCCCGATCCCCTCGTGCCGGATCAGGATATCCAGCAGCCAGGGATACAGCAGAGCCACTTCGCTCAGCTCCATCTGCTGCGGGGTGACGTCAAAGTAGACGTGCGACAACGGGCCCGAGTTGAGCACGGCGATGTCGGTCCGCCGGCTGAGGTCCCAATCGAGCGGTAACGGATCGGGCGGCAAACGATCCTCCAACCGCTGGCGAGTAGCCCGCAGCAGCCGGGCCGCCAGCTCCCGCTGCTGGCGGTTCTCAATATGCTGGATCTCCTCGGCCAGATAGCGGATACGACCCGCCGACAGGCTTTCGTCGTCGACCGATTCCCCGCCGCGCACCTCCAGCCCGGTGTGGTCGGCAATGAACTGCTGCAGCGTCTGGCCATAGGCCTGCCGGAACGACAAGGAAGGGGTCAGACCATGGTCCGACAGGACATACAGGTCATACTCGCGCCGCCTGGTGAGCCGTCGCATGCGCTCGATCCGCCTGATATGCTTGTCCAGGCCCCGCAGTGCCCGGAACGCATCCCGGCTATCCGCACCGAAATGGTGGGCGATTTCGTCATAACCGGTGTACGAGGCATAGATAGACGGCATACCCCGGTAGATGTCCAGCAGGATGCTGAAGGTGGTGACCTCGCGAAAGATGATGTTGCTGGCGATCTCGAGCAGGGGGCCCAGAAAAGTAAAGTGGGACCGGCTGGGCCGGACAAGCGCTGCCAGGCGCCGGGCGATATAGACCAGCCAGGTCCACAACGACAGAACGACAACCTGCACGATGCGCAGCGGGCTTAGAAGAAAAAGAACGACAAACCCCAGGCCCCGCACGTTTTCAAAAAAGTGCTCTCCTCCCAGAGACCCCAACGTAAAGAGCGCCAGCCGGGCGTCGCCGTCGAACATGTTGGTATAGCTCGACCCACCCCGCAGCAATCCAACCCGGCCCGCCGAGACCTGCTCCTGTACGGCCCGCACCAATCCCGGCAGCTTGCACGTAATCGAGGTACTGCTGGCCTTGTCGTACCAACGAAAGCCGGGGATGTCCCAGTTGTTGCCGTACAGAATGCCTGCTTGCGCAGCAGGCGTTGTGCTCGGCAGGCCACATTGCCAGCGGGACAAGCGGTGCGTTCCCTCCCGGATGAGCCGGGCCAGGTTGGGCATGTCGCCCTGCTTCAGCGCCTGCAGAAGGTACTGATAGGCCAGCCCATCTATCTCCAGACCAATGAACCCGCGCCGGCCATCTGCCTCCTCGTCGGGCAGGCGGCCCATGCGCTTGGCCACGGTCTCGTACTTGTGCCGGTAATACCACCCGGCCAGGACATTGAACAGATCGACGATCCGCCGAACCAACCAGTGCATAGCTAATGACCAATTGCCTGTGGCAAATTCACCATGCAGGCTTTTCGGCCTAGGCATCAGAACCGGGCGCGAGACCCGGCTCCTCGCCCCGCTCGCGAGGCAAAGTGTATGGATCGGAAGAGATCGCGCTTCCAAGGAACGTCACAGCCAGGCCGGGCCAGATCTCCTCCTCTGCCAAGGGATGGTCCTGCGTCTCACCGGGCTGTGGCGGGCGTTCCTCGTCCCAGCGAAATTGGAGGGCGTAATAGTGGCGGTACAGGCTGCCTTCCTGCGCCAGCAGGTCGGCATGCGTGCCCTGCTCGACGACCTGCCCCTCGTTGAGCACCACGATCCAGTCGGCGGTAGTGATCGTCGACAGCCGGTGGGCGATCACAAAAGTCGTCCGGCTCACAAAGTCGCCGCCGCCGGCCGGTGAGGGGCCGGTCCCGGGTTGGCCGGGGTGCATCAGCCGTTCCAACGCCTCCTGCACCAGCTTTTCCGACTCGGTGTCCAGCGAGGAGGTCGCCTCGTCCAGGATCAGGATGCGCGGGTCCTTGAGGATAGCCCGGGCAATGGCGATCCGCTGCCGCTGTCCCCCCGACAGCTTGACGCCGCGCTCGCCCACCTGGGTCTCATAGCCGTCGGGCAGCTCGTGGACGATGAAATCGTGGGCGTTGGCCGCCCGCGCCGCGGCCTCGATCTCTTGCTGCGTGGCATCCAGCTTGCCATAGCGGATGTTAGAGGCGATAGTGTCGCTGAACAGCAGCGTTTCCTGGGGCACGATGCCGATCTGATCGCGCACCGAACGGAGGGTCACGCGGCGCACGTCGTGGCCGTCGATCTCGACCTGTCCGCCGGTGGGGTCGTAGAAGCGGGGGATGAGGTTGACGAGCGTCGTCTTGCCCACACCGCTGGGTCCGACCAGGGCCACGACCTGGCCGGGTCTGGCTTCCAGCGTTATGTTGCGCAGCACCGGCTGGCGGGGATCGTATTCAAAACTGACGTCACGAAAGGCCACGTCGCCGACGATGGGCGGCAGAGGCTCGGCCATGGGATCTTGGAAAATCTCAGAGCGCGCATCGAGCAGCTCAAAGACGCGCTCCGCTGCGCCCAACGCCACCTGGACCTGTCCATACAGGCTGGCCAGCCCACCCAGCGGCCCGGTGAGCATGTTGGCATAAAACAAAAAGGCGATGAGCTGGCCGGCGGTCAGGCGGCCCTCCAGCACCTCTCGCCCGCCAAACCACAACACCAGGGCCAGGCTGCCATACATCAGCAGCGAAATGATCGGCCCCAACGTGGCATACACCCGGGTGCGCTGCATGGCCGCATTGAACAGCGTGGTCACCTTCTGCCCGAACCGGTCGATCTCGTGCTCTTCACGGGCAAACGACATCACGGTGCGGATGCCGCTCACCGTCTCTTCGACTACAGCCGAGGCATCGGCCAGTGTATCCTGTACCGTGCGGGTGATGCGCCGGATGCGGCGGCCCATGACCCGTGAGACCAGCACCACACCGGGCAAGGCCACGACCATCAATGCCGTCAGACGCCAATTCATGGTCCACATCACGGCGATCACCCCAACGGCGGTAACGATCTCCTGCAGCAGCACCACCAGGTTGTTGGTCGCTGCGTTCTGGATGATCTGCACGTCGTTGCTCAGCCGTGAAATAATCTCGCCCACGCGCCGGCTGTCGAAAAAACGCAAGGAAAGCGTCATCAGGTGCTCGTAGATGCTGCGCCGAAGGTCGGCGACCACCCGCTCGCCGATCCAGGAGATAAGGTAGGTGTAGACTACGCTCAAGGCCGCGCGAACGGCAAAGATGCCGGCCAGGGTGAGCGCAATGCGGTTGAGCTGGGTCAGGTCCTGGCCGAGGATGACCGAATCGATCAGCCTCTGCACAGCCCACGGCATGGCCAGGCTGAGGAGGCTGATCAGCACCAGGCTGACGGCGGCCGCAGATAACTGCCGCCAGTAGGGCCGGACGTAGGCCAGGATGCGGCCATAGCTCCGCATCCCGGCGCGGGCGGCCGACCTCATCTGCGCCCAGCGCGCACGCCAGCCGCTAGAGTGCTGCTCGGTCGTCATTTCCTGGCAGAGCATCCGGCAGGTCCAACCGCGCCTCGAACTCGCGCAGGGCTTGGCGCATCATCTCCTGCCGTATGGCAGTAGTCAGGTCACCGCGGGTGCGCTCCAAAACGCCGCGCAGGGCATCGGTGGTGTGCCTCAAGCCGGCGGTGATGGCGTCGGGGAAGTCGACGGCGATCAGCAGGCTGTACACCTCGTCCATGATCTCCAGGATCTGTCCGGCGCGCTCCAGCCGGTTCTGCCGCATCAGGTCCAGGGCGTGGCGGCGCATCTCGCTGGCCGCCTCGGCCAGCCCCTTGAGATAAGCCGCCGGCTCAACGCCCACCTCGGCCGGGCCGGGCGCCGCCTCGCCGGTAATAAAGGCGTAGGTCAGGCGGGCTTCGGCATACTCTTTCAGCGCGTCCTGGGCATAGCCGGCATGATACAGGTCCGGATAAGGCTCCAGGTCGGCCATCATATCGCGGGCATCCTGCCCTGCCGTGTCGAGCAGGAGCCGGGCATCGGCCAGCTCACCCCGGTGGGCGGCGCGGATGGCGTTGGCGCAATGGCGGATCAGGGCGCGGGAACGCTCCAGAGCTGCATCGCGGGCGGCATTCTTGCTCTCAAAAACGGCGCGGATCTCTTCGACGATTGCTTCCAAATTGCTCATGATAGGCTCCTCGCCAGGCTCCAGCCGTCGGCTGGATTGCCGGCAGTGGGATTATAGCACGCGTGGGCTCTCTGAGGCAAGGCCAAGCAAGAAGCTGATCTCCGCCGCCCTGCCCCCAAGCCATAGCCGGCGGGCATCGAGGTAGCGCATAAACTCCCGGAAACATTCCGCGAGAGCCGACTGCATGGCCTCGTCCGGTTGGATCCCCTCTTCCCACCACCAGTTGGCGATGGTAAGCTCATGCGCCTTTTTGTCAAAAGCCGGGTCGAAGCGAGCCACGAAACGATCTCCATAGATCACCGGCAATACATAGTACCCGTACTTGCGCTGGGCGGCCGGCTTGTACACTTCCCACACATAGTCGAAATCAAACACCAGGCGCAGCAGGTCGCGGTCCCACATGATATTGTCGAGCACCCCCAGGATCGCGGCCTGTGGCTCGGCCGGAGGCCGGGTCTGTGCTGCCTGCACCGTAGGCAGGTCGGCGGTGCGGATGAAAAAAGTGCGGTTCGACACCCCTTCAACGGCCACAGCAACCAGGTCGCCCCGTTCCACCAGGCGCGCCAGAGCGGCCTGGCGGGCCTCGGTCTTGACGTCCAGGATGCCATACCAATACTCGCCGGCGCCCGTTTTAGCCAGGCCCAGCCCGCCCACCCGGCGCAGCACGTGCCAGTTCTGATACTCTTCCACGGTCGGGTTCGGGTCGGGCGCGGCCAACAGATCGGCCGGCAGGAGCTTCTCGGTCAGCTCGAAAAAGCGGCGCGTGCCGACCCGGTGGTGGATCGTCACCGCACCCATGCCGTGCAGGATCTCCAGCGTAGCCCTGCCCAGGCGGGTTGGCCCCCAAAACCAATCGACCGTGCCGGCGTGATCCAGGTCTATGGAGGACAGAGGGCCGCGATCGCGGATCGCCTGCAGCACCGCCGGTGCGATCGCCATCGGCGGATTGGACGGATCGCCGTGCCGCTGGGCCGTCCTGGCCCGGTGGCGGGCAAAGTAAGGCCAGTCGTTCACCGGATAGATCCCGGCCTGCTTGTCCCAGCCGTCCAGTAGTTGATGGTCGCCGTACAGCATCTCCTCCAACAAGGAGCGGCGATAATCTGCCACGCGAGATTGCAGCACCAGGTCCGGGTTGCGTCCCACCACGTCGATCGGGTCAAACTGGATGCACCCAACGTGGCGGATAAACTCGAGGATCCCGGCCTTGCCGGTCAGCGAGCGGGGCGGCGACAGGCGGTGGTGCGCCAGCAAAAAACGCCGAGCCTCGGTCTTGGTCAGGGTCAGAGTGGGTTGTGGAAGAAGGCTCATGCCGGTCAGCCCACGATCTCCGTGCCGACCAAGGAACGCAGGATCCTGAGATTTTCCTTGTCTTCGGCCAGGTCCGGCCCCTTGTCCGTTTCCAGCGTCATCGGGATGCCCCGAAAACGGGGATCGTTCACCAGAAAACGGAACGGCTCCAGCCCCAGGTGACCCTGCCCAATGTGCTCGTGACGGTCCACGTGGCTGCCAAGGTCGGCCTTGGAGTCGTTGAGGTGGACGGCCTTCAGCCGGCCCAGGCCCAGCGCGGCGTCGAACTCGGCCCACGTGGCATCATAGCCCTGGCGCGTGCGCAGCTCATAGCCGGCCGCCAGGGCGTGGGCTGTGTCAAAGCAGACGCCCAGCCGCTCCGGCTCCTTCACCCCGTCGATCATCGCCTGCAGTTGGGCAAAGGTCCGTCCCAGTTGATCGCCCTGTCCGGCCGTGATCTCTAGCCACACCTGGGCCCGATAGCCGGACAGGCGGGCATGGACCACGTCCAAGGCAGCGGAAATCCGGGCCAGGCCGGTCGCCTCGCCGCTGCCCATGTGCGAGCCGGGGTGCATCACCAGTCCCGGCAGCCCCAGCCGCTCACACCGCTCCAGGTCATCGATCAGGGCGTCGATCGATTTGTGCCACAACCCATCGTCGGGCGAAGCCAGGTTTAGCAGGTACAGGCTGTGGCCAAAGACCGGCCCGATACCGGTCTCGACCCTGTTCGCTTGGAAGGCGGCGACGTCCTCTGCGGTCAGCGGCTTGGATACCCAGCGGCTGGGCGACTTGACAAAGATCTGAACTACATCACAGCCTGCCTCCCGGCCGCGCAGCAGCGCCTGGTGCACCCCGCCGGCGATCGATTGGTGCGCGCCGAGCAACAGTTTTGCTTCAGTCATGGTCACTCTCCCGTACCAGGGTAGGGTAGCTGCCGGTGGCAGCCTGGTCTTCAAAGCAAGCCATCACAAACAACAGCGACGACAGCCGGTTCAGATAGCGCAGCGCCCCACTGCCGGTCAGCAGTCCTTTGTGGTCCAGTTGCGCCACCAGCCGTTCCGCCCGGCGGCAGACCGTCCGCGCCAGGTGGAGCGCCGCCCCAGGCTGGCTGTCGCCGGGGACGACAAACCCTGTAGGCATCTCGACCTGCGCCTCCAGCTCACCGATCCAATCCTCCATCTGGTCCACGTGCACAGTGGCAATGCCTCCGGCGAAGGGCTTCTTCCGAAAGTCGGCCGCCGCCAGCTCGGCCATCAACTGATGGCAGTCCCGCTGCACCGCCAGCAGGATCTCTTGGGTGTGGGCGTCACAGCCACTGGCCCGCGCCAGGCCCAAAACGGCCTGCATCTCGTCGACGGTGCCATAGGCTTCCAGCCGCGCGTCGTACTTGGGCACCCGATCCGGCCCCAGCAAGCTGCTGTAGCCATCGTCGCCGCGCCCGGTATAGAATTCAGAATCTGGCATCACTCACCCTCCAGCGCGGCGATGATCGTCCGGCAAAAAGCCGGCAGGTCCGCCGGAGTGCGCGAGGTAATCAGATTGCCGTCACGAACCACCTCTTCGTTGACCCAGGTTGCCCCGGCATTGGCCATGTCGTCCTTGATGGCCGGCACGCTGGTCGCCCTCTTGCCCTTGAGGATGCCCGCCGAGACCAGCACCCAGCCGGCGTGGCAGATACCGGCCACCACCTTTCCTTGATCAAAGGCGTCCCGGACCAGCCTGAGCATCGCCGGATAGCGCCGCATCTTGTCGGGCGCATAACCGCCCGGCACGATGACGGCGTCCACCTCGGCGGCGTTCACTTGCTCGGCGGTCCGGTCCACTTGGACCGGATGGCCGTATTTGCCGATATATTCCTCCTTGCTGCCGGTGCCGACGACAAACGTCTCGGCTCCGGCCTCTCGCAACCGGAGCAAAGGATACCACAGTTCCAGGTCCTCGTAGACATCTTCGGCCAACACGGCCACCCGTTTTCCTGCTAGTGTCATGATCCCGACCTCCAATGAATTCGTCAAGCGTCCTAGAACAACGGGATCTGCACCGCCTCCCGTTCGACGATCGGATCCAGCCCAACGATGGCCCGCAGCGCATATTCGTCCACTTCCTGTTGGGCCATCAGCTGGCGCACGTGCCGGTACTTGATGAACCGCCAACCGGCCTCGTCGAGCGTCGCCTGCCACAGGGGATTGTGGGCCAGCTTGTAGCTGACCAGCTCCGCCCGCCCGCCAGGGATTACCAGGTAAAGCCTGGCTCCAGGCGCCTTCTCGCCCAGCGCCAGCGCCTCGCTCACCGCCGCCTGCCAACACACGACAAACGCCGCCCGGACCAAGCCCCCCCCGGCAGCCGTGCCATCGAGCCAGGCCGCGTCGAAACCGTTGAGAGCCCTGGCCTGATAGCCCAAGCGCCGGCCCAGCTCCAGCAGACCGTCGATCATCCACCGCTGCTCGGCCTCGCGCGCCTCGGGCTGGTCTTCAGGCCTAAGCTGCCACTTGCCGGGAGTCGGTTGGCGGCCATAGGCCCGCAGGCAGGCATCGATCAGTCCGGCATTGGGGGTAAGCAAGCCAGGACACCGGGCATAAACCTTCTCGGCAAAAGAGGCCTCATCCAGGACAGGCATTTCTTGCAGCACGGCATAGGCCGCCGCTTCCACCCGGTCAGATAGGGGGATCTCCAGGTCGATGGGCTGGGCCGGCCACCACAGCTCTTCGCCGCTTTCGTCGTCGGCCAGCCGTACCAGCCCGGCGTCATCCCTGGCCGCTTTGACCCACTCGGAGATCGTTTCCAGGTCGAGGGCGTCCTCCCCTTCTTGCCAGGCGGCCCGGCCCAGCAGGTCAGTCTCAGCCAACCGCCGATAGGCTGCCGCGTGCAGGGCGGGCCAGGGAGTGGGCTCGCCGCGCGCCTGGATCGTCTCGATCAGAGCTTCGGCAACCACCCGCTGAACCTGCGCGCCGGCCACGGCGCCAGGCGCCAAAACCGGCGACGGGCCGGCCACCAGCTCCAGGCGATAGTCATCTCCAGATTGCACCAGGCATGCAGCCCGCAATCCGGCCCGGGCCGCTGCCCACAACAAGGCCTCCAGAACAGCAGTCCGCTGCTCGGCTATGGCCACCAGGATGCGGCCATCGGCAGCCAACAGATCGGCCATAGTGCGAAACGATCCGGCCATTACCCGGGCATACCACGCTGGATCGGGGGTGCGCTGCCGCAGTAGAGGGCGGAGAGGCATAACCGCCTCTGGGCCAAGCAGCCACGCGCCCCATAGATACGACAGCGACCAGGCCGTCGAGTCGAGCGGCGGCGGGCTGACCAGGGCCAGCGGCAGACTGTGCGGAGCCATGCGACGAGGCAGATCGCGGACCAATCCCTGGCCGACAAACCCCGCCCATCCCTTTTCCTCTTCGGCCTGGTACCGCTCCAGGCTGTCAGCCAAGTCCGCCGCCGGCTTGCCGGCAGCGGCAGGCGCTCGGAAACGGCCGGCCGCTTTTTCAAAAGTGCGCCACACATTCCACTCGACAAAGCGGCTGGGCCGCGTCAGGCCGCGCCGGCGCGCAATGCCGCCCGGCAGCGGCGCCAGCACCGAGCAGCGGTCCAGGCAATCCAGCAACAGCGTCAACAGCGCCCGGTGAAGCGGCCCGCCGGCGAACATGGTCTCGATCTTGAGGGTCAGATCGGCCAGGGCGTCCAAGTTGCGCGGTGTGTAGAGGTCCAATAACGACTCGAGGCGGGGCCGCAGTCCCTCGCTTCCCGGTTGAGCAGACTGAGGGGCGACACGGTCCAAGATATAGTAGAAATGCATGTCCCGCGCCTTGATATCGGCCAGGCGTTCCGTGTCGGCCGGCTCGATCCCCGCCTGCCCATCGTAATCGCAGTCCGGGCAGTGCACCTGCTTGGCGACCGGCTTGCCCTGCTCCCAGATGAAATAGTCGGCCACAGCCGGCCGCAGACATGCCGGGCAGGTGGTAGCATACAGTGATTCCATGTGCTGGCGGAGGGGAATCCCCTGCTTGCGGCTGTCGCCCAGACGCGCCACCGCGGCGTCCAGATCCCTGACCGGGACAGGATCCAATGCCGCCTGCACCACCAGAAGCGGCACGGGGTCATAGTGTAGGGCAAGAGCTTGGCGCTCAAGGTGCAGGACCTCTCGCACCTCGGCGGCATCCTGGCAAAACGGCACCAGAACCCTGTCACTTGGCCGGGTGTAAGCCTCGACGTAAGCACGGATCACACCTGGCGGAATGGGCCAGCGCAGGCGCGGCAGGACCTCTTCACCCTGCCCCTTGGTCCAACTGCCAGGCACAAAATGCGCAATCGGCGTCATATCGCCTTATAGTATACCATAAATGACGCAAATTACGCAACGCCATCCAGGCTTGGCTTGAGTGCGGCATAGATCGCAGTGTGCACCGGCGTTGGCACGCCGGCCTCGCGACCATAGCGCACCACCGTGCCGCTCATCGCCTCCAGCTCGAGGCTCTGGCCGGCTTCCAATGCTGCCAAGAGCGAGGGCTTGGTTTGGGGGGCAAATCCTTCTGTTATTTTCAGCGTCCGCTCTACCACGTCAGGCGGCAGGGTCACGCCCCGCGCGCGGGCCACCGCTTCCACCTCGCGCAGGGCTTTTATGTACAGTTGCCGGGTCTCGGGTGTGGCCAGCACAGTGCCCATCGGCTGCCGGGCAAGGCAGCACACGCCGCTGATCGAAGCGATGAACAAGAACTTTTCCCACAAGGCTGCATCGATGGCCGGCGTCAGGACCGCTTCCGCACCACTGGCAGCTAGGGCAGTGCGGATCCGCTCGGCGCGGGGGGTGATCGCGCCGTCGCGCTCGCCAAAGGTGATACGCCGCACCGCACTGACCTGGCGAATGATGCCCGGCGCGGGCACGCTGGCCGAAATGTGGGTCAGGCCGGCCAGCACATGTTCGCCGCCCCACGCCGCCGCCAGGCGGTCGGCCGCGTCCAGGCCGTTGAGCAGTGGCAGGGCGGTCGTATTCGGGCCGATGAGGGGCCGGCTCGCCTCGGCTGCATCCTCCAGATTGTAGCTCTTGACCGTCACCAACACCAGGTCAACCGGTCCGACCTGCGCCGGATCGTCGCTGGCGTGGGCAGGATAAACCTCAAAATCGCCGTGGATGCTCTCCACACGCAGGCCACGGTCGCGGATTGCTTCCAGGTGTGCACCGCGGGCGATAAACGTCACCTCTTGGCCGCTGCGGGCCAGCAAAGCCCCATAGTAGCCGCCAACCGCGCCGGCGCCCAGGACCGCAACCTTCACATCGCATCCTTTTACACAAGTGTGTTGAGCACCAACATGAGCAGAACCAGCATGCCGGCGATCGCAATTGCCCACAGCAGCCACAGGAGTTCAGCCCGAGCCGTTCTGGCCACAGACCACGAAGACTGCCGCTTCGGTGCAGAAGCAAAGACCTCGACGGTCTGCTTGCCCTTGAGCCAGGAAGACACCTGCTCGGGCGTCGCCGATCCGAATAGGTCCCCCGTCGCCGGATCCACCCAAACAAACTTGCCCGGTCTTTCTTCGCGCAACTTGTACTCTTGCATTTTAGATCATATCGCCCAGTCGATCAAATCTCACCGCTCAGCCGCCCACCTACAAACACCATTACACATTCCAAGTATATGGCGAGCCCGGTCAGAAAACAATCCCCTACGCAGGGGATATTGTGGGGTACGATCTTGGGCTGATAGACGTAATCCCTCTGGCGGGGGAGCGATCATCTGACTTGACTTTGCCCAACTTGGCAGTTATAATGATGCAGCGAATCAGCACAGAGGCAAATGCCTGAAGGAGCAAAGATGGGCCTTCGAGAACAATTGACGGACGATTTACACCAGGCCATGCGCCAGCAGGACGAGCGCCGCAAAGTAGCCATCCGCTCGGTCATTGCTGCCCTCAAACAGGCAGAAACAGAGCTCGGTCCCGACGGCGAGAGGGTCAGTCTGAAAGACGACGGCATCTTGGCTATCATCGCCAAGCAGGCCCGCCAGCGAGAAGAGTCGATCATCGAGTTCCGCAAGGGCCGGCGGGAAGACCTGGTAGCCGCAGAGGAGACCGAATTGACGATATTGCGCGCCTACCTGCCCCAGCAGATGACCCGCGAGCAGATCGAGGCAGAGGTCCGCCAGGTGATCGCCGAGATAGGAGACAGCGGCGCCAAGGACCTGGGCGCCATCATGAAACCGCTGATGGCCCGCCTCAAGGGCCGCGCCGATGGCCGGCTGGTCAACCAAATAGTGCGCGATCTGTTGGCCGGATAGACCCTCATGCTAACCAGGTCGCCTCGCCGGCGTCCTTCCTCTGCCAGTCCAGTCCACTCGGCCCGCTGGATCGCCGGCCGGACCGTTGTTTTGGGCGTGCTGCTGGCCGCTGTAACCAGCGCCGTCCTGCTCGCCGATCTCCTGCCTGCTAACCGGATGCTCCTCAATCAAAACGATATCAGCTCGGCATTGATCCTGGCCCCGGCCGATCTGACCTACGAGAGCAAGACCAGAACTGAAACGGCGCGGGAAGCTGCGGCGGCCTCTGTGCAGGAAGTGTTCGACCCACCAGACACTTCGGTGGCCCGGCAGCAAGAGGTGCGCGCTCGGCAGATCACCGATTTCATCGGCAGCGTCCGCCAGGACATCCACGCCTCGCCGCAGGATAAACAAAACTGGATCGCAGCCATCCCCGACCTGACAATCACCCCCGAGACCATTAACAACATCCTTTCGCTCAGAGAAGACGATTGGCAGCAGGTCAAGCAAGAGATCCTCCGCGTGCTGAACGCGGCCATGCAGGGCGAGATCCGAGAGAACCAGGTGACCGATGTCCGCCGCCGCCTGCCGACGCTGATGATCTACACCCTGACCAACGAAGAGGCAAATATCGTCCAGGTAATCGCCGGCGGATTGGTCAAGCCCAACACCTTCTTTAATGCGGCGCGGACAGAAGAGGCTCGCCAGAAGGCTCGCGATGCCACCGTACCCGTGACCGTGACCATCCGGCAGGGCGAGGCGATCGTCCGGGTTGGCGACCGGATCACCTTGGCCAAGATCGAGACATTGGACGCCTTTGGCCTGCGCCAACAGGAGATCAGTTGGCCGACGGTTGCCGGCACAATCGCCTTTGCCGTCGTTGTGACCGTCATCACGATGCTCCTGATAGCCCGCATCCAGCCCGGCTTCTGGGCGCGGCGCCGGGTGCCGATCGTGACCGTGGTGTTGCTCGCCCTCTTTGCCGTGCTCGCCAAGCTGATGCTGGATAGCTCTCTCGGTCGCGTCGTCGCCTATTTCTACCCCTTGCCGGCGCTGTCCATGCTCCTGGCCGTCTTTTTTGGGCCGGCATTTGGCATGGTGGCAGGAATTATGCTCGGCCTGGTGGCCGCCTTTATCACGGGCAGCTCACTGGAAATCACGGTCTATGTCGTGGCTGGAACACTGATCGGTGCGCTGTCTCTGGGCCGGACTGAGCGCCTAAAGTCATTTCTCTGGGCCGGCCTGGCCGTGTCCTTGACCAACGGCATCGTGATCGTCATTTTTGGGCTATTGGCACAAGAGCAGGATTGGGTTGAGCTGGCCCTGCAGGTGCCGGTGGGGCTGATCATGGGCGGATTGGCTGCCAGTTTGGCCCTGGTGGCCTTTCTGGCCTTGGGTGCTCTGCTCGATATTGTCACTCCATTCCAGCTTCTGGAGCTGTCCCGCCCGACCCACCCTCTTTTCCGCCAGCTCCTACTCAAGGCGCCCGGGACCTACCATCATGCCATTTTGGTCAGCAACATGGCCGAGGAGGCAGCCGAACGGATCGGCGCCGATGCTCTACTGGCGCGTGTCGGCGCCTACTACCATGACGTGGGCAAGACGATACAGCCCTACTACTTTGCCGAAAACCGAGTCGGCGACGCCAGCCCTCACGACAAGCTGGACCCCCAAACCAGCGCCCAGATTATCATCAACCATGTCAACGATGGCCTCGATCTGGCCGAAAAATACCGGCTCCCGTCGGCTATCCGCAACTTTATCCCCGAGCATCACGGCACCGGGCTGACCCTCGCCTTTTACCGGATGGCCGTAGCGGCTGTCGGAAATGACGGCCATGAAGTCCAGGAAGATGACTTTCGCTACCCCGGACCCAAACCCCAGTCCCGTGAGACTGCCCTTGTCATGCTGGCCGATAGCTGCGAGGCGCGGGTGCGCAGTGCCCAGCCTGGTTCCCCTGAAGAAATTGAGCACATCGTACGCGAGACGATCGACAACAAGATCACCGAAGGCCAGTTGGACGAATGTGACCTAACACTGCGCGACCTGGAATCGATCCGCGCCGCGTTTTTCGACACACTGCGCGGAATCTTCCACCCTCGGGTGAAATACCCAGAGCCGGTGAAGGTGAGAGGACGCTATGGACAAGAGATCATCCGCTGATGAGCTAGAGAACGCCGTGGATCTGCAGGTGGCACCCGCGTTTGCCGGCGCCGCCTCAGAGGACCGACTGCGACAGGTAGCCGAGGCCGTGCTGCGCCACGAAGGGAGCCTCGGTCAGGTGACGGTGGTCGTTACCGACGACATAGGCATTCAGGAGCTGAACCGCGATTTCCTGGGCATCGACGCGCCCACCGACGTCCTGTCGTTCGGCGCCCAAGAGGCCTCCGGCCCATTCGTTGTCGCGCCTGAGGCAGGCAACTACCTGGGCGACGTGATCCTCTCCTTCCCCCGAGCCGCAACCCAGGCGGCCGAACAGGGCCATCCCACCGGCCAGGAGATCGACCTGCTGGTCGTCCACGGCCTGCTGCACCTGCTCGGCTACGACCACGCCACTGAGGCAGAACAGGCCGCCATGTGGGCCAGGCAGGACGAAATTCTGAATAGCCTCAAGTAAGCACAACAAAAAAAGCCGGGCCCCTGACAATCAGGTCCCGGCTTTTTCGTCTCATCTACTGTCCGGCAATATTCCTATTCGATTTCAACCGCCAGTGCGACCGCCTCGCCGCCGCCCAGGCATAGCGAAGCCATGCCGCGCTTTAGCCCGCGGTCTTGCAGCGCATAGATCAGCGTCACCAGCACCCGCGCCCCAGAACAGCCGATCGGGTGGCCCAGGGCAATGGCCCCGCCGTTGACGTTAACCTTGCTCCAATCCCAGCCATCTTTTGTCAGCTCCTTGCCGTCGGCGACGACCTGGGCGGCAAACGCTTCGTTGACCTCGAACAGGTCATAGTCGGCCAGGGTTGTGCCGGTGCGGTTGAGCAGGCGGCGTGTGGCGTGCGCCGGGGCGATGAACAGCCATTCCGGCGCCACCGCCGCCTGGTCGTAGCCGGTGATCCGGGCCAGCGGCTTGATACCCATCTCCTCAGCTTTGCCCCGGCTCATGACCACCACCGCCGCCGCCCCGTCGGTAATGCCCGGCGCGTTGCCGGCGGTGACGATGCCGCCCTCCTTGAAGGCCGGCTTGAGCTTGGCCAGCGCCTCCAGCGTCGTATCGCGGCGAGGGTTTTCGTCGGTGTCAAAGACGATGGGCGGTCCTTTACGCTGCGGCAGCTCCACCGGCACGATCTCGGCCTTGAACCGCCCAGAGTCGATCGCCTCCACCGCCTTGCGGTGGCTGTGAAACGCATACTCGTCCAGCTCCTGGCGGGTCAGGCCGTACTGCTCGGCGATAAACTCGGCCGAATTGCCCATGTGCTTGTCGGTAAAGGCGCACCACAGCCCATCGTGAACCACAGCATCGACCAACTGGCCGTCGCCCAGCCGGTAGCCGGCCCGGGCCTGGGGCAGCAGATAGGGGGCCAGGCTCATATTCTCCATGCCACCGGCCACGTAAACGTCGCCATCGCCGGCGCGGATCAGCCCAGCAGCCAGCATGACCGATTTTAGCCCCGACCCGCACACCTTGTTGATCGTCAGAGCGCCGACCTCGTCCGGGATGCCGCCGTGGATCGCCGCCTGGCGGGCAGGGGCCTGGCCGGTGCCGGCCGGCACCACGCAGCCCATCAGAGTCTCGTCCACAATGGCAGGATCGATGCCGGCCCGCCGGACCGCCTCGCGGATGGCAACAGCGCCCAGGCGCGGCGCCGGCATGGCCGACAGGCCGCCCATGAACCTGCCGATTGCCGTCCGGCAGGCGCTGACGATGACTGCATCTCGCTGATCGCTCACAGATCCCTCCTCCTTATTCGTTTTTACCAGTCCCGGCTACCTTAGCCAGGGATAGGAACGCTTCTCTTCACCGATGGTCGTCGCCGGCCCATGGCCGGGATAGACGGCCGTCCCATCGGGCAGGGCAAAGAGCACCCGCTGGATGCTGTCCACGAGCTGCGGCCAGTTCCCACCCGGCAGATCATAGCGGCCCACCCCCTGGTAGAACAGCACATCGCCGTCGAACAACACCCCTTTGTCGCGCTCGTAGAAACAGACGTGACCGGGTGAATGGCCTGGGGTGTAAAGTACCTCAAAACACAGCTTGCCGACGGTCAGTGACTCGCCGGCCTGCAGCTCAACCGTCGGCGAGGGGCCGGCCAGGGTCCTCATACCGAACCAAGCTCCACCACCTCCCGCCTCCAATAGCGGTCGATCCAGGGGGTGGATGGCCAGGGCTGCCCCGGTGGCCTCGACTATAGCCTTGTTCCCGTCCGTGTGATCAAAGTGGGCGTGGGTGTTGAGCACATACCGGATGGTCAACCCGCAGCGCTTGACGGCGGACAAGATCCGCTCTGGGTTTCCGCCTGGGTCGATGATCACGCCCTCTTTCGTCTCTTCACAGCCGGCGACATAGCAGTTGGTTTGAATAATGCCGACCGGCAGTGTGACAACGATCAAGCCGTTGGGTTTCCCGGATCCGCTCTCTGCCGCCATTCCTGTCATGCTCAATCAGCTTTTATCCACCGGTTTTCCACACGCCGGACAAAAAACTGCCCCCTCGCGCAGATTGGCCCCGCAGTGGGCGCAAAAGAGGACAGGCGCCGGCGCCGGCTCGGCCACGAGCCTTGTGCCGCAGGTCTGGCAAAACACTGCACCGGCCACCAACGGCGATCCACATTTGGGGCAGCGAACCTCGGCTGACGGCACCGGTGGCGACGGCTGCAGCTTTTCTAGCTCAGCTTCTCGCTCTTTGACCTGTACCCGGACATTGTCCACACCCTTGCACAAACTGACCAATTCAGGTTGGGTGAGTGTCCCGGCTTCGTGCAAAGCCAGCACCTGGGCGCTCAACGCGTTGATCGCCTGCGTCTCCTGCATCCTCAGATCCTGGATCTGCTGCTTGAGCAGGTTCACCTTGCGCTTGCGATCGGCATCGGCCAGGCGCTGCCGCAGCCCACTGATGATCCCATCTCCCTTGTCCACTTCACCAATCAGTTTTTCGAGCAGATCGCTCATCGTCCTACTCCGTCTGACAAACCTATGGCGTGAAAGCCACTACAAAGGAGCTGCCACCGAGGGCCGGTGCAGCAAGTGATAGCCGACAACAGCCAACGACACGTGGACATTTAGCGACTTGCCTTTGCCATACATCGGCACCAGGACCGCTGCATCGCACAGAGCCAGGCAACTGCGGGTAACACCGTGATCCTCGTTGCCCAGCACCAATGCCACCCGCGCCGGATAATCCACGGCATAATAGGGCTGGCTATCGTCGGTGATCTCTAGCGCCGCAATCCAAAAGCCCTCTGCCCGCAGCTCCTCCAGCGCCGACTCGGGCTCTTTCACATAGCGCCACGGCACACGGCGGTCCTTGTCGCGCCCCACCTTGGTTACCGTTGGATTGGGGGGCGTGGGCGTGATGCCGGCCAACACGATCTCGGTCACGCCAAGCGCGTCGCCGATCCGGAAGATAGAGCCGACGTTGATCGGATAGGCCACACTCTGGCACACCACCACCAGCTCGGTCGGTGAAGGTGGCGGCGGCAGATTTCTCAAGAATCGCTTGAGCGGCGTTCCCCGTAACTGTTTCATCGAAAGGCAGCGTCAGGCCCCGATACTTGCCTCGTACAAGGGCATCAATGCGACAAAAGTAGCCACCATGTCGCGCGATATGGCTGCACCGGCACTCACCGCTTCTTCGCTCGACAGGCTGTTGCGCAGATATAGGTCCGCCCGCGCTTCGGCGCCCACCTCCTGCAAATACCCAACCAACTCATCCCAATCCATCTCGCGGCTGATCACCTGCTGGTCAGTCTCGCGCTCCCACAGGAACCCAGTTCCAGACAATGTGATGTGCGCCACCTGCCCATAGCTCACTTCCATGGCATACACGTCCAGGCTGAGCCCGCGGGCCTTTATGACCGTCTCGACAGTCTTGCGCAGCTGCTTGTCAGTAACCAGGGCAGCAAGCAGGGTAGACCATGACCAGACCGGCTCGGCCCGGCCGTCAGGCTTGCCGACGCAGAAACCAAAGGTCACCCCCTTTTCGCTGATAGCCACGAAAAAGGCAGCATTCCGGTTGCCCACTTCGGGATCATACTGATCGGGGCGGGCGATGTGCAGCTCTGGCTGCAGTGGAACAAGCCACTTGCCAAACGTTTCTCCTGTGCGCCGGGTTAGCTCGGTGGCCATGATCTTGCCCAGTGCCACGCGGCTCGACCAGGCGATACCCCGAGCCTTGGGCTTGAAGTCACTTTCCTGAAACCCCGCAAACCGCCCCCTGGGCTTGGCTGCGCCTTCGGCCGGGGCCGCCGCCGGACGTGTCGCTCGCTTTCTGGCAGCCAACCTGGCCTCCTGGGCCAATCGCTGCTTCTCCTCCTCGCGCGCTGCTTGCTCTTCGAACTGGATATTCTCCCAAATGCGCGACTGGATGGCTGCGCTGGTAGCGAGGGTGCTGCCGCTTGCATAACGTATCGTCATCTTGTCCCCATCGATCGCCATCACAGTGTATTCCCCAATTCGATTGCGATACATCTTGCCAACTTCAAAAGGATGCGCCACTTTCTCCTCCTAGTTTATAGATAAACAATCTTGCCTGTGATATTCCGTGCCCTTACGTCTAGAATGCCGACGCTTGGCCGGTGGTCAGGTATCGCCACCGCCGCTCCCGGATTAAAGAGCAGGACATTGCCGTGCATCTTGACGTATGGCTGATGCGTATGTCCAAAGACAATAGCATCGACCTGCTCGTCGGCAAACTGGCTCAGCAGAAAGGTCTCAAACGCCGCCCCACCCGGCTTAAGCTTGAGCCAACGCCGAAAGTTATCGAAAATGCTGCTGTGCTGCGCCTCGAACTGATGGCCGTGGATCATCCCTATCCGCCGCTGCCCAAAGCTGACGATCCGCTTCTCATCCACATAATGCCGCACATCTTCGCTGTCAGACTCACCCGCCACGGCCATGGTCAGCGTGTACTTTTCCTGAAACTCTTTGAGTACGTACAATTCGCAGATGTCGCCCACATGCAGGATGATGTCCAGGCCGCTGAACGCCGTCTCAATGTGCGTCGACAGCACCGGACTCAACGCAGGCACATGCGTGTCACCGATCAACCCGATCCTCACCGCCGGTTGCCTCGCTCCCCTCTTTCTGCCAAAACCACAACCCCATCACGGATGGGAAAGAACCGTCCACAGCCGGTACACACCAGAACCAGCCGGCCAACCGGCTGCTCAACATGCTCCCGGCAAGCCGGGCAGCGCAGCAGCGATGCCAGACTCACCCCACCCCTGCCGGCCGGATCGCCAGTGCCCACCTTGCGCGCCGCGGCCAGATCATAGTCCGCCTGCCAGGCCTTTATTTCCACGTTATGCAGTGGCAGCGCAGCAAGCGTCTGCTGGAAGAGCGTCCGCGAGAAGGTCCGGCCGGGCAACAGTCGGGCGGCATGCCCCACCCGATTCGTCACCATCAGCAAGCCACCAGGCGACAGCACGCGCACCATCTCGGCCAGCGCCTCACGCGGACTGGGTAAAAACTCTAGCGCCTCCAGACAGGTCACGGCATCGAATGCGCCGTCGTCAAAGGGAAGGCGACTGGCATCCTGCCAGATCAGACTCACCCGATCGCTGTGATCCCTCAGATTGGATCGAGCTTGCTGCAGCATCCCCCACGACAAATCCAGTCCGACGATCTGCCCCCCAGACACTGCAAACCGGTTGCGCATCAAAGCCAGCGGCACTCGCCCGATCCCTGTTGCCACGTCCAAGAGCAACGGCCTCTCTACGCCGGCCAAACGGCGCCACAGCGGTGCAGCGACGAACCAGTCTTCGTCGCCGGGGGCAAACTGCTTGATCGCATCATAGCGGCGGGCCACCCAGTCATAAGTCCAGGCCACCGCCCGCGGCCCCATGTATGCCCCTTCGGCAATGATCAAATGCCAATAGGCCAGTGCCCCCAGCACCACCAGTGCAACAACGCAGGCCACCACTGCCAGCCAGGTCATCAGATCGCCAGCGCAGCCACAACCATCGCGGCCATCAGCCACAGCCAAGTGCGACGGACCATGCTGCCCGGATCGCCCCCCTGGGATAATGACAGTTGGAGCGCCACCTGGCCAAACAGAGCCAGCCCCACACCAACCGCGGCCAATGGCTGTTTAGCGGCTACCATCACGGCGCCCCCCAGGACCAGGCCGCCATTCAGCAGCCACCCCCACGCACGTCCGACCGCCAGTCCAGAACCAACCCGCAGCGCTCCCCATGCGCAAAGCGCGAAACAGAGCGCCAGCGCTAGCGATGCCCACTGCATCTCGCCAAAGGCCAGGTGTCCGGCCAGCCACCCCAAGCCGGCACCTGCCAGCGATTCCCCGAACGGAAAACCCCTGCCCCTCCGTTGCCGGACGATGGCCAGGCCCACCAGCGCCGCAAACGCGAGGTGCAGCGGACCGAGACGGGCGGGCAAGATTAGCAGCGAGGCGCCGATCAGCGCAACCGCTGCCAGCAACCCCACCGCCGGCGAGCCCAATTGGGGCCAGAATGTCTCTCGCCACCACTTGGTAAGCACGCAGATCCAGCAGCCCATCTGTCCAGCAGGCGAGTGGATCTGGGTATAGGGCAAACCCCGCCCCGCGACGACCTGCGTCAAGGGCCGCCTGGCGGCCCAAACCCCAAACCAATCGGTCGTGGTGACCAGATGCCACACCGTGCCCCAGCCCAAAGTCACCAGAATCACGACGAAAAACAGCGTAATCAGATCCGAGGCATGCTGCTGCCACTTGGCAGCAGCCAACACACCACATAGCGCGGCCCACGGCCCAACAACACCCGGCAAGTGGACCTGAGCAGCGGGCTGCACCGTCGCGCCCGCCGGACATCCTTCAGACAACTGATTCACGCTCTGCATCTGCACTGGGTAGCGAAACCTCGCGTGTCACACCTGCCTATTATACCATAGTTTGTTTTCTTTGTCGCATCCCCACAGGCCGACGACAAAAAGGGCGAGGGATGCAGCTCCCTCGCCCCGTACGCCCACTAGCTCAACCGAGAAGGATCCTACCCTGACGCCGCAGGGCTATCGGGTTGGCCGGCCTCCTGGTCCATCTCACTTGCCGGCAGCACCGGCGGCTCGGCGGTTGAGGCCGACCGGCTGGCCGACAGGCAAGGCCTGGTGCCAAAGCGGGTGAGAATCGCCGCTCCCAGCCCAAGGCTGGTCAGCAGGATCACTACCGGCCAGGCCAGGCAGCAGGACTGAATGCTCCACAGCAGAGCCGGCAGCCAGACCGTCGCCAACAAGCCAACGACCACCGCCGCTAAAGGCGTTATCTTTTGAGCTTTGAGCGCCGCCAAGATCTTTTGTCCAACCAGCTCGGCGAGCGCCACCCAGCCAAGAAGCATCCCGATTGCCAACGCCACGGGCACCACGGCAAGCAGCAGCGTGCCAAGCAGGAGCAAAACCAATCCAACCGGTATCAGGATGACGGTCGCCATCAGCGCGACAGACACCACAGCAATCACGGCCAACAGGACCACCGCCAGCACCTCCAGCGCAGCGGCGATCAGGAAGGTCAGCAGGCCCAGCCCCAAGCTGCGCATCGGCAAAGTGGCGATGCACTTGGACACTCGCTGCGTCGGGCGCGGCCAGATGACGGCGATGATCGCACCGACGACCAGCAGCATGAGGCTAAACATCATCGCGCTCACCATCCGTCCGATAAAACCCCCGATGCGGTGTCCCACCGTATTATGAGGCTCATCCCAGGGCACCACCGGTAAGGGTGGTGGGGTCACTTCCGGGAGATCGATTTCTGGCTTAATGAACGGCAGATCGAATGATTCGAACTCTTCTACCTGGCCGCCGACTAGTGCTCCCGGGTCAAGGACCAGGTTGCCGGGTCCGCCCAACACATCTCCGCCGACAACAGCAGTGCCGCGCAACACCGTCTCGCCAAATAGCCCGGACAGGTTCCCATCGACATGGCCGGCTATCTCTCTCGTGCCGCCCATGCCAAAGAGCTCGCCTGTCACCCAGCCGGTCTGGGCGATCAGCAGATCGCCCTTGATAACGGCCAGGTCGCCGTTCACGCGGCCTCCGACTTGCACATTTCCGTTAAAGACAAAGACTTCGCCATTGACGACGCTGCCTTCTTCCATCTCCAGGGTACCGTTGAAAATGCCCAGCGGCCCATCGACAACCTCCCCCTGCTTGATGGTAACATCCTCGCCGAAGAAGGTCTTGCCGTCGTCAAAGTTCCACTCATAGCCCCCCGTGCTCCGGTCGGGATCGTCGGCCCAGACCGCCGACGCCGGCCATAGTAACAGCAGGAGCAACAGGGTCAACCACACTAAATTTTTTCTCATCTTCTCCTCCGTTTCACAAACAGCCAGCCGTGCGATAGCAGGCCTGCCGGCTGCTGAAAGCCGTTAGCCCTTGGCATATCCGTTGTGATGGTAGCCGCCGGGCCGTTTGACAAACAACCAGATCCAGATGACCAGCAGCACCGCCAGGGCAATGCCCACGCCGATGACCATCGGCAGGCCAAAAGCTCGCAGAAAATCGGTCAGGAACAGACTCACCCCTTGGCCTACCAGGCCTACTCCCGAGGCGATCTGAGAGGCGGTATCAGTTCCTTGCTTGATGTCAGGCAACAGATCGAACCAGTTTCCGGCCAAGATACCCACAACCAGCACCGCCACAACCACCACCGTGACAGTCGCCAGCGACAACGAGCCGGTCAAAACGACTGCCCCGCCAAAGAGCCGGCGTCGCTTCTTTGCCTTGTCGGCCAGCCGCCGCTCGACGCGGGTGGCAAAACCCAGCCGCGGCCCAACCATCTCTGTGCTTTTGAACAGGTCCGATACCTGCTGCATGGCCTTCCACTCTGCCCGGCAGGCCGGGCAAGCAGCCAGATGGCCTTGCAGCACCTGCTGATCAGTAGCGGCCAACCGGCCGTCGAGGGCCAGCGACATGAGCAAGCTCACCCGTTCGCTATCTCTGCACACCACAGGCTCCCCCATGGATTTTTCCTCCTCCCAAATTACGCTGCCTGCAGGTGGCCGGCCAACATCCGCCGCGCCCGGTGTAGCCGGGACTTGATGGCGCTCTCGGTCGTACCCATCGCTTCGGCAATCTCTTCGTATGACAAATCATACCAGTAACGCAGCACCACGGCAGCCCGGTAATCCGGTTCGAGCGTGTCGAGCAACTTGCGGACATGCTCCTGCTGCTGCTTGCTGCTGACCGCCTGATCGGGGCGCTGTGTGTCGCTTGCCAGCCATTGAGGCGGCAGTGGGCCATCCAGCGACAACTGAGGCGCCCGTCCTCGACGGCGCAAACAGTCAATGCAATAATGCGAAGCGATCGACAACAACCAATTCACGAACTTGCGCTCCGGCTGATAAGTCGCCAGTTTGTCATACGCCCGCAGGAATGTCTCCTGGGCCGCGTCCTCGGCCTCCACCGCATCGTGCAACAGGCGATATGTCAGGTTATATACAGGTCGTTCGTAAGCTTGGACCAGAAGGCCAAAAGCCGCCTGATCACCTTTCAGAGCCCTTTCTATCCAGGCTCGCTCTTCGTCCATCCCCTTTATCCCCCATGCATGTCTCTATACGGACGATCTCTCAAAAGGTTTCCATTCCCCAGTTTGACTTTTATCCCACAACAGGGTATCCTACGTGAGTGGTTAGGCTATTCCCCTAGGAGGTCCCATGCAAACGACGAAACGTTTTTGGTACATCGCCATCGAAGGAGCCATCGGGGTGGGCAAAACGACCCTGGCCCGCATGCTCCGCGACCATTTTAGCAGCGGCCTGTTGCTCGAGGCCTTTGAAGAAAACCCTTTCCTGCCCAAGTTTTACGAATCGCGGCCCCAATATGCCTTCCAGACCCAGATGTTCTTTCTGCTCAGCCGCTTCCGCCAACAAAGCCGGGAGGTGACCCACCTCCTGAGCCAGGGGCCCCTGGTCTCCGATTATCTGTTCGCCAAGGACCGGCTGTTTGCCCAACTGAACCTGGCCGGCGATGAATGGGACATGTACCAGCAAATCCAGCAGGCGCTGGCCGAGCGAATTCCGGCCCCGGATCTGATCATCTATCTCCAGGCGGATACCGAGACGTTGATGTCGCGGATCTCCCAGCGGGACCGGACATACGAGCGCGATATGGACCGCGATTATCTCGAATCTTTACGCCAGTCCTACGAGCGTTTTTTCTCCACCCCGCAGTCTGGCCCTATCCTGCGGGTCGATACCAATCCGCTCAACATCGTCGCCCGCCAGGCCGACTTTCAAATCATTGTAGATCGGGTACGCGGATTTTTGCAAGAAGGACCGTTCCAACAAACACTGCCCCAATTCGAGACAACAGCCGGCCAGCAATCCGCCTTGCCCCAGGGCAGTCCTCTGGCCGACTATCAGCGGTTCCACGAGGAGATGGACAAAGCCAAGGGTTTCTACACCGACATTTATTTTACTGATTCGAACATAGATTTTTAAATTAGGCTGCCCTTGGTGTATAATAGGCAGCATGGACGAGAAACGATCACACGATG
>DAOUGI010000047.1:0-5675 GCA_034429215.1 Anaerolineae bacterium | reverse complement strand
GCCACCGTGGCCGTATAGCCGTCGGGGGCCGTGCGGGCGCCGCTGCTCATGGTCAGGGTCAGGGCCGCCGTGCTGGCGCCGTCGGCGGGCAGGACCGGCGGCTCGATGGCCACCGTCATGCTGATCCACGGGTCAAAATCCACAGTGCCCGAGATCTCGGCGCCGGCGGTGGGGCTGTTGGTCCCAAACCAGTTGCCTTCAGCCGGCAGCGTGGTGATCGAGTCTGAAAAATACTCGATGCCATAGTCCGCATTTCCGCAAAAGACGTTGGAATGGACGACGGGCGGGACCACATCGGGCTCGACACAGGTCAGCCCATTCTGGCCATTGCCGCGCACGATGTTGCCGATGAGATGGAGGGCGCCTTGGGCCTGCGCCCACACCCCGCTGCCCCCATTGCCATCGATCCGGTTGTCCCGCACCTGGTTGTTCCAACCGGTGTCCAGGTACAGCCCGTCGCCGCCATTGTCGTGGATCTGGTTGGCCGTGATCGTGTTGTTGCCGCCGCCGTCGCCGATCGCGACGACAAAGCCGATGCCAAAGCCGGTGTTGTCATAGATCTGGTTGCCGGTAATGGTATTGTCAAACGACTTGCGAAAGCGCAGGCCCAGCTCGTTGTCGTATGCCTGGTTGTCGGCGATCGTCAGCCCATCCCCGTCTATCGTCATCGCCCCGCCGGGCGGAGGGGTAGTATCGCCGCCGTTGTGGCGAAAAACGCAGTGCTCGATGACGTGGCTGTCCGAATCGTCGGAATAGACGCCCGTGCCGGCATACTCGATCACACAGTAGCGCAGCGTGTTGCTCAGCGAGTTGGCGCTGAACTCGATGCCGTCCCAAAAGCCGCGCGCCGGGCTGGCAGCCAGGGCCGTAAACGTGACCGGCTGAGAGATAGTGCCAGAGGCGACCAGCCGGCCGGACGCGGCGGTAGTGCCGATCCGCAGCCCGGTGCCGGCGGTAAAGCTGATCGTCACCCCCGGCTCGATGGTCAGGATCGCCCCCTGCTGGACGATCACCGTGCCGGTGACAATGTATGGGCTGTTCGCGAGCGTCCACGTCGTCGGCGTCGTGATCGGCCCGCCGACGTAGGTAGGGCCGGCGGCGGCCGCCGGCCAGGTTGCCGCCAGCATGACGGCCACCAACAACAACAGGGGGAGCAGCACCGGCCAGAACGATCGCCGCCGGCCGGGCCTCATGCCTCTAGTCCCCTGGTGGGGATCTGTCCAATCTGTGTGAACGGGGGCCGGCACTTCCATTGTCCACCTCCTCATGGCGATGCAAGCAGCATTGATCGCCCGGCGGAAGACCCGACGGGGCTATTCTCATTATATCCCGTCTACCGGCAGTAAGATAGCCTCTTTCAAGGGGATGTAGAGGAGTATTTTTCCCGCCCTTGGGGTGTAGACCCTCTAGCACAAGACCGTTTGAAAAAGAGAGGACCCGACAGGTCTTAAATACCTGTCGGGTCTCGTCTAAATCCAAAAAATCGCCCGATCAGCTTTCAGCTCCCCGCACCGCCTCGGCCACGCAGCACAGCAACACCGCGTCCTGCTCCGGCAGGACGGTGCGCGGGTCCAACACCAGGCAGCCGTCCTGGATGCGGGCGATCGCCGCCGGTTCGCCGGCCCTAAGGCGGTCGGCGACGGCGTCGGGCGACCCAACGGCCAGCGCCACCAGGCGGGTGGGCAGGGTCTCGCCGGGCAGGCTCCCCCCGCCCACGGTCGAATAGCCCGGCACGACCCGGGCCTCGATCCCCAACCCCTTTAGCTTGCGCGCCCAGGCCCCGGCCCGCCTGCCCAGGCTTGCCTCGTCGAGGCCGATCATGCGCCACACCGGCACCTTGACCGCCGCCTCGCCCAGCAAGTAATGGCGCAGCGTGGCCTGCAGCCCGGCCAGGGTGGTCTTGTCGACGCGCAGGGCGCGGGTCAGGGGAAACCGTTTGAGCTGGGCCACCAGGCCGGCCCGGCCCAGGATGATGCCGGCCTGCGGTCCGCCCAGCAGCTTGTCGCCGCTGCACGTCACCAGCGAAGCGCCGGCGGCGATGCTTTCCTGGATCGTCGGCTCGTGGGTCAGGCCGTAGGGCGCCGTGTCGAGCAGCGTGCCGCTGCCCAGGTCGTCGAAAACGTACAGCCCGCGCTGCTCGGCCAGAGTGGACAGTTCCTCCAGGGACGGCTCGTGGACAAAGCCAAGCAGCCGAAAGTTGCTGTGGTGGACGCGCATCAGGGCGGTGGTCTCGGCGCCGATGGCCGCCTCATAGTCGCGGATGTAGGTGCGGTTAGTGGTGCCCACCTCCACCAGGCGGGCGCCGCTGTGGCGCATCACGTCGGGGATGCGAAAGCCGCCGCCGATCTCGACGAGCTGCCCGCGGGAGATGATCACCTCCCGGCCCTGAGCCAGGGCCATCAGCGCCAGGAACACGGCAGCCGCGTTGTTGTTGACCACCAGGGCCGCCTCGGCGCCGGTCAGGCGGCGCAGGAGATCTTCGGCGTGGACATGGCGCGAGCCCCGCTCGCCGGCCTCCAGGTCGTACTCCAGGTTGGAATAGCCGGCGGCCACCGCGTCCATGGCCGCCCGGGCCTCGGCGCTGAGGGGCGCCCGGCCGAGGTTGGTGTGGACGATCACCCCGGCGGCGTTGATGACCGGGTGGAGTGTGGGCCGTAGGCAGGCCGCCAACCGGACGTTTATGGCCGGCGCCAGCGCCTCCGGCGGCGGTGCGGCCTCGCCGGCGCGGATCGCCTGGCGCGCCGCGTCGAGCGCCTCCCGGACGGCGGACACGGTCAGCTCGTGGCCCCACCGCCCTGCCAGGGCAGCCACCGCCTCGTCCTGGAGCAGCCGGTCCACGCTGGGCAGCTTTCTCAGCTCATCTTCGATCCCCATGGAGCACCTCTTTACGAGTCAGCTTTCAGCCGCACGATCACATACTCGAGTGCGACAAAGATCAAGGCAATGACCAGGGCAAAGCCCAGGTTAAAGACGCGGTGCATCTGCAGCCAGACCCACGCGGTCAGGCACAGCCCTCCCCAGGCGCTGTGGCGCACAAAGCGCCACGGGTCGCGGCTAACCGCCTCGGGCGCGAAACGCCGGTTCAGGTAGGCTGCCGGGGGAGCCAGGGTGGCGGTCAGCGCCAGGAACAGCAGGGCAAAAAAGAGCGGCATGACGCCGGCCTGATCGGGGCCGATCTTGCCGGTCAGCTCGTACAGCCCCCACCAGCCCACCACGGCTAACAGAACCGCTGCCACAGAGACGAGTGTATACCGCATCTGCCCTTCCTCCGGCTCTTATTATAGCGCAAAACGCCGTCGCTGACCAGACAATGCCCGCCCCTTGCCGTACCAGACTCTAATCGTTCTCTTATCAATTTCCTGTCACTCTCTAGTCCTGGCCTGGTATACTAGATGTTTAGTAATAAATACGAAAGGGAGGTCGAAACAGATGCACACCAAGGTTGATCGCAGGATCTTTCACCATCCGGCCATGCCAGCCATCAGGATACTTTTGATCGTCTTTGTTCTTGTTTCAAGTCAGGCACTGGCCGGATCACAGCGCGCACTGGCCGTCGATCCAGGCCCGCCCGACAGCCCGGCCGGTATCAGTGCGGATACGGGCGGCGACGCCGCCCTGCCGCAGGCTCTTCCCGGCGGCGGCATGCCCGAGTCCGGAACCCTGCTGCAGGACCATTTCGGAGTCGCGCTGGGCCTGCAGGCTCCCTGGGGCGGCGGCAGCTACAGGTCATTCAACCCGAGCACCTTTGCTCCTACCCTGAACACCGGGACCGCCGACTGGATCGAGGCCGACTGGTACGGTAACTGGAGCGCCAGCAGCTTCAACCACACGACGATCCGCGGCAGCTACCCCTCGGGCGGTGAGTGGTACGACGTCGAGGCGATCTATTTCGACAACGACGCCACCAACCTGTACATCGCCATCGTCGCCTCGACCCCGCACCTTCGCGATTGGGGCAGCGGCCACATCGGCGTTGGGATCTATGAGCCGCGGGTGGGATCCGGTGTCTGGATACGGCCGGGCGACATATCGCTCAACCTGGGGCTTGGCACGCCGCGCGACGAAAGATACGACACGACCTGGCACTATAACTTGGGCATAGACACCGTCCACGACAACCGGTCCACCCTCGGCGGCACGGTGGGCATGCGCGACAATGACCTGGGTGCGGCGTTGTACCGGACGGCCTATGACCTGGGCGGCAGCGACGTCGAAAACCCCGCCACCAGCAACTGGTACACCAGCGGCCCCGGCTACAACGTCGTGGCCTATTGGGAGCACACCAACTTTGACCCCTTCTACTCGGGGCCGCCCGCCCCCACCTACCTGGGCGAGACGGCCGTCACCTACTACGAATATAGCTTTGGCGGCCTGCTGGAGAACAACGCCCCCACCTACGTCTACGAGGCGATCGTCCCCCGCAGCCTGCTGGGCGACGACAACCCCGAGCCGGGCGAGATGGTGGGCATCCAGTTCGTGAGCGGCTGCCGCAACGACGGGGACGAGAACGTGGCCATCGTCGAGCTGACCGCCGACGTGGATGACATCGAGACGGGCGACGCCCCCGACAGCACCAACCACACCGGAATCGGCATGTCCACCCACGCCCCCACGGGCTCAGGCCTGGTGAGCGCCCACTATCCCACCGTGGCCGACATCACCTCTGCCGGCGGCGGCGGGCCGGCCGGCATGTGCCACGCCGTCAAGCCCAACGGGCTGCGGCTGGGCCCCGCGGTCAGCGCCGAAAGCGACGCCGACCGGCTGACCGACCAGGACGGCCTGACCAACCTCGATCCCGCCGCCGACCTGCCCAACCGCGACAGCGACGACGGCCTCGCCTTCCCGATCTATTGGATCGACGGCACGCCGACCGTCATCACCTACACGGTGACCGCCCCGCCATCGGCCACATCCGGCGACCGCTACGTCAACATCTGGGTAGACTGGAACCGCGACGGCGACTGGGCCGACGGCGAGGCCGCCTGTGTCCACGGCGCCCGCGACGAGCACGTGTTGATCAACCAGGTGGTCAATGTGCCCGCCCAGGTCGCCCCCGGCACTACCGCTGCCTTCCAGGTGCCGGTCAACCCCTGCCAGCCCGTCCTCATGGACCGCGCCTGGGTGCGCATCACCCTGTCCGACAAGCCGATCTCCGAGGTGGACGACGACGGCCGCGGCCCCGGCCACTGCTTTGCCGAGGGCGAGACCGAGGATTACCTGTACGATCCGACCCTGGAGTTTGGCGACGCGCCAGATAGCACCAACAACGACGGGCAACCGATGACGGCCTATACCCTGTCAGGTGGCTCGACCGTGCAGGCCAACTTTCCCACCACCGTCAACCCGGCCCTGAGCGGCGCTCCCGGCCCGTGCCACATCCAGCAGGCGGACGTTACGGCCTACCTGGGCGACGCGGTCAGTGTCGAAAACACCGACGCCGATCGCCTGGCAGATGCCGACCCGGTCTTTAACATCCTGCCGCTCACCGACGACCCCGACAACGACGGCGCCGACGACGGCCTGATCCTGCCGCTGGGCTGGGAAGACGGCTCGCCGTTGGATATCCAATATGTCGTGACCGTGCCGGCCGGCGGCGCCGCCGCCACGCGCCATATAAACATCTGGTTCGACTGGAACCGCGACGGCGACTGGGACGACACCGCCGTGGCCTGCCG
>DAOUGI010000046.1:0-15121 GCA_034429215.1 Anaerolineae bacterium | reverse complement strand
TATGTGCGGCGCGGCGGGCGGGGGTGCAGCGACCCCCGACTGGGGGATGAGATCACGATCCGGCTGCGGGCCGGGCTCGACGCGCCGGTGGAGCGGGTGCTGATCCGGACGTGCCCCGACGGGGAGCAGGCGCTGGCCCCGATGGAGGCGGGCGAGGCCGGGCCGGCCTGCCGGTGGTGGCAGGCGACGATCCGGCTGTCGATGCCGTCGACCAACTATCGCTTTTTGCTGTTCACGGCCGACGGGGCGTGGTGGTACAACGGGACGGGGCTGCACCGCCACACGCCGACCGACGCCGACGATTTTCAGATCCTGGCCGATTACGCCGCGCCGGCCTGGGTGCGCGACAGCGTGTTTTACCAGATCTTTCCCGACCGGTTCGCCGACGGCGATCCGGCCAACAACGTGCGCGACGGCGAGTTCGAGTACCGCGGCCGGACGGCCCGGGCGGCCCGCTGGGGCGACCCGCCGCTGCCCGACGGCGACCCGGCCAAGCTGGTCGAGTTTTACGGCGGCGACCTGGCGGGCATCGAGCAGCGGCTCGACTACCTGGCCGACCTCGGGGTCAATGCCCTGTATCTCAACCCGATCTTGACCGCTTACAGCAACCACCGCTACGACGTGGTGGATTATTATCACGTCGATCCGCACCTTGGCGGCGACCAGGCGCTGGCATCGCTGCGCCGGGCCTGCACGTCGCGGGGGATGCGGCTGATGCTGGACATCGTGCCCAACCACTGCGGCGTGGCGCACCCGTGGTTCCAGGCGGCGCTGGCCGACCGCGAGGCGCCGACGGCCGAGTATTTTACGTTCCACCCGCCCGACGACTATGCCACGTGGCTGGGGGTGCGCAGCCTGCCCAAGCTCAACTATCGCAGCCGGGCGCTGCGCGAGGTGATGTACGCCGGTCCCGACGCCGTGTTTCGCCACTGGCTGCGGCCGCCCTACCAGATCGACGGCTGGCGGCTGGACGTGGCCAACATGCTCGGGCGGCAGGGGTCGGACCAGCTCGGCTACGAGGTGCTGTCGGGCATCCGCCGCGCGGTCAAGGAGGAGAACCCGGCCGCCTATATCCTTGGCGAGAACTTTTTCGACGCGACCCGCCAGCTCCAGGGGGACGGGCTCGACGGGGCGATGAACTATACCGGGTTCAGCAAGCCGGTCAGGTTCTGGCTGAGCCGCTTCGAGGTCCACCAGCACGCCGAGCCGTGGCCGACGGCGGCGATGGCCGATACGTGGCGGGCGTACACCGCCGCCATCCCGTGGGCGATCGCCCGGCAGCAGTTCAACCTGCTGGGCAGCCACGACACGCCGCGCATCCTCGACATCGTGGAGGGGGACCCGGCGCGGAACCGGCTGGCGGCCGGGCTGCTGTTCACCTGCCTGGGGGCGCCCAGCGTCTACTATGGCGAAGAGATCGGGCTGACCGGCGACAACCGCGCGCCGATGCCGTGGGACCCGGCGGCCTGGAACCAGGAGCTGCGCGCCTTTTACCAGGCGCTGATCCGCCTGCGGCGCACCTCGCCGGCGCTCATCGACGGCGGCCTGCAGGTCCTGGCGGTGGAGCAGGACACGATCGCCTTTCTGCGCGACGCCGACGAGGAGCAGATCGTCGTGGTGGGCCACCGGGGCCCCGCGGCGCGCCCGGCCCAGCCGCTGTATGTGGCGGCGGGGGCCATCCCCGACGGGGCCGAGCTGACGGAGCTGTTCAGCGGGAGCCGGGCCACCGTGGCAGGGGGATGGCTGCCGCTGCCGCCGCTGCCGGCCGGGATCACCCTCTGGCGGACCCGCAGCGGCCCGGCCGGCGTCGCAAACTTGTAGAAGAGAAGAGAAGGTGGAAACCCCAATGAGCGAAAACCTGTTTCAAGGCAAGCTGGTGCGGCTGGCCGCGTCGACGCGGGAGGACGCCGAGGCGTTTGCGCGGTGGAGCCAGGATCCCGATTATTTGCGCAACCAGGACACCGATTATGCCCGGCCCTATTCGGCCGAGACCTATATCGAGCGGTTCAGCCCGGGGCGCGAGCACCCCAACGGAGTGGGGTTCAGCCTGCGGACGGTGGAGGACGACCGGCTGATCGGCTTTGTGGCGATCCACTCGATCGAGTGGAACAACCAGGCCGGGCTGATGGCGATCGGGATCGGCGAGGCCGACTACCGGGGCCGCGGCTATGGGGCCGACGCGCTGCGGCTGATCCTGCGCTATGCCTTTGAGGAGCTGAACCTGCACCGGGTGGGGCTGGACGTGATCTCGAACAACGAACGGGCGATCCGCGCCTACGAGCGGGCGGGGTTCAAGCAGGAAGGGGTGCAGCGCGAGTCGGTGTACCGCGACGGGCAGCGTCACGGGCGGATCATCATGGGCATCCTGCGCGACGAATGGGAAGCCAGGCGGTGAGCCGCGGAAGGGCGCACATGGGGCGCACGTGGGGCGCACGTGGGGCGCACAGCCGTGCGCCCCTACCGGGATGAAAGGATGATATGCCGGCCGCTGCCGCGCTAGATGACCGGGTCACCATCCGGCCGGCCGGGCCGGCCGACTCGCCGCGGCTGGCCGAGCTGTGCGGGCAACTGTGGTATCCCACCTCCGTGGAGCAGGTCGAGCAGCGCCTCGAGCAGATTCAAACGGACGAGCAGCGCTGTGTCTATGTCGCCGAGCTGTCGGGCGGCGCCGTGGTGGGCTGGGTGTACGTGTATCTCGTCCCCAGCCTGCTGCACGATCCTCAGGCCGAGATCGGCGGGCTGATCGTGAGCGAGGGCTACCGAGGTCAGAGGATCGGGGAGCGGCTGTTGAAGGAGGCCGAACGCTGGTCTGGCGAGCACGGCTGTCGCGCCGTCTCGGTGCACTCGAACGTCATCCGCAAGGATGCCCACCGTTTTTACGAACGGCTTGGCTATCGGGCCGTCAAGACCCAACTAGCCCTTCGCCATGACCTGGAAAGTCGAGAATAAGGAGGCCCTCATGTTACGTGACAAGCAAACTCAGGAACGCGCCACATACTTGACCTTGACCGGCATATTTCTGACCCTATTCGCCCTCTTTTCCGCGCGGCATCGCCGAAAAAGCGACATCGCGAGCCTGAAATCGCGCGACCTGGTCATGCTGGGGTTTGCGACCTACCGGCTCGGCCACCTGATCTCCTTCGACAAGGTCACCGAGCCGCTGCGGCGGCCGCTCACCGAAACCAAGATGGACGACTTTGGCGCGGCCATGACCGTGGAGGCGCGGGGTGAGGGGATCCAGCGGGCACTGGGCGAGCTGGTGTCGTGCCCAATCTGCTCGGGAACCTGGGTGGCGGCCGTTCTGGTCTACGGCCTGAACCTTTTTCCCGGACCGACCCGCGTCTTGACGACGATCATGGGGGCGATCGGCATGGGTGAGGTCCTCCACTCACTGACCGAGGCGCTGAGCTGGACGGCCACGCTGGCACGAAAGCAGGTAGGCAAGTCCGATTAGACTGAAGCCGATGTGAAACCTGCACCAGGTGCGTCGCACCAACAACAGGTGCAACGCACCAAGCCCAACGCCCTTCAGGCGCTGACCTGTGCCAATCTTGACACATAAAAGACTGATGGTAAAATAGGCGCGAATACTGCTTACAGGGCAACACACTGCCCGTCTGGGGAGGTTACTACCATGCCAACCGAAGAAACGGCGGATTCGTCCGCCGTTCCAGTTTCTGCCAAAAAGAGCAGCGCCCCGCGCTCCCGGGGCCACGTGTCGATCTTTGGCACGTGGTGCAAGGGGTGCGGCCTGTGCATCGAGTTTTGCCCGCAAAAGGTCTTTGAGTCGAACGGCCAGGGCCGGACCAAGGTCGCTCACCCGGAGCGGTGCACGGCCTGCATGTGGTGCAGCACCCATTGCCCCGACATGGCCATCACCGTCCGCCGCCTCGAGCCCGAGGAGATGGAAGAGCTTCAGCGGCTGGCCGAGCTGGCCCACGAGGGGGTACTGCCGGTGGGAGGCGGCCTATGACGATCCAATTCATGCAGGGCAACCGCGCCTGCGCCCTGGGCGCACTGGCGGCCGGCTGCCGCTTTTACGCGGGTTATCCGATCACCCCTTCGTCTGAGATCGCCGAGATCCTGTCTCGCGAGCTGCCCAAGGTCGGCGGCAAGTTCATCCAGATGGAGGACGAGATCGCCAGCATGGCGGCGATCATCGGGGCGTCGATCGGCGGGCTCAAGTCGATGACCGCCACCAGCGGCCCCGGCTTTTCGCTGATGCAGGAGAATATCGGCTATGCGATCGCCACCGAGATCCCGTGCGTGGTGGCCAACGTCATGCGCACCGGCCCGAGCACCGGGCTGCCCACCGACCCGGCCCAGGGCGACGTGATGCAGGCGCGGTGGGGGACCCACGGCGATCACCCGATCATTGTCCTGGCGCCCGGCTCGGTCCGCGAGTGTTTCGATCTGACGGTGGACGCCTTTAATTTCGCCGAAAAGTACCGGACGCCGGTCATCCTGCTGACGGACGAGGTGGTGGGGCACATGCGGGAAAAGGTCGAGCTGCCCGATTCCGCCTCGGTCAAGATCGTCAACCGCGAGATGCCGGGCGTGCCGCCAGAGTGGTACGAGCCGTTCGGCAATCCGCCGTCCGACGTGCCGCCCCTGGTGCCCTTTGGCGAGGGGTACCGCTATCACATCACCGGGCTGCTGCACGACACGCGCGGCTTTCCCACGGAGCGCACCGACGAGATCCAGCCGTGGATCGAGCGGCTGTTTCGCAAGATCGACGGCAACCTGGACGAGATCGTCATGACCGAGGAGGACGGGCTGGAGGACGCGCGGATCGTGGTGGTGTCCTACGGCTCGACGGCGCGCTCGGCGCGCCACGCGGTGAACATCGCCCGCGGCCGCTATGGGCGCAAGGTGGGGATGCTGCGGCTCAAGACGCTGTGGCCCTTTCCCGAGGCCGCCGTGGAGCGCGCTTGTGAGGACGCCCAACGGGTGATCGTGCCCGAGATGAACCTGGGGCAGATCGCCCTGGAGGTCGAGCGGATGGTCGGCTATAAGAAGGTGACCCGGGTGGGCCGCGCCGACGGCCACATGGTCGCGCCGGAGCAGATCCTCGACGCGATCCGCTCTGCGCCGATCCGCTCCCCGTTGCGATGCGTACCAAGCCACGGGCTCAAGGCGGAGGAGGGTTAGAAGATGAAACGGCACGATCAGGGAACCTATGACTATTTGCGGCACCACAAAAAGTTTCCCCACGTGTGGTGCGCCGGGTGCGGCATCGGCATCGCCATGGGCAGCATCCTCCGCTCGGTGCAAAAACTGGAGCTGAACCAGGATGACGTCGTGGTAGTTTCCGGCATCGGCTGCACGGGCCGGATGCCGGTCTATATGGATTTCAACACGCTGCACACCACACACGGCCGGGCGCTGGCCTTTGCCACCGGGCTCAAGCTGGCCCGCCCAGAGCTGAAAGTGATCGTGGTGATGGGCGACGGCGACGCGCTGGCCATCGGCGGCAACCACTTTATCCACGCCGCGCGGCGCAATATCGAGCTGACCGCTATCGTGGTCAACAACAGCATCTATGGCATGACCGGCGGCCAGTCGTCGCCGACCACGCCGCTGGGAGCTTTTTCGGCCACCGCGGCCTATGGCCACATCGAGCAGCCTTTTCCGGTGTGCAAGCTGGCCATCGCTTCGGGCGCTGCCTTTGTCGCCCGCGGCACCGTCTATCACGTGACCGAGCTGGACAAGCTGATCGAGCGGGCGATGTCGAAGAACGGCTTTTCGATGGTCGAGGTGGTCAGCTACTGTCACACCACCTTCGGGCGGGCCAACAACATGAAATCGCCCGTCGACATGATGCGCTATCTCAAGGACAACAGCATCTCGGCCCAGGCGGCTGAAAAGCTGACCGACCCGGCGCAGACGGAAGGCAAGATCATCCGGGGAGTGTTTCACGACGAGGACCAGCCCGGGTACACCGAGCTGTACGACCAGCTCGTCGAGCGGATACACGGCACGCCGCCGCTGCGCAAGCGCCAGGTCCGCCGTGGCTGGATGTAGGAGGCCGGCATGACTGAGCACTATGAATCGGTGGCCCCCAAGAAAGGGGCGCGGCGCGAAGCGCAGCACGAGCTGGAGAGCCGCTACGAAGTCCGGCTGGCCGGGGAAGGCGGGCAGGGCATGATCCTGGCCGGGGTCATCCTGGCCGAGGCCGCCGCCGTTTACGACGGGCTGGACGCCGTCCAGACCCAAAGCTACGGCCCCGAGGCGCGCGGCGGCGCCAGCCGGTCGGAGGTCATCATCGCCGACGGCGAGATCGATTATCCCGAGGTGACCCAGGCGGATCTGTTGTTGTGCATGAGCCAGGAGGCGTGCGACAGGTACTATAGCCAGGTCAAGGAGAACGGGCTGATCATCGTCGATTCGTGCAGCGTCAGCCGCGTGCCCAGCCACCGGGCGCTGTCGGTGTCGATCACCGACATTGCCGAAGGGGCAACCGGCCGGCGCATCACGGCCAGCATCACCGCGCTGGGGCTGATCGCCGGATTGACCGGGCTGGTGACGCGGCCCGCGCTGGAAAAAGCGGTCAGCGACCGGGTGCCGACCGGCACCGAGGCGGTCAACTTGAAGGCGTTGGCAGCGGGCTTTGCCGAAGCGGAGCGCCTGCGGAAGGAAATGCCCGAGCTGTCACGGCCCTGAGCGGGGGGTGTGCCACGCTTGCAAAGGACCCTTGTACCGCCAAGCCCTCGTCCCGGGCAGGGCCGCGGGGAGCCCTTTTAACACTACTGCGCCCCCGAGTCGGGGGCGCAGCAGCGTTAGGGAGTAAAACTTGAACCTACAAGAGCAGATCATCGGCTGGCTGGCGGGCCAAGATATGCAGGCCTACCTGGTCGGGGGGTGCGTGCGGGACCGGCTGATTGGCCGGCCGATCTATGACCTGGACATCGCCGCAGCCGGCGATGGGATGCTGGTGGCCCGCCGGCTGGCCAACCGGTTCGGCGGCGCCTATTATCCTCTCGACGAGACGCGGGCGACCGGGCGGGCCATCCTGCGCGATCAGGAGGGCAGCCAACTGGTCGTGGACGTCGCCAGGCTGCGCGGCATCGATCTGGCCGCCGACCTGGCCGACCGCGATTTTACGATCAACGCCCTGGCCGCCAACGTCCGCGCCCCTGAGGAGATCATCGACCTGCACGGCGGGATGGATGACCTGCGCGCCGGAATTATCCGGCCGGTGTCTGACGGGTCGATCCGCAACGACCCGCTGCGGGCCCTGCGCGCCGTGCGCCAGGCGGCCGAGCTTGGCTTGACCCTGGCGCCGGAAACGGAGGCGCTGATCCGGCGCGACGGGGCGGCCGTTGCCTCTCCGGAGGTGGCCGGAGAGCGGACCCGCGACGAGCTGGGCCGGCTGCTGGCGCGGCCGCACAGCGCCGGGCCGCTGGCCCGCATGGACGACCTGGGGCTGTTGACCACCATTCTCCCAGAGCTGGAGCCGCTGCGCGGCCTGGCTCAGCCGCCGCCCCATCACCTGGATGTGCTCGCCCATTCGCTCAAGCTGGTGGATTGCCTGGAGCAGATCGCAGCGCAGGCCGGCGCGGGAGAGGCCCTGCCGGAAGAGCTGGCGCCGTTCGCCGGCCGGCTGCGGGCCCATTTCGCCCGGAAGCTGAGCGAGACCCGGCCCCGCCTGGTCACGCTCAAGCTGGCGGCGCTGTTGCACGATACGGGCAAAGCACAGGCGCGGGTCCTGGACGAGACCCCCGGCCGGGAGAGGATCCGGTTCACCGGGCACGATCAGATCGGGGCGGGCCTGGTGGAGGAGGCGCTGCGCCGGCTCAGGTTCTCTGCGGCGGAGGTCCGCCTGGGCAAGGCGATCGCCCGCCACCACATGCGCCCGCTGCTGCTGGCCGGGCAGGAGAGCGTCTCGGCGCGGGCGGTGTACCGCTTTTTCCGCGACACCGACCGGGCCGGCGTGGACATTCTGATGCACGCCCTGGCCGATCAGATGGCCACCCACGCGCCGGGGGCGGGAGATGATGAGCGGCGGCGCCTGGTGTCCCTCACGGCGCGGATGCTGGGCGACTATTGGGAGCGGCCCGCGGAACGGGTATCGCCACCCGAGCTGATCAACGGAAACGACCTGCTGCAAGAGCTAGGCCTGAAGCCCGGCCCTCAGATCGGCGAGCTGCTGGAGGTCGTCCGCGAGGCTCAGGTGAGCGATCAGGTGCACACCCGGGAGGAGGCGCTGGCCCTGGTCGCAGGCCGCCTGTCGCCGACCACTTGACCACGCACGGCTGCCGGCCTGGCGATTTCCGGAGGGTCGCCATGTCCGTGCCGGGCACCTCGATGAATGAAAATGGCGTGGACTGCCCGTGCCTACCGGCAGGGTAGGTATGGTCCACGCCGAGCAGGGAAGGAGTCTATTTCCGGAGAGGGATCATGACGCGCAGGCGAGTGACAGGAGGGCGCACGGCCGTGCGCCCCTACGGTCAGGTCCGCCTGTGCAGGAGCGACGCTGCCAGCTCACGCAACGGCCGCGCGCCCCTACGGTCAGGTCCGCCTGTGCAGGAGCGACGCCGCCAGCTCACGCAAGTGTGACCGGGCGGCGTTTTCCCTGCCTGCCTCGTCCAGGCCGGCGAGGGCCAGCCGGTAGTATTCTTCGGCCATCTCTTCGGCGTACTGCCGGGCGCCCAAGCGGTCCAGGAGCCGGAGGGCGTCGCGGATGGCCGGGGGGTCCAGCTCGCCGGGCCGGGCATAGAGATCGGCCAACTGCCGCGCCGCATCGGGATCGTCGGGGTGGTTGAGGGCATAGACCACCGGCAGCGTCTTTTTCCGGTCGCGGATGTCGGTCGCGGCCGACTTGCCGGTGACCTGTTCGTCGCCCCAGGCGCCCAGGACGTCGTCCTGGATCTGAAAGAACATGCCCAGGTTCAGGCCAAAGGCGAAATAGCGGCCGATCAGATCGGTGTCGTCGGCAGCGACCATCGCCCCCATTTGCGCCGAGGCGGCCAGCAGGGTCGCCGTCTTGTGGCGGATCATCCACAGGTATTGGTCGAGGTCGACGGCCGGGCGGCTCTCAAAGCTCATGTCGAAGAACTGGCCTTCGCACACGGCCAGGCAGGCATGGTCGAAAGCCACGGCGGCAGCCTGGCAGCGGCCGGCCGGCACCCCCCGGTCGGCCAAGCGGTGCAGCGCCAGGCGGGCCAGGACAAACATGCCGTCGCCGGCGTTGATGGCGTGGGGCACGCCCCACACGCTCCAGACGGCCGGGCGGCCGCGCCGCAGCGGGCTGCCGTCTTCGATGTCGTCGTGGATGAGCGAAAAGCCGTGGATCAGCTCGATGGCGCTCCCGGCCGGGACGGCCTGGTGCGGATCGCCCCCCGCCGCCTCGCAGGCGAGCAGGCAGATGAGCGGCCGCAGCCGCTTGCCGGTGCCGGATGGCGCGGCCGGCCGGAGCGCGCCGTCGACCCAGCCCAGATGGTAGTGCATCATCCCATAATAGGGAGCCGCATCAGGATGCGGAATGCTGAGCACCTGCCGGAGGTCAGCCTCGACGAGGGGCAGCAAACGCTGCGATGCATCAGCCAGACTCATGCCCCAGACTCCTCTCGCCAACCCGCCGCAGGGCGGGCGTGCCTTTCAACGCCTGAAGATCAGGGATGCCCAGGCAAAAGAGCACGATGCGCAACACGTCGGCCAGCTCGGCGGCCAGGCCGGCCACCGCCTGGGCCGACAGGTTGGCTGCCTTGAGAAACGGCCCGGCCAGCCCGCCCAGGTCGGCGCCCAGGGCCAGGACCTTGGCCAGGTCGATGCCGCTCCGCAGGCCGCCGCTGGCGATCAGCGGCACGCCGGGCAGAGCCGCGCGAACCTCGACCAGCGCCTCGGCGGTGGGGATGCCCCACCCGGCGAACTGGGCGCACAGGCGGCGGCGCGCCTCGGTGGGAGCGCGATGCATCTCCACCTGGCTCCAGGAGGTGCCGCCCGAGCCGGCCACGTCGATGACGGCCACGCCGGCGTCGACGAGGCGGCGGGCCACCCGGGCGGAAATCCCCCAGCCGACCTCTTTGGCGATCACCGGCACCCCTACCCCACGGCAGACGGCCTCGATCTTGGCCAGCAGGCCGCGCCAATCGGCGTCGCCGTCAACCAGCAGCGCCTCCTGGAGCGGGTTGAGGTGGAGGATGAGAGCGTCGGCCTCGACCAGCTCCACGGCGCGCCGGCATTGGTCCAGGCCGAACCCGGCGTTGAGCTGGCCGGCGCCGAGGTTGGCAAAGAGGAGGATGTCAGGGGCGAGGTGACGGACACGGAACGTCTCGGCCACCGCCAAGGAAGCGGTACTCTGCAGATCGGGCGCCTCGATCGCGGCCCGCAGCGAGCCCAGCCCCATGGCTATGCCGGCGGCCTGGGCGCCTTGGGCCAGGTTGTGGTTGATCCGCTGCGCCTCGGGCGTGCCCCCCGTCATCGACGAGATGAGCAGCGGCAGCCGCAGGCGCTTGCCCAGGAAGGTCGTGGTCAGATCGACATCGGCCAGGGCCAGCTCGGGCAGGGCATTGTGGACAAAGGCATAGCCCTCCAGCCCGGTCGTGAGATCGGGAAAGGTTATATCCTTTTCCAGATTGATGTGCAGGTGTTCCGATTTGCGTTTTTCCAGCATGTTGGCTCCATGACCTGGCCGGGCCGGATTTTGTCGAGGAAATCTTACCAGTGGTAGCACGGAATGTCAATTAGGAGGGGCAAATTGGCGATTTGACAGCGCGATGGCTGTGTGATATCATTTGCCATCCGGCCATTTTCGCCAGAATGGGCCAGACACACGGGTGCAATAGAAGAAGCGAGGCACGGAGCGAAAAAGATGATGCCGCTGCCACCAAATCGAACGCCCGCCGACCGGGTCCTGGCCCGCATGCACCAGGCACGCGAGCACGATGCCAAATGGCACGAGGGCCGGGTATGGAGCCTGGTCTACCACGCCGACGACGAGATAACGGACCTCCTGAAAGAGGCGTACGGCCTGTTCTTTTCTGAAAACGGCCTCAACCCGATGGCCTTTCCCAGCCTGCGACAGTTCGAGAACGAAGTGGTGGCCATGACCGCCGGCCTGCTGGGCGGAGATGAGGAGACCGCCGGCAGCATGACCGGCGGGGGGACCGAGAGCATCCTGATGGCGGTCAAGACGGCGCGCGACTGGGCGCGGGCCGAGCGGCCGGACGCCGACAGCCCAGAGATGATCCTGCCTGTGACGGCCCATCCCGCTTTCCACAAGGCCGGCCACTATTTCGGGGTCAAGCCGGTGGTCATCCCCGTCGGGCCGGACCTGCGGGCGGACGCGGCAGCGGCTCGAGCGGCGATCACCCGGAACACGATCCTGATGGTCGGCTCGGCCCCTTCCTACCCGCACGGCGTGGTCGATCCGATCGCCGACCTGGCCGGGATCGCCCGGGAGAGAGGGCTGCTGTGCCACGTCGATGGCTGCGTCGGCGGGTTCATGCTGCCGTTTGTGCGCAAGCTGGGCTACCCCGTGCCCGATTTCGACCTGTCGGTGGCGGGGGTGACCTCGATGTCGGCGGACCTGCACAAGTACGGCTATGCCGCCAAGGGCGCCTCGGTCATCCTCTACCGCAGCCGGGACCTGCGCCGGCACCAGTTCCACGTCACCACCGACTGGCCGGGCGGCATTTACGCCTCGCCCGGCATGGCCGGCACCCGCCCCGGCGGATCCATCGCCGCGGCCTGGGCCATCCTGAACTACCTGGGCGAGGAGGGCTACCTGGCCCTGGCCGACACGGTCATGAAAACGGCCCGGAAGCTGCAGGATGGGATCCGGGCCATCCCGGAGCTGCAGATCCTGGGCGAGCCGGCCATGAGCATGATGGCCATCGCCTCAGACAGGCTGAACGTGTTTGAGATCGGCGACGAGATGGCGCTGCGCGGCTGGAGCCTGGACCGGCAGCAGTTCCCGGCAAGCCTGCACGTGACCGTCACCCCGGCCCATGCGCAGGTGGCCGACCAGTTCCTGGCCGACCTGGGGCAGGTGGTGAGGCTGGTGAAAAGGCCGAGCCGCGCCCGGCTGTCTCGATCGTTGCAGGTAAGCCTGGCCCGGGCGGCGGCGCGGATCCTGCCGCCCAGGCTGATGAGCCGCCTGACCAGGCGCTCTTCCGAGACGGGGGGCCAGGCGCTGAGCGCGGGAGGGCGCTCGGCGGCGATGTACGGGATGATGGCCACCCTGCCCAACCGGGGCGATCTGCACGAGGTGGTTGTGGATCTCCTGGACCAGCTCACGGCGCCCCCGGAATGACCGTCGCCTGGATCGTCGCTATCGTTTTTGTGGCCGCGATCCTGCAGTCGCTGACAGGCTTTGGCTTTGCCCTGGTCGTCATGCCGCTCGTCACACTGGCGATCGATCTAAAGACGGCCGCGCCGCTGATCGCGCTGGCCGGCCTGACGGCCTATACGGTGAACCTCATCCGCTTTCACCGGGCCGTGGATATCGGTGAGGTGGCGCGCCTGGGGATAGCCTCGGCGATAGGCATCGCTACCGGCATTTGGGCACTGGCCCGCGTGGACGAGCTAGCCATCAACCGCGCCATGGGGGCGATCCTGATCGCTTACGCGGCCTATGCGCTGCTGCGCCCGGCGGTGTCTCGCCGCCTGCCAGTGTGGTGGGCCTACCCGGCCGGCTTTTTGGCCGGCTGCCTGGGTGGGGCGTACAACACCCCCGGCCCGCCGGTGGTGGTATATGGATCGCTGCGGCAGTGGCCAAAGGACGAATATCGTGCCATTTTGCAGACACTTTTCTTCATCAACGGTGTTCTGATTGTAAGCTCGCACCTGCTGGCCGGCCACGTGATCCCACAGGTATGGGCGCTGTATGCCTGGGCAGCGCCGGCGCTGCTGCTGGGCCTGTGGGCCGGTGCGCGCCTCGACCGGCACGTGGACCAGGAACGCTTTCGCGGCCTGGTCACGGCGATGATCCTGGTGCTGGGCGTGTCGATGCTGGTTGGATTGGGCCGGCGCTGATGCGGGCCACGCGCCGGATGCAGGCGCCGCCCGATCAAGGCTGCGTTTAACCTGGCATCATATACCAACAAAGGAGGGGGACTGTGGCGAACAAGGCATTGGCACCCGCGACCACCCGGCGCGAACGCTGGAGCTGGTACCTGTACGATTTCGGCAACTCGGCCTATGCATCGGCCGTCTACCTGGCGGTGTTTTCCGTCTATTTCAAGGACAAGGTCGTCGGCGGGGCGGAAGGCACCCGGATGTGGGGGGTGGCCGAGACGATCGCCGCTATCGCCGTGCTGCTCAGCGGGCCGTTCCTGGGCACGCTGGCCGACTTTTCCGGGTCTAAGAAGCGCTTTCTGCTCTTTTTCACCGGCATGTCGTGCCTGTTTACGGCCAGCCTCTTTCTCATCAAGCCGGGGATGGTCACTCTGGGCATCGTCTTTTTTGTGCTGGCCGACATCGGCTACCGCGCGGCGCAGATTTTCTATGACGGCCTGCTGCCCGAGATCGCGACGCCCAAGGAGATGGGCCGCGTGTCGGGGCTGGGCTGGGCCGTCGGCACGATCGGCGGGATCGTGATCCTGCTGCTGATCATGCCCCTGCAAAAGCTGGTGGAAGGCCCGCTTGTCCCGCGGCTGTCCATGATTGTGACCGCCATCTTTTTTGCCCTATTCGCGGTGCCGCTTGTGCTCTGGCTGCGGGAGAAAGCCCGCGGCCAAAAGCTACCGCCCGGCGAGAATTACGCCGGACTGGCCGTCAAACGGCTGCGGAACACCTTCCGCACTGCCCGCGGCTTTGGCGAGTTTATCAAGTTCATCATTGCCTTTTTTGTGTACAACGACGGCATTATGATCCTGATGGGCTTTGCCAGCATCATCGGCGCCACCCTCTTTGGCCTCGCGACGCAGGATATCCTCATCTTTTTCATCGTGGTGCAACTGACCAACGTGGTGGGTGCATACCTGTTCGGCTGGCTGGTGGACCGTATCGGCGCCAAACGCTCGCTGATTATCGCCCTGGTGCTGATGATCGGCGTGGTCGCGTGGCTGTACCTGGCCCACGATCGGACGATCTTTTTCGTCATCGGCGCCTTTGCCGGCATAGCCATGGCCGGGGCCCAGTCGGTCAGCCGGACCATGGTCGCCCTGTTTGCCCCACCCGGCAAGAGCGCCGAGTTTTTTGGATTCTTTGCCACCTTTGGCCGGGTTTCCTCGGTCGTCGCCCCGCTCATCTTTGGCTGGTTTGCCGCCGAGGCGGCGATATGGTACGAGGGCCGCGGGCAGCAGGTCGCCCTGGCCGAGCAATCTGGGCTGCGGCTGGCCATTTTGTCGATCGCCGCGTTTGTGCTGGTCGGCCTGCTCCTGCTGCTGCTCGTGAATGAGAAAAAGGCAATCGGAGCAAGCAACGCCACGGTGGAAGAGTAAACCCATTTGGTTATGACCACCTCCGAAAGGAGCAACGGTGGAAACGGCAGAGGCAATCCGCAGGGGGTACGTCCTACTTGTCGGGGAAAAGTGTGGAACCGGCGCCCCGGCTCCGTAACCCTGGCCCCGGCCTGGTGTTATACCTGAGAAACCTTACCAGCGGCAGCGCAGAATGAAGTTGACAGGTCAGGGCACCGCTGGTCGGTGACACAGGGCAACTACCTTCGCCGACTATACACCGGACGTAAACAACCTTCTGTCCATCCTCGACAGCGAGTGTGACCTGGACGTCCAGGGCAGCGATCAGCGCCCGCATGGCGGCCAGGTCGCCGTCCATAGCCTCCAGGTTCTCACCCACCTTCGCCGCAAAGTTCTGGATCGTCTGAATCTGTTCAGTGGTCAACAACTGCGCCTCAAGGTGAGCCACCAGGCCTGATCGCTCCCTCTCCAAGGCAAAGATCGTTTCTTCAAGTCGGACTCTACGGTCGGTCAGCACCTCTTTGGGAAAGTCGCCCAACAGATAGAGATCGAGCAGTCGATCGAGCTGGGCACGGTTGTCAGCCAGTAGGTCATCCACCACATTCAATCGCTCCCGGACCGGCGAGTTCTCTCGCTCGCGTTCTTGGTGGATCTCCCACAAGCCCTGCGCCAGGGCTTCCGGGTCGGCCAGGATCGACTTGACCCACCTCCAGACCACCATGTCAACCTGGTCGGCGCGAAACATGGGCATATCA
>DAOUGI010000045.1:0-3449 GCA_034429215.1 Anaerolineae bacterium | reverse complement strand
ACGTCGCCCCACACGCCGCGCCGGGCGTCCATCCACACCGCCAGCCCCTGGTCGTGATCGGGGTCGTAGGCCATCCGGGCATAGCCGGCGTAGCCATAGTAGCGGAAAAAGGGCAGCAGGCTGCCGACCGGCTCGCCCAGGTAGTCGAGCCACCGGCCGTACAGGTCATAGTCGGTGCCGGCCCCCTGGTCCTCGGACCACAGCACGAAATAGAGCCCGCCCGCCGGCGAATAGAACACCTGCGGCCACGCCTGGTCGATCGATTCGGCCTCGTCGCGGACCACGATCTCGCTGCCGATCGGCGTCCCGTTGGTGCTCAGCCGCCGGGCATAGATGTCGTTGTCGAGCGCGGCGGTCTGGCGCTGGTAGACCACCATGTACTCGGCGGCGGCCTCCCCGCCCACCGGCTGCGGGGAAGCCCCGCCCACCGGCTGCGGGGAGCCCTTGGTCGCATCCTTGTAGGCCACCGACACATAGTTGCGGGCGATGCCGTCGCCGCCGGCGATCGGAAAGTTTAAGCCGACCAGGAAGGCGCTCTCGTCGACCAACTGCCCGTACACCCGGTCGACGCCCGACAGGTCCTCGTGCCAGGCCACCAGGAAGAGCTGGTCGGCCAGGCCAAAGGCCAGGTCGGGGAAAGTTTGGTGCCCGGCGCCGCCGGCCACCGTGGTGGTGGGCCCGCCGATCGGAAAGCCCAGCCCGTCGAGGGCGCGGGCCAGCACGTCGTCGCCGTTGTCCCACACCACCACAAAGCCGTCGCCGACCTGGTCGTAGGCGATCCGCGGGTGCTCGCCGCCGGCGCTGGAGGTGACCGAAAAGAGGACGGTCGAGTCGCCGCCGGGCTGCACCTGGCGGCCCTCGAGCTTGTCGGCCTGCTCGTCGCGCCACACCACCACGAACGTGCCCTGGTTCACCCCATAGGCCACCGCCGGGCTGACGTTGTCGTTGCCGTCGGCCTCGATGGCCCACGGCTCTTCCAGCGGCTCGCCGTGGTGCGACAGCCGCTGGCCATAGATCGCCCAGTGGCCGTCGCGCTGGTCCTGCCACACCGCCAGGTAGCAGCCGTACGGCCAGGAGTAGGCCACCGCCGGGGAGAGCTGCATCTCGGGCTGGGCCGAGATGGTGAACGGGTACCACAGCAGCGAGCCGCTGGCCGCGATCCGCTGCCCCTGTATGTCGGCCTGGCCCACCTGCTCGTCGGTCCAGGCCACGAAATAGGAATCGGGCCCGCCGGCCCCGGCGGCGGCCGCCTCGCCCTGCCAGCCGGGCGCGTCGGACAGGGCGAAGGAGGCGCCGTACAGGTTGGCGTCGGCGGTCAGGTGGCGGGCGTAGATGTCATCGTCGCTCGCGTCGGCGGCGCGGTCATCGCTCCAGGCCACCAGGTAGCGGCCGCTGTCCGGCGCGCGGGCGATGGCGGCGTGGTATTGCGAGCCGGGGCCGGAGTCGATGCTGAAATCGCCGCCGTCAAAGGCGTTGTCGCTGCCGGCAAGCACCACCCGGCCGTACAGGTCGCGATCGGCCCCGCGCAGGTCGTCCCAGACGACGACATAGCCGCCGGTGAGGTCCCACGGGCCCGCCGCCAGGTCGGGAAAGTAGGTCAGCGGCTGCGAGACCACGGTGTACTCGGCGTCGGGCAGCCCGCCGGCGGCGCTCACCCGCCGGGCGTGGATCGCCTCGGGCGCCTGGCCGTACTCGAACACCACCAGGTACTCGCCGGCCCAGGCGTTGTAGGCCACTGCCGGGTAGCGGCGGGTGGTCCCGCCGTCGGCGGCGATCAGGATCACCGTGCCCGGCGCGCCGTCGCTGCCGATCAGGCGGCCGCACACCTCGGTCGAGTCGTCCCAGTAGTTGCCGTGCCACGCCACCAGGAACCCCGTGCCGTCCGAGTCGACGTCGGGGTTCTCCTGGTTGCCGTCGCCCACATAGATGGAGAAATTGTCGTCGATGAGCGCCCCGTCCGCGTCGACCAGTTGGCCATAGATGTCATAGTTGCCGTTGCGGTTGTCCTCCCAGGTCACCAGGTAGCAGTCGCCGTTCAGCGAAAAGGCCACCGCCGGCTCGCCTTCCGAGCCGCCCCCGTCGCTCACCGCGAACAGCTCGCCCAGCGGCTGGCCGCCGGCCTGGTAGCGCTGGCCGACGATCCGCCCTCCGCTCTGCCACACGGCCAGGAGCTCGCCGTCCGGCGCGTTATAGGCCACCGCCGGGTCCCGGTCACTGGCCTCGTTGGCCGACAGGAGCAGGTCGCCGCCAACAGCCTGATTTTCGATTTTGGATTTTGGATTTTGGATTTTGGATTCTCCCCCCTGAAGGGGATCTTTGTGATTTTGGATTCTGGATTCTGGATTTTGGCCGCCAGAAGCATGCGGCACAGGGCCGCCAGAAGCATGCGGCACAGGAATTGGGTCGGCCAGGGTTGGGATGGAGAGGAGGAGCAGGCAGGCGGCCAAGATCAGAATGATAGACAGGCCCAAGCACTTTTTCATGATCGTTTCTCCTTCTGTTTTGAATTCCAGAAAATGGGTGGATATCCCCCACACCCCCTCACCCTCTCTCCCTCTCTCCCCCTCACCCTCTCACCCTCTCTCCCCCTCGCCTACTTGACCACCACCGGCAGATACACCGACATCCGCCGCTGCCAGATCCGCACCCGGATCTCGTCGGCGAGCGGGTCTTGCGCCCAGCGGTAGACGGTGATGCTCTGGTTGGTCAGGTTCTGCCAGTTGGCCCCCATGTACGCGGCATCCTCGGCCAGGAGGTTGGAGGGGGTGCCGCCATAGGCGTGGTGGTGGATGGCCATCGGCGCCTCGGGCGATCCCTTGGCCGGCACGGCCTTGAACTCCATGCGGACGATGTAGCGGTTGATGTTGCCGCCCAGGTTGTGGCTCAGGACGGCGGCCTCGTCGGGGTCCACCGCCACCCAGCCGCTGTCCCAGTCGGGCGGCTCGGGCACGCTGACGCACAGGTAGAATTCCTCGACCTCGGTGTCGTCGGCGAGGCGGCTGACCTGGACCTGGGCGGTGTCGAGGCTGTGCCAGTAGGCGCCGTACCCCTTGTTATTACCCTCGGCGTTGCCGTAATAGATCTGGTGGACGCCGTTGAGGGAGGTGGTGCGGAACCACAGCTTGACGGCGTAATCGTCGACGTTGCCGCCCAGGTTGTGGTTGACGGTGACCGTGGTATTGGGGGCGATGGGGCTCCAGTCGGTGCAGTATTCCAGGTCGGCCTGCGACGGCCAGATCCAGACCCGGACCTGGTCGGCCGCGGTGTCGGCGAGCTGGCGGGCGACAGAGATAGTGGCGTTGTCCAGGGACCGCCAGAAGGCGCCCACCCAGACGCCGGTGTCCTCGTCGCCGCCATAGCCGCGGTTGTTGACGCCATAGCCGCCGGCGTCGGTGTCCCTGAACCAGAGCTGGATGGCGTAATCCATAATGTCGCCGCCCATGTTGTGG
>DAOUGI010000044.1:0-74016 GCA_034429215.1 Anaerolineae bacterium | reverse complement strand
ACGCTGCTCGACCAGTGCGAAGAGTGCGTCCCGGTGTCGGGCTCCGACTTTTCCGTCGATCCGACGACGCCTCGGCCCAACATGCCGGCAACATTCACCGGCTCGGTGGCCGCCGGCTCGCCGGCGATCACCTGGGACTGGAGCTTTGGCGACGGCACCTACGGCAGCGGCCAGGTGGTCGATCACACCTACACCGCGACCGGCGACTATACCGTGGTCATGACCGCCACCAACTGCGACGGGACCAGCACCAGCGTGGCGACGCACGTTGTCACGGCCATGGCCGGGTCGCTGATCGTCGTCGATCCCCTGGCGCTGGAATCGACCCAGTGCCCCGACAGCCTGATGACCTACACCCTGACCATCTGCAACGACGGCGACCTACCGCTGACCTGGGATCTGACCGAGATCACCGGGGCGGTCCGCATGGCGGTGTCAAAGCCATCCCCGCAGCAAGAGATTGCGCCGAGCGCTGTGCACGGCGACAAGTCGATGCTGACCGCCCTGACCGGCGGCTCGGGGACGGCGGCCCTGCCGCGCAACCCCGATGCGGTGCTGTGGGATCAGCCGACGGATTTCAGCCAGGGCGCCATTGCCGACTGGTACCCTCCCGAAGCCTGGGGCGCCTTTAGCGCCGACGACTTTCAGAACACTGCGGCGTGGGACATCGACACCATCTATATACCCGGATGGATGAACTATGGCAACATGTACAACGCGGCGGCGCTGCACTGGTGCATCTACCCCGACGCCGGCGGCGTCCCAGCCGGGCAGCCGCTCACCGGGGGTCAGTACTGGTGCTGGAGCACCGTGCCCACCAACCCGGCCGTGACCATCGGCGGGACCTACGCCGGCGACGTCACGCTTGACGTGGTGGCCGGCCTCGGCGCGCCGCTGAACCTGCCGGCGGGTACCTGGTGGCTGATCTTCTACCCCGAGTTTGCCAGCTCCGCCAACGACTGGTACTACTGGTTCTTCGGCACTACGACCAACGGCTACAACGCTCAGATGATCGACCCCGCGAACTGGTTTGGCGGCGGATATACGTCGTGGACGCCGTGGGCATCTCTAGGCATCACCTACTGGGACCTGGCCTTCCGGCTGGAAGGGCAATTGGCCGGGGATAACATCCCGTGGGTGAGCGAAGATCCGACCTCGGGCACAGTGGCCCCGGGCGACTGTGTCACGGTCGAGGTGACCTTTGACTCGACCGGCATGGCCCCCGGCACCTACACCGGCACGCTGCAAATCAACAGCAACGACATCTTCAACCCGGTGGTGAACGTGGCGCTGACCATGACCGTGGCCGGCCCGCCGACCGGCGTCGACTTTGACTACACGCCGGCGTCGCCGTGGATGAACGAGGACGTCACCTTCAACGGCACGGCCACCGCCCTGCTGCCGGTGGAGTACAGTTGGGACTTTGGCGACGGCGCCTATGGCGCCGGCCAGAACCCAACGCACGCCTACGCGGCACCCGGCACCTACACGGTGATCATGACCGCCACGCAGTGTGGCTTCTCGGTCATAACTACCGACACGGTCACCGTCCTGCAATGCTGGACGATGCTGACCGAGGACTTTGAGGGCGCCTTCCCGCCAACCGGCTGGAGCGTCATCGACAACGGCGGCACCTGCGTCTGGCAGCGCAACGACGCCTTTGCCACGGCCCGGCCGAACTATGCCGGCGGCGACGGCTACTGCGCCGATGCCGACTCGGACAAGTGCGGCTCGGGTTCGACGATGGACACCGAGCTGCGGACGATGGTCCTCGACCTGTCGACGGCCACGACCGCCACGCTCAAGTACGTGACCGCCTACAACGACATCGGAACGGGCGGCGACCTTGCCGACGTGGACGCCAGCATCGACGGCGGGACCACCTGGACCAACCTGTTGAGCTGGGATGCCGACCACAGCCCGAATGGACCCGGCGAGGCGGTCACCATCGACCTGACCCAGTTCCAGGGCGAGCCGAGCGTCATCCTCCGCTTCCACTACTGGATCGCCACCTACGACTGGTGGTGGGAGGTGGACCAGGTGCGAGTCGGGGCATGCTACTTGCCCGACGTAGAGCCCGAAATCGCCGTCGATCCGCTCAGCCTGACCCAGACGCTGGAGGTGAACCAGACGGCGATGCAGACCTTTAACATCGCCAACCTGGGCCTGGGGGTTCTGAACTGGACCCTCGACGAGGGCTGTGGCACACCGGTGGGCTGGCTGTCAGAGAGCCCGACGAGCGGCACGCTGAATGCCTACAACGACATCGACGTGGAGGCCACCTTCGACAGCACCGGGCTGGCGTTGGGCACCTACAACACGACGGTGTGCGTCAACTCGAACGATACCGACGAGCCGTCGATCCCGGTCGCGGTGACGTTGATCGTCACCGGCACGCCGGAAATCGCCGTCACGCCGAGCTCGCTGGAGACGACGCTGTGCCAGGGCGAGACCGACACGCAATATCTAGAGATCTGCAACGAGGGCACCGGGCTGCTGGTGTGGACCCTGTCGGAGCATCCGGTGGGTCTGGCCGCTGCCCCTGTGGCGCCTACCCTGCCGGTTCCCGCCTCGCCCGCGAAAGAGCGGCCGGTCATCACCTCGCCCGAGCAGTGCGCGCAGTACGAGAACTATACCGGGATGGAGCCGATCGGCGCGGCCGAGTTCTGCGGCTCGCCGGCCCTGCCCGCCATGCCGTCCGGCGGCATGCTGGCCCCGACCGACTCGGGATATGCCAAGGACCTGCGCACACCCGACAACTTTGTCACCTTTGCCCTGAACGACTTTACCGGGCAGACAGTGCTGGGCACATCCACCGCCGACTGCTATGGCATGGACTTTGACCCCAGCGGCACGACCCTCTACGGGCTGAACGACGGCACCGGCATGCTCGGCACCTTCGACCTGACCACCGGCGCGTTCACCCCGCTGGTATCGTGCCCGCCCGGCGGCGGCGCTGCCAACTGGACCGGTCTGTCGATCGACCCCGTGAGCGGCGTCTTCTACGGCTCCACGGCCACCGATCTGTTCATCATCGACCCGACCACCGGCAGCAGCACCCTGGTGGGGCCGTTCGGCACGACGCTGATGATCGACGTCGCCATGAACCCCGACGGGGAGATGTACGGCCACGACATCGGCACCGACTCGATCTACCAGATCAACCCTGCCACCGGCGCGGCGACGCTGATCGGCCTGACCGGATACGCGGCCAACTATGCCCAAGGCCTGGACTTTGACAACGACGACGGGACCCTGTACATCTTCCTGTACATCGGCAGCGGTTCAAACGTCTATGGCACGGTCGACCTGACCACCGGCACGGTAACTCCGCTGGCGGTCAGCGCTCCTCTGGGCGAGTTCGAAGGCGCGACCCGGACGGTCGCCATCCTCGACGTCCCGTGGGTGACCGAGGTTCCGACCAACGGCGTCCTCATGCCCGGCGAGTGCGTGAGCGTAGCGGTTACGTTCGACTCGGACTCGCTGCCTGACGGCGTCTATAACGCCGAGCTGGTCATCGAGAGCAACGACGCGGACGAGCCCGAGATCACCGTCCCGGTGCAAATGACCGTGGGCTGCGCGGACATCATCGTGACCCCGCCGTCGTTGGAGGTAACGCTGTGCCCCGACGCCACCACCACCCTGACCTTCACTATCTGCAACGATGGCTTTGTCCCGCTGGACTGGGAGCTGGTCGAGGAGCCTGCGACCCAGCCGAGTGGCTTGACCGCCACGCCGGCAGCGACCGGGCCCCGGCCGGTCGAGCTCAAGCTCGACGCAGCAGGCGGAGCCAGCGTGGAGACGAACCCGCCGGTGGTCGACGCGCCGGTCACCCTGATCCTGGATGACGGCACGCGCGACAACGACATCGGCCTGGGCGGCACGATCGAGATGCTGTGGGTCAACCGCTTCACGCCGGCGGCCGCCGACTTTCCGTTCAACCTGACCCAGATCCAGATCTACTTTAGCACGGTCGGCCTGGTCAACGTCGGCGACGACATCGTGCTGCTGGTGTACGAGAACACGACGGGCAACACTGACCCGGCCGTGGGCTCGAACCTCCTGGCCGCCATCCCGACCACGGTGCAAGCGCTGGATACCTGGAACGTCTACAATCTGGCGACGCCGATCCTCCTCAGCGGCCCGGGTGACGTGCTGATCGGGGCGATAGGCATGGAGACCCCGGGCACGTCCTACTGGCCCGCCTCCATCGACCAGACGGCGACGCAGGCCCGGTCGTGGGCCGGCTGGTGGAACGCCAGCCCGCCGCCCACCCCGCCGGTCCTGCCTCCCGACAACTGGACGCTGATCGACGCCTACTTCCCCGGCAACTGGATGGTCCGCGGCTATGGCGAGACCGCCGAGGCAGGCGTACCGTGGCTTAGCGAAGACCCAACCAGCGGCACCGTGCCGCCGGGTGAGTGCGCCGTAGTGGAAGTGACCTTCGACTCGACCGGCCTGGCTCCGGACGTCTACAACGCCAACCTGGTCATTACCAGCAACGACCCCGACACGCCCGAGGTCACCATCCCGGTGACGATGACGGTGCTCGAGCCGGCGGCCATCGTCGACGTGAGCTACACCGTCGACGGTGTGGAGGTCGCCTTTGACTCGACGGTGGTCGGCGCGGCGCCGCTGACCTACGCCTGGACCTTTGGCGACGGCGGGACGGCGAACGTGCAAGACCCAACCCACGCCTATGCTGCGACCGGCTGCTACACGCCGACGCTGACCGTCACCAACGGCTGCGGCTCGGACACCTGGTCGGAGCAGATCTGCGTGTGCGAGGCCGTGGCAGGCGCCGACTTTACCTGGGTGCCGACGGTCCCGTGGGTAGGCGAGATGATCGACTTTACCGGGTCGATCGCCGCCGGCTCACCGCCTCTCGTCTGGCGCTGGAACTTTGACGACGGGACGACGGCCAGCGGCAAGTCCGTGCTGCACGCTTTCGCCACACCGGGCTACCACCTGGTCACTCTGACGGTCTCGAACGGGTGCGGGGAGTTGATAGTCGAGGACACCGTGTTGGTCCTCCAACCCTATTACTACTACTACCTGCCCATCATCACCAGGAACTATACGCCTTAACGACTCGAGTTACCCGTAACCCACAAAATCAAGGGCCAGCGGAGCAATCCGCTGGCCCTTCCTCTTCTAAAGAGTTCTGGAAACTAGGCCGCCGGCAGCCAGAAGGTAAAGGTGCTGCCGCGGCCGGGAATGCCCTCGCTCTCGGCCTTGATCCAGCCGCCGAGCCCGTCGACGATCTCGCGAACCAGGGCCAGCCCCAGGCCGGCTCCCTCGTACCGCCGCCGGATGGAGCCGTCTACCTGGTAAAAGCGCTCAAAGATCCGGTCTAACTGGTCGGGAGGGATGCCGATGCCGGTGTCAGCCACCTGGACACAAACGCCGCCCTCACAGGGATAGACCCTCACCGTCAATTGCCCGCCGGCCGGCGTGAACTTGACGGCGTTGGACAGCAGGTTGTCGATCACCTTGCGCAGTTGGCGCACGTCGGCATTGACCAACGGCGCCTCGGGCCGGGCATCCATTTCCAAGGTCAGATCTGACTGGCGGACCAACCCTTGGAAATCGGCGATGGCAGAGGTGACCAGATCGGCCATCGAGGTGGGCTCCGGGTGCATGGCCTGGGCCTCGGCCCGGAGGATGGCCAGCATATCGGCGACCAGCGCCTGCAAAGACTGCGCCTGGTTGGTGATGATCGTGATCGGCTGGCGCTGCTCCTCCGACAGAGCGCCAAGCTCGCCGTCGTTCAGCATCTCGGCGTACCCCTGGATGAGGGTCAGCGGGGTGCGCAGCTCGTGCGACACGTTCTGGATAAACTCGGCCTTCCAGCGATCGATCTCGCGCTGTTGGGCCAGGGCGACCGACAGCTCCTGGGCGCGCTGCTGGGCGGCGTCGTACAGCCGGGCGTTTTGGATGGCGATGGCAGCCTGAGTCGCCAGCAGCGACATGACGGCGACTTCGGCAGCGGAAAAGGGACGGTCACCCTGCCGGCCAGAGGCTTCGAGCACGCCGAGAACCTCCCCCTTCCAGATGAGCGGCACGCTGGCTACCGGTCCCACCGGCTCGGAGTGGAAGGCAGGCTCGGCGCCGGCCCAGCTCCAATAGTCGTCGACGACGATCGGCCGGCCGGTAGCGAATACCTGGCCGTTCATTCCCTGGCCGGGCCGGAGGGTTACACCGGTGACCGCCGGCCAGTCAGAGATGCTGACCACACAGCGCAGGTAATCGCCGGCCGGGTCGTACAGGTACAGATCGCCGCAATTGCGACCCAGCAGATCCAGTGTGCGGCGGACAACCGCTTCGAGCAGCCGATCGAGGGCCAGCTCGCTGGAGATGTCGAGGGCCAACCCGTGCATGGCAGACAGGAGGTCGGCTCGCCGCCGCGCCTCGGTCTCTGCCTTCCGGGTGGCCTCGTACAGGCGGGCGTTCTCGATGGCAATAGCCGCCTGCTGGCTCAAGCTAACCAGGAAATCGAGGTCGGCCTGGACAAAGCCGCGCTCGCCCATCCGGCTCAAGGCCATGACGCCGATCGCGTGGCCTTTGGACAGGAGCGGGGCGCAGATCATGGCCTGTGGCTCTTCGTCAGGGGTGCCGGGGATCTGGATAGAGCGCGGGTCGGCGAGCATGTCGTCGACCATCTCGGCCACGCCGCTTTGAGCGACATAGCCGACGATCCCCTCTCCCACATAGATCGGGTCGGCCATTGTCTCGGCGGCGTAGAGGCCGAGGGAGACGATGGCCTTCAGGGTGCGCCCATCCGGATCGAGGAGATAGAGGTCGCAGATGTCGGGCTCCAGGATCCGGTAGGCGTGCTGGGCGATCTGCCTCAGCACGCGGTCCAGATCCAGGGTGGCCGTGATATCACGGCCCACCTCGACCAGAGCAGCCAACTCGCGGGCGCGGCGCTCTGCCTGCCCGCCCAAGCCAGATTTATCTTCCATGAAACTTGAAGCCTTCGAGCACTGCCCAGGGACGTAGCGCCAAGCCGTCGTGTGCGGGCAACGTTGCTCGTCCTGCACCCCATTATACCGCATAGCCCACCAACCTGCAACTGCAGGGCCGGGAAGGTGGAAACGCAAACTGCCAATTGACAACTCAGGAACGGCATGGTACACTGTCGAGGGAGAAACAAGGGTGAGATTCTACCTCGAATCGCTGGGGTGTCCCAAAAACCTGGCGGACGCCCAGGGGATGGTCCGGCTGCTGGAGGGGATGGGGCACGAGCTCGTCGACAGCGCGCGGCCGGCCCAGGTGCTGGTGGTCAACACCTGCGGCTTTATCCGGGACGCCCGCGAAGAGTCGCTCGGCGAGCTGCGGCGACTGGCTCGTAAAAAACGCCCGGGCCAGGTGCTGATCGCCGCCGGCTGCCTGTCGCAGTTGTGGGGCGAGCGGCTGGCAGACCAGGTTCCGGGCGTGGATGCCGTCCTCGGCACCCTCCGCTGGGGCGAGATCGATCGCATCGTGGCCGAGCTGGAGGCCGGCCGGACCAGGCGCCAACCACGTCCGGTGGCTCTGCTCGGCGATCCCCCGCCGGCGGGCGGCGGGGATCCCATTCGCGGCCATTCCTACGCCCGCCAGGGAGCCACGGCCTATCTCAAGATCGGCGAAGGGTGCAGCGCGGCGTGCGGTTTCTGCACCATTCCACGCATCAAGGGGCCGGCCGCCAGCCGGCCGGTTGAGGCGGTGACGGCCGACGCCGTCGAGCTGGTACGCCAGGGGGTGCAGGAGATCATCCTGATCGCCCAGGATACGACCGCCTACGGCCGGGACCGGGGCGACCGGGACGGGCTGCCCGGCCTGGTAGAGACGATCCTGGCTGCCGCCCCTGAGCTGCGCTGGCTGCGGCTGATGTACGCCTACCCCGGCCATGTCAGCCGGCGGATGATCGCGGTGATGGCCGGCGATGCCCGCGTCTGCCACTACATCGACCTGCCGCTGCAGCACGCCCACCCCGACGTGCTGCGGCGCATGAAGCGCCCCGCCGGCGTGGAGCGCACCCGGCGCCTGATCGCCGGCCTGCGGGCAGCCATGCCCGACCTGGCGCTGCGGACGTCGCTCATCGTCGGCTATCCGGGCGAGACAGAGGCCGAGTTCCAGGCGCTCCTCGATTTTGTGAGCGAGATCCGTTTCGACCGGGTGGGGGTGTTCGTCTATTCGCCGGAGGAAGGGACGCCGGCCGCCGCATTGCCCAACCCGGTGCCCGAGCCGCTCAAGGAGGAGCGCCGCGAGCGGCTGATGGCCCTGCAGCAGGGGATTTCGCTGGAATCGAACCGTGCGCAGGTGGGCCGGATGCTGGAGGTGCTGGTCGAGGGTCAGGGCGACGGCCTGAGCGTGGGCCGCTCTTACCGCGACGCGCCCGAGATCGATGGGCTGGTGCTCCTGCCGGGCCAAGCGCCGGTCGGGCAGATGGTGATGGCGCGGATTACGGGCTCTATGGAATATGACCTGATAGGAGAGATATAAATTATATAGGCCTGACAGGTTTCAGAAAACCTGTCAGGCCTGAAAGAAAGGAAGATATGCCTGAAATCATTCACATTCCCGTTGCCGTCATGGCCGATTTCATGTTCGACGTGTTCCGAGGGGTCGGCGTGCCGCAGGAAGATGCGCGCATCTGCACCGACGTGCTGATCGCCTCGGACCTGCAGGGGATCGAGACGCACGGCGTGAGCCGCCTGATGTACTACTATGACCGGATCAAGGCCGGCGTGCAGGCGACGCGGACCGAGATGGAGATCGTCACCGAGACGGAAACGACCGCCGTGGTGGACGGCCATCACGGCATGGGCCACGTGATCGCCTACCGGTCGATGCGCCTGGCCATCGACAAGGCCCGGCGGTATGGGACGGGCGCGGTGGCGGTGCGCAACGGCACCCACTTTGGCATCGCCGGCTACTATCCCACTCTGGCGGCCAAAGAAGGGATGATCGGTCTGACGGTGACCAACGCCCGGCCGGCCATAGCGCCGACATTTGGCACCGAGCCGATGCTGGGCACCAATCCGATCGCCTTCGCCGCGCCTTCCGACATGCCTTTCCCCTTTTCTTTCGACGGCGCGACGTCGATCACCCAACGGGGCAAGATCGAAGTGGCCGCTCGCATCGACAAGCCGATACCGGAGGGGTGGGTGATCGACCCCGGGGGACAGCCGCTGGTCGATCCGGCCCAGATCCTGACCGACCTGGGGGCGGGAACGGCCGCCCTGCTGCCTCTGGGCGGCGCCGGCGAGCTGATGGCCGGTTACAAGGGCTACGACCTGGCGACGATGGTCGAGATCTTGTCGGCGTCGCTGTGCGGCGGGATGTTCATGAAGGACCTGCTGGGGTTCGCCCCAGACGGATCGCGCCGGCCCTACATGCTGGGGCACTTTTTCCTGGCGATCGACATCGAGCATTTCATCCCGCTGGCCACCTCGCGCCGCATCACCGGCCAGATCATGCGGGCGCTGCAGGCCTCACGCCGGGCGCCCGGACAGGACCGGATCTATGTCGGCGGCGAGAAGGAATACGAAATGGAAAAGCTGCGCCGCGAGCAGGGCATCCCGCTCAACCACAACCTGCAGCGCGAGCTACAGACGATGCGAGACGAGCTTGGCATTCAGGGGTACGAGGCCTATTTCTAGGCAGGCCGGGGAGCAGCGTGAAGAAACAGCGAAGCGAAGGACCTCTCCCTGGGCCAGGGCATGAGACCCTTCGCTTCGCTCAGGGTGACAGAGGGTCAGCTCAGCGGACCCAGCAGTTGGGACAGGCAGCCCTTCCGCTTGGGCTCTTCGCGGACGGGCGCCGGGTGCCGCGGGCGCAGTTGCTGCTCGAACCTGGCCAGGCGCGCTTCGAGGGTCTCCCGATGGGCGCCCTCCAGGCGCTGCATCTCGGCCATGTTGCGCTCCAGATCGAGCATGCGATCGCGGAGCTTGGCGCTTTCCTCCTTCAGGCTAAAATTGTCCTGAAGGACTACCGTTAACAGATCGCGGTTGGCCTGCTGGCTGCCCAGCAGGAGATGCTGGCCCTCGGCCACCGTGTGCAGGGTGTCGGCCAGCACGGTCACGACGGGCGCGGCCGACGCCGGCTCGCGAGTCGAGGGCACGAGGGCGGTCCCCGGGGCCGGCTCGCCCTCAGCAGCCGTGCCGGTCACATTCAAGCTCGAGCGCAGGCGCAGCGCCTCGAGACGCCTGCTAACCTGGGTATAGGTCAGGCCCTCGGTCAGGAGGCCCTTGATCGTCAACAGCGTCTCCAGGTCGGCGTCGGTATAGCGGCGGTGGGACGCCTGGCCGCCAGAGGTCGGCGACGGCTGCCCGGCTGTGCCGGACAGGTAATCGGCAAACTCATTGGACCAACGGCGCAGGGTCGAAGGGGATACTTGCAGTTGGGCTGCCATTTCGTTCGGCAGGCGATAGTGGGATTCGGTCATCGAGACTCCTTCTTGGGCTTGCCGTCGTCAACGACATGGTAGGGAACGTCGATATAGGGCTCGGACGGGGTGTAGGATGGGGTGGACTGGGTCGTAGTGGACTGGCGCTTGGCCGACCGCTTGGTCAGTTTATTGAGGTGCTCGCGCACGATCTCGGGCGGCGCGAGGTCGACGAACATCTTGAGCGAGACCAGGATGATGGTCAGGTCGTCGAGCTCACCCAGGCCGGGGATCAGGAAATCGGGCAGCAGATCGATCGGCGACAGCAGGTAGGCCAGCCCGGCCATGGGGATCAGCTTGACCCAGTTCGATACCCGGCGGTCGCGTAACAGGCGCCACACCAGGCGAGCCTGGCTGGTCAGGTTGCCCAGAAAGCCGGCGGTCTGTGCGACATCCGATGGCACTTTCGACTTGTCGCTCATGCGATATCTCCTGAAACAATCACCGGCAGGGCGAAAAGGTGAGCGAAATTGGACCTTTCGCCCGGCCGTTCATGGGCGACAGTATACTTGATTGTGGCGGTTTTGGCAAACGATGATCATTAGCTTGCACCGGTTCCTGGTCGATTACGACATGGCGATGCTGCGCGCCCTGGCCGAAAACCTGGGGACGGCGCTGGACACCAATCGCCAGACAGAGGCAGCCGACCGGCTGGCCACGGCCCTGACCGAGCCGTCGACGGTGCAGATCGCGCTGGCCCGGCTCAGCAGCGACGGCCGGTCGGCCCTCGACACGCTGCTGGCCGCGGGGGGGCAGATGCGCGCCCCGCAGTTCAGGCGTCAATTTGGCCAGGTTCGACCGGTCGGGCCGGGCCGGCTGGAACGGGAGGTCGCCTGGCGGCATCCTGCCAACCCAACAGAAGAGCTCTTTTACGCGGGCCTGATCTACCGCGCCTTTTACCAGGACGAGCGGGGGTCAGGCGAGTTTGTGGTGATCCCCGACGAGCTGCGATGCCTGCTGCCGCCGCCCACGGTGGCGCCGCCCGCCTTTGCCGTGGCCACAGTCCCAGGGCCATCCGAGCCGGTTGCCCACGAGCCCGCGCTGGTCGACGACCTGTTCCGGTACCTGGTCTATGTGCAAAACCACGACGTGCGGCCCTATGCCGACGGCCGGCTGGGGCGGCGGGATGGGTCGGAGATCGTCCAACAGATGGGCCGGCCCGGCGAGCGGCGGTTGGCGCTGGTGCACCACCTGGCCGAGCGGCTGGGGTTTGTGGCGCGCCTGGCTAACCTCCTCCGCCTTGAATCGACAGCGGTAAAGGGCTGGCTGACGGCGGCGCCGGCCCGCCAGATGGCCGTCCTGCAGACGGCGTGGCGTGACGACCCTGCCTGGATCGACCTGTGCCACGTGCCGGGTCTGTCGTGCGACATGCAGACGGGCTGGCTGGAGCGGACCGATCCGGTGGCCGCGCGCAGGGCGCTGTTGAGCTGGCTGGCTCACTGCCCGCCGGAGGCATGGTGGACGTGCGCTTCGTTCGTGGCTGCCGTCAAGGCGGCCGACCCCGATTTTCAGCGGCCCGACGGCGATTACGACAGCTGGTACATCCGCGACGCGGCCGGCGATGCGTACCTGTCTGGATTCGAGTCGTGGGATCGGGTAGAGGGCGTGCTGATCGCCGACCTGCTGGCCGGGCCGCTGCACTGGCTGGGTGTGGTGGACTGGGCTGCCAGCGACGCGGAGCCCCTCTGCCGCCTGACGGCGGCCGGCGCGCATTGGCTGGGGCTGGCCGTTCCAGAGCCACAAGCCCTCGAGCCGGCGCCCATCACCGTCGGTCCTGATTTCCTGGTCGATGTGCCGGCGTCGGCCGGCCTGTACGTCCGCTTTCAATTGGAGCGATTCGCCGACCTGGAACAGGCCGAGCCGTGCCGTTACCGGCTGACCGCCGGCGGGTTGAACCGGGCGCTGGAGAGGGGCATCCGAGTCGAACAGGTCCTGGCTTTTCTGAAAAGGGCCGGCCAGCAGCCCGTGGCGGCCGACGTAACCGGCCAGCTTCGCCGCTGGGCGAGGCGGTCTGCCTCAGGTCCTGTCATATAACCCCAGTAGCTGGTTGCGTTTTACCCGGGCAACTTCCCGCGCCATATTAATCGACTCGGCTATGTACCGAGACCAGTCTCCCTGTGAGCCCTTGGTGTCACTCTGGTCGCGATTCATCCACTCTACCGGAACTTCCTTTATCCGGTAACCACGTTTTTCGACAAGGTACAGAAACTCGACGTCGTAAGCAGTGACTTTCCAGCCTGTGGGCTTGATCTCTTGCCGGAAGAACTCCAGACTCGGAAAGACCTCCAGGGCTGCCTCTCGCCGGCACAGCTTAAAGCCGCATTGCGTGTCGATAATGCTCCGGAGCAGAAACAGGCGGCGAAGGGTGAGAAAAACCAAGCTGCCGACCTTTCTTACCGGAGAAGAACCTTGGCGAGTGAGGCTGCGCGACCCGATCACCACATCAAAGCCCTTATCATACCAAGGAAGCAGTTTGCTCAATTCGTCTATGGGGGTTGACTGGTCCATGTCGGTTAAGAGAACTGCGTCTCCTGTGGCCTTTTGCACACCGGCCCAAATCCCTGCCGGCTTGCCTCCATGAGGGATGTCAAATAGGAAAAAGCCCTTTTTGTTTTCGATAGAATGTTCGACCAGGCTTCTGCTATTATCAGTCGAGCCATCGTCAACAATAATGACATCCCACGCAAACGCCTGTTTTTCCAGGTATTGGTGTACTTGATCCAATACCCCCCTCTCCAGGTTCCTTTCTTCGTTGTAGCAAGGGATGATAACAGAGACGCTGGGTCGCTGCGGATCGGTCAGCATGATTGGTCTTTGACTATCGGCGGAGTTAGCCGGGCAGCAGAAAACCACCCTCGGCGTGGACAAGTTTTTTCCATGCCGGCAATCATACACCGACTAATCTGCTTTGTCAACCACAGTCCAAGTATGTGCGCGGACTTGTCCAGGCGCAAGGCGGCCGCGCGCCGGGCACGGGAGCCCGGCCTGCTGCCTCTCCGACAGGCTGCCGGGGTAAGGTTGACAAGGCGGGCTAGTCAGTGTATTATTGGCACAGAGAGACAACATGGCAGGCTGGGCTCCCGACCGCGTATTGATAGGCGGTTCCGTAGCACCGGCGGCCTGTCTTGTACCGGACAGGCATACGAACAGGCTGGGGAATGAAGCGAAGGGTCTCGCCTTAACCAGAAGGGATGCTTCGCTTGGCGTGACAAACGAAGGAGTCGCTTCTGCTCGTGCATGTTAGTTCCCTTACATTGCGCCGGATCTTTTGCTTCCTACTGCTGCTGTTGCTGATCGCTCCCTCCAACCCACACGCCCAAGAACCTGATTCGGATCTTTCCGGCCGCGTCCAGGCGTTATTGGCCCAGATGACGGTCGAGCAAAAGGTGGGGCAGATCTTTCTGGTCACCTTTGTCGGCAGCGATGCCAGCCCCGGCACCGACGTCGCCAAGCTGATCCGCCAGGACTATGTCGGCGGCGTGGTGCTGCTGGCCAGCAATTCCAACTTCTATAACAGCGCCGACACGCCGCGCCAGGTGGCCGAGCTGAGCAACGCCCTCCAGACGCTGGCCATGGGCAGCGGCGCCAAAGTGCCGTTGTTCATCAGCCTGGATCACGAAGGGGATGCCTATCCCTACACCCGCGTCACCGGCGGCACCACGCCGCTGCCCAACGCCATGGCCATCGGGGCGACGTGGGATCCGGCCAACGCCCGCGACGTGGGCGCGATCACCGGCCGCGAGCTGGCCGCCATGGGCGTCAACCTGCTGTTGGGGCCGGTGGTTGACGTGCTGAACAACCCCCTGCCGAGCGGCGAGGGCGACATCGGCACGCGGACCTTTGGCGGAGACCCGTGGTGGGTGGGCCAGATGGGCCGGGCATACGTCGAGGGCGTCCACGAGGGCAGCAACGGCCGGATAGCCACGGTGGCCAAGCATTTTCCCGGCCACGGCGGATCCGACCGCCTGCCCGACGAAGAGGTGGCCACCGTAGACAAGTCGCTCCAGGAGCTTAAGCGGATCGAGCTGGCGCCCTTTTTCGCCGTCACCCGCCAGGATGGCAATTCCGAGGCGGTGACCGATGCGCTGATGTCGTCGCACATCCGCTACCGTGGCTTTCAGGGGAATCTGAGACAATTCACAGCCCCGATCAGCTTTGACGCCGAGGGGATGGGCGCCATCTTGGACCTGGTCGAGTTCGCCGGCTGGCGCCCCACCGGGCTGATCGTGTCTGACAGCTTGGGCGTGCCGGCCGTGCGCAAGTATTTTGACCCCACGCTGGCCACATTTCCCCACCGGCGCATCGCCAAGGAAGCGTTCCTGGCCGGCAACGACGTCCTGCTGTTTTCTCAGTTTGACCTGAACAACATCTGGTCCGATCAACTGGCCAACATCCGCGACACGGTAGCCTATTTTCGCAGTGAGTACCGGGCCAACCCGGCCTTTGCGGCAAGGGTCGACGACGCAGTAAGCCGAATCCTGAGGCTCAAGCTCAAGCTGTACCCTGCCTTTGTCCTGGAGACGGTGCGCGTGCCGGCCGAAACGGCCGTAAAGGTGTGCGGCCAGGGCGAGGCGGTGACGCGGCGGATCGCCAACCAGGCGATCACCCTGCTCTACCCCGATCCCGATGCCATGCCGGCGCCGCCGCGCAGCGGCGAAAAGATCCTGATCTTTACCGATGCCCGCCCGGTGCGCGAGTGTTTCACCGACCGGTGCCCAACTTTTGCTACCCTGAGCCAGACCGCCGTGCAGGAGGCCATTGTCGGCATCTATGGCCCGCAAGGCACCGGCCAGGTCCGGGCGGAGGATATTACCAGCCTGTCGTTTGGGCAGCTCAAAACGTTTCTGGCCGCCGCTCCGGCGAGCGATGGGACCGAGTCGGAGGTGGGCCGGCTGCTGAACGAAGCGGACTGGATCATCCTTGCCAGCCAGGACCTGAACCCGGTCAAGGGCCCCAATTCCGACGCGATCGAGCTGTTCCTGAATCAGGGGGTGAGCCTGGTGCCCGATGCCAAGCTGGTGGTCCTGGCCTTTAACGCTCCCTACTACCTGGACACGACTGAGGTCAGCAAGCTGACCCTCTACCTGGGAGCCTACAGCAAGACCGTGCCGTTCGTCCAGGCGGCGGTGCGGGCTCTGTTCCGCGAAATGCCGGCAGAGGGCGCCTCGCCGGTGAACGTAGCGGGCATCAACTATGATCTATTGCAGCAGCTTTCGCCCGATCCAGATCAAACGATCCCCCTGACCGTGGTGGATCCGGCCTCCTACAGCGGCAGCCCGCTGGGACCGCCGCCGGTGAGCGTTCGCCTCCAGGCCGGGCCGATCCTTGACTATAACGGCCGCGCGGTGCCTGACGGAACCGAGGTCGCCTTTTCGGCCCAGTATCGCGATGGGACGGCCTACCTGCCGCCTCGGACGGCCGCCACGCACGACGGCCTGGCTGTGGTGACGATGACCCTTACGGCCCCTGGATTCGTCCAGCTCGCTGCCGAGAGCGGCGCCGCTTTCCGCTCGCAGGCGATCGACCTGACCATCCTGGCGCCGCCAACGCCCACTGCAACCGCGACGCCGACGCCGCCACCGCCAACGCACAGCCCAACCGCCGAGCCAAGCGCGACCCCGGCGCCGGCATCCCCCACAGCCGCCGCCACCGCCACCCTTTCGCCGACGCCGTCCGTGCAGGCGCCGCCGGCCGGAACCGAAGCAGGGCGCGCAGTGGACGGCGGTGACCTGCTGCTGGCAGGCGGGGCCACGGGCGCCGTCCTGGTTGGGGGGTGCCTGCTGCCGGGCAGGAAACAGCGACGGGCGACGGTGGTCCGCCAGAGCCTGCTGGCCGTGATCGGCGGCATGGCCGGCTATATTCTATACGCCGCGCAGGTCATCCGCCCCGAGACATGGCTGGGCCTGCCGGAGACGGTGTGGGCCGCGCGGGCAGCGGCAGCCGTCGTGGCCCTGGCCGGGGCAATCGTGCTGGTGGTTGGAGGGAGGATGGCAGTGGCCCTTCTCTCTCGCCGCTGATCCCGTGAGCAGGTCTATGAACACGCGAAATCCGCTGCTCGTCAAAGGCATTGAGGCAGCTCAAGCCGGGAACAGAACCAAGGCCCGGCGGCTGCTCACCCAGGCTATCCGGCGCAACCCGGACTCGGTAGAGGCCTGGTTGTGGCTGAGCGACACCTTAAACACGCCGGAAGGCCGCGCCTTTTGTCTGGAAAAGGTGCTGAGCATCGATCCCACCAACCGGCCCGCCCGGCGCGGGCTGGCCGCGTTGCGAGCTGCGCAGGCGCCGCCCGCTGTGACCGGTATTCAGCCGGCCCCGCCGCCCGTCGCACCCCAACAGCCAGAGATGGCAGCCGCCGCGCCCCCGGAAGGCAAGGGGGAGGCGGCCACCCTCGAGCCAGCGATCAGGCCTGCCCTGGCAAGCCGTGTAGCGGGGCCGTGGCGGCGGCTAACAGCCTGGTTGGGCGGCGGTTTGTCCCGGCTGCGGGACCGGCTGCGGGTCGGGCCGGCGCTGGCGGCCCGCGTTGCCCGGCTGTGGAACCAGCCACGCTTCTGGCGGGCCGTCTTGATCTGCCTGGGGGCGATCGTCCTGGCCCTGGCAGGGGTATTGGCCTACGACGCGAGCAGGAACCGGGCCGGTGACGAGCTTGTGGCAGCCGGGCAGCCGGCCAAGGCGCCGCTCGCCGCCGACGGCACGGCAACGACGCCCCATCCACAGCACACGCTGCGACCCACCTTTACCTTTACGCCCACACCGACCGACACGCCGCTGCCCACCGACACCCCCACGCCGATCCCCACGCCGACCTTCACCTATACCCCCACGCCCAGCCCAACCCCCACTCCAACGCTGACGCTGACGTTGACGCTGACGCCTACGCCTACCCGCCGCAGCGCGGGCAAGCCCGTCGCCACCTCGACGCCGCGGCCTACCCTGGTGCCGCTGGTCTGGGATCCCCGGCTGACCGCGCTGGGCGTGCGCCTGGAGCCGGCAGCGGTCCCGCCCGGCGTGGGCTACTGGCGGCTGGTCGAGGCGCGCTGGGCAGACGAGCAGGAATCGGGCGGGGATCATACGATCTATGTGGAGGTCCTGAGCCCGCGCGGCATTCGCGTGGTAGGCCAGCCGGTCATCTTTGAATGGTCCACCGGCAGCCTGACCCTGCCGGTCGAGAGCCGGCCTGCGCCCGATTGGGGGGTCAACTTTCCGACGTTCGGCACGCTGGGTTCTTATTCGGCGCGGGTGGGCGTCGAGCTGAGCGACCGTGTCGTCGGCATGGGCATGGGCACCGTCGAGGCCCCTGATTTTACGATCCACACCAACTTTTATCTGATTTTCCGCTGGACAGTACGGTAACTTGGAGATCACCTATGGGAACCCTGAATCCTGATATACCATCGGAAGAGCTGACCCTCGCCCTCAACCAGGCAGCAGCGATCATGAGCGGATTGCGCCAGCAAGTGCTCGCGCCCGAACATCTGCTGCTGGCCTTTCTCGACAACAAGGGTTATGCGGCGCACGGCCTGCTGAAACGCCTGACCGGCGAGCGCGGCTTTGCCCTCGACAAGCTGGTCCGCGCTGCCGAAGACCAGGCCCGCGCCCGCCAGGCGGCCGACGTGGACTTTGATTTCCTGAGCCACAACGGAACCCGCGTGCCGCTGGGCAACGAGATGCTCACCGTGCTGGATGAAGGGCGCGCTATCGCCCGGGCTCGCGACGAAGTGTGGGTGGGGACCGAGGATGCGCTGGCGGCCCTGAGCCAGGCAGGCGTGTCGACGGCAGGGCTGCTGCAGCAGTATGGCGTGACCCCCCGGGCGCTGAGCGGCCTGCTGGCCGATTCGGCGCTCGCCCGGCAGACCACGACGTCGGACATGGTGGCGCTGGCGCGCAGCGGCCAGCTCCAGCCGGTCCACTACCGCCAGGACCTGCTGCGCGACCTGATGAACCTGCTCAGCCTGGCCGGCGACCGGCACGTGATCCTGGTGGGGCCGGCGGGCGTGGGCAAGCAGTCGCTGGTGCGCGGCATGGCGCTGCTGATTGCCGAGGACAAGGGGCCGCGCGACCTGAAATCGGTCGTTGCCCTGGCCGAGCCGGCCCTGCTGGCCGACGCCGGCCGCGCCGTCCAGGCCGGCCGGCGCAAGGCGGCAAACGGCATCCTTTTCTTGCCCAACATCCATCGCTTTTTCGGAGGGGCGCTCCACGCCGAGTTTCCCAAGGCCCAGTCCGATGTCCAGCGCGCATTCCTGGACGGCCAGGCGGTGGTCATTGGCACGACCACCGAGGCCGATTACCAGGCCCGGCTGGCCGCCAACAGCGCCATAGCGGAGCACAGCCAGGTGCTCAAGGTGCCCGAACCGGGCCAGGCAGAGACGGTCCAGATTCTTCAAGTCCATAAGCCGCACCTGGAAGCCGACTACGAGCTGGCGATCGCCGACGAGTCGCTGCCTGTGGCGGCAGCCCTGGCCAAGCGCTACCTGCAAGACGCCATCCTGCCGGCCGGCGCGCTGCAACTGCTGCACCGCGCCTGCGCGCTGGTGCGGATGGGCGCCCAGCCACACCTGGCTTTCCGGCCGGCTACCGTTTCCGATACCAAGCTCGACGCCGACGACGTGACGCTGGCGGCCAGCCTGATGACCGGCATCCCGGTCGCCCGGCTGGGCGCCGACGAGCGGAGCCGCTATGCCGGCATGGTCGAGCACCTCCACCAGCGGATCATCGGCCAGGAAGAGGCGGTGATGGCCGTCAGCCGGGCGGTCAAGACGGCCCGCGTCGGCCTGAAAGACCCCAATCGGCCGATCGGCTCCTTCCTATTCCTGGGGCCGACCGGCGTGGGCAAGACCGAGCTGGGCAAGGCCCTGGCCGAGTTCCTGTTCGGCAGTGAAGAGTCGACGATCGCGCTGGACATGAGCGAATATCAGCAGGAGGAAAACGTCAGCCGCCTGATCGGCGCGCCGCCGGGCTATGTCGGCTATGAGAGCGGCGGGCAGCTCACCGACGCCGTCCGCAGCCGGCCCTATGCCGTCGTCCTGTTCGACGAGGTGGAAAAGGCCCATCCCCGGGTGCTGGACATCCTCCTCCAGGTGATGGAAGAGGGCCGCCTGACCGATGGACAGGGCCGCACTGTCAGTTTTAGCGAGACGATGGTCATCATGACCAGCAACCTCGGCTCGGAGTACCTGGTCGAGCCGGTCCTGACCGACGCGGCGCGAGAGCTGGTCATGGGCGAGGTGCAGCGCGCCCTGCGGCCCGAGTTCCTCAACCGGCTGGACGAGATCCTCATCTTCCATCCCCTGTCGCCCGATCAACTGCGGGCCATCCTGGGCTTGCTGCTGAAAAAGGAGGCCAAGCTGCTCGAGGCGCGGGGGGCGTCGCTGGAGGTCAGCCCGGCGGCGATGACCTGGATGCTGGAGCAAAATGACCACCCGGAGTGGGGAGCGCGCCCGCTGCGGCGCATCATCCAGCGCCACCTGCGCGAGCCGCTGGCCGACTGGCTGCTGGCGGCCGATCCCAAGCCGGGCGCCAAGGTCCAGGTGGACGCCGGCGAGCAGGGCTTGATTTTCAACAAGGCATAAGGTGATGACATGATCCGAGTTCGAGATTTCCATGATGTCGAGGCCCAACCGGCCGCCGACGGGGTGACAATGCGGGTGCCCATCGGACCACAGGAAGGGGCGCCGGTGTTTAACATGCGCGTCTTTGAGGTACAGCCCGGCTGCGCCAGCCCGTACCACAGCCACTGGTGGGAGCACGAGGTGTTTGTGCTGTCGGGCCAGGGCGTGGTCAAAATGGCCGAGGGTGAAGCGCCGGTCGGCCACGGCAGCACCGTGTTTGTGCCGGGCGGCGAGATGCACCAGTTCCGCAACACCGGCGGCGACCTGCTGCGCTTCCTGTGCCTGGTGCCGCAGGAGTGGCTCCAAGAGGTGCTCGCATCGAAGGGATGAGCGAAGCGGTGATCGGCCTGCTGGCGGGCGCCGTCGGCGCCGGCAAGACGACCGCCGCACAGCGGGTGGTCAGCCTGGCGCGCCGCCGGGGGTTGGCCTGCGGCGGGCTGCTGGCCCCGGCGCTGATCGGCCGGCGCGGCAGCAAGATCGGCATTGAAGGTGTGGATCTCCTGACCGGCGAGCGCCGCACCCTGGCCCGCACCGACCGGGAGCTGGGCGGCCCCAATGTTGGGGCCTATTCCTTCGACGACGCCGCGCTGGCGTGGGCGAACGGCGCGATCGAAGCAGCCCTAGGCGCCTGCGACCTGCTGATCGTGGACGAGGTCGGCAAGCTGGAGCTGTGGCGCCACGCCGGTCTGGCGCCGGTTGTGCCCCGCCTGGCCTCAGGCGAGGTCAAGCGCTCGCTGGTGCTGGTCCGCGCCTTTCTGCTGGCCGAGCTGCAAGCCAGGCTGAGCCCGGTCGAGCAGGTAGTATTCGAGCTTGACGCACAGAATCGCGATGAACTGCCGCCCCACGTCCTGGCACGTCTGTTCGGCGGTGGATAATTTGACAATTCGGGATAGTGCGGGTATAGTTGGGCCGTGAATGATACCAAGCGCCCATTGGGGGAATGGTTACGGCAGCGCCGAGAGGAACTGGGCATCAGCCTGGAAAAGGCTGAAACGGACACCCGTATCCGCATCCAATACCTGCAGGCCCTGGAAAGCGAAGATTTCCAGTCGCTGCCAAACCAGGTGGTTCTCCGCGGTTTTCTGCGAAACTATGCTTCTTACCTGGGGGTAGACACCCAGGAAGCTGCCGATCGCTGCACGGCGCTCGCCGGCCCAGCCGAACCGGAACCGGCCACGATCGAAAACCCGCCGTCGGCAGCCAGCGACCTGTTCCGGCCGGTGGCGCTGCACGTGGCGCCGAGCCGGGGGCGATGGGGGCTGCTGGCCGGCCTGCTGGCGGCGCTCATCATCGCCGCGGCCGTCCTGGCGTGGGTTAACTATCCCTGGATCAAGGATAATTGGCTGGGGTCCAAGCCGGCCGAGGTAATGCCGACGGCCACCACCCAGTTGGCGACGGCCACCCTCACGCCGGCCAAGGCGACGGCGCCGGCTACCTCGACGCCGGTGCAGGCGACGCACACGCCCAAGCCAACGGCGCGGCTCGAGATCACGGTCTCGCCGTCGCCGTCTCCCTCTCCCTCACCCAGCCCCTCGCCGCTGATCTACGATGGGGTCTTTGTCGAGGTGGCCATCACCGGCACTTCGTGGCTGCAGGTCACCGTAGACGGCTTGAGAGAGTTTCAGGGCGAGCTTCAAACCGGCGAATACCGGTCATGGAAGGGCGACCAGCGGGTTGAGCTGCGTATCGGCAATGCCGGAGGGGTCCAGGTGACGGTCAACGGCCAGAAACTGGGCGCCCTGGGCGGCATCGACGAGGTGATCGACGTCGCGTTCGAAAAGGTGGGCGACGTGGTCGTCACCCCATCGGCCACGCTGACCGGCACTGTCACGTCTACGGCCACGTCTACGGCCGCGCCCACGGCCACAACCGAGCCTGCGGCCATCACGCCCACGCCGATTATTTCCCCGACGGCGACGATCACACCGACGGCAGTGATCACGCCGACCGTCAACCCCTAAGGCGTTGGCCAAGGACGGTCGATGACACCCCCAATCATCGGCATCGTCTGCACAGACGACCGCCCTGAAAAGGACACACACGCTCCTCGCTTTGGCCAAAACCAGAGCTATGTACACGCCGTCGCCAGGGCCGGGGCTGCCCCACTGTTGATCCCACTCCTGGCCGACGAGGCGTTGCTGCGCGCCCTGTACGACCGGATGGATGGATTGTTGTTGTCCGGCGGCGTGGACGTGCACCCCAGGCTGTACGGCGAGGAGGTCCATGCCAGGTGCGGGGCCATCTCCGAGGTCCGGGACGACGTGGAGCTGGCCTTGATCCGCTGGGCCAGGGCCGACCGCAAGCCCGTGCTGGCGATCTGCCGGGGCATCCAGACGCTCAACGTGGCCCTGGGCGGCAGCCTGTACCAGGACATCGAGGCGATGGTGCCCCGGGCCGTCCGGCACGATTGCCACTCTGGCAATGGGCGCAACCACGTTGCGCACGACGTCGTCGTTTCTCCCGGCAGCCGCCTGGCCCACCTCGTGGGGACCGACCTGCTGCCGGTCAACAGCTTTCACCACCAGGCGATCAAGGATCTGGCCCCCGAACTGACGGTCACCGCCTGGGCGCCGGACGGGATCATCGAGGCAGTGGAAGAGGAGGGCCGGCCTTTTGTCCTGGGCGTGCAGTGGCACCCTGAAGAGCTGGCCGCCGAGGATGGCCGGGCCCAACGGCTGTTCGATGCCCTGGTGGAGGCGTGCGAGGCCCCTCGTCGCTAGCGCTGTTGAGAACGCCCATAACTGCATCAGCCCGTTGACACGGGTGTGCCATTCTGTTATAATAGGGCTCCCTGAAGAAGGTGGCATGCAGTTTCCGATAGCATGACCCAGATCGCAGCGGCGATCCGGCCTGTGGGTATGTCCTGGAGGGCGAGTATGCTGCTTCCCATAACATTTCTCGTCAACTTTTTAGCCCTGGCAACCGGGCTATGGCTGGGCCTGTATATCGTGACCCGCAGCCCTCGCCGCTGGGTTTCCTGGCTGACCGGTCTCACGATCTGGTCTTTGAGCGGCCACTTTATGAACGTGCTATTGGCCCTTGCTCCTCTCCCCACGCCCACGGGTGCCCCTGGCTTGGTGGACCAGTTTCTGCGGTTTTGGGCGACTGGCATACCCGGCGTCTCCAATATATGGCTTCAGGGCTGGTTGATTATTCCGGCCGTCGTGTTCTGGCACCATGCCACCACCCTCATGCGCTTTTCACATCCTGCCCCTTGGCGCTGGGCATTGCTCTTGCTGGGCTACGGCGGCGCCGCCGCTGCTGCCATGACCCAGGCCAGGACGGCATCCCTGCTCTACGCCTCTCCAGGCGGAGACCCGCTCTATCTCAACACCCTGAAAGCCGGCCCTCTCTATCCGCCCTTTCTTACCCTTGGCTTGGTCTACGCGGCCATAAGCCTGGTCAACCTGGTTGGCTGCGCCCGTGCTGCGCCGACCCCGATCCTGCGCAAGCAGTTCCTGGTCATGCTCGCGGCCACCCTGCTGGCCGGCTCGGTAGCCATCCTGTCTGTTGCCGGCTCAAGTCTCGATCTGCGCGTGCCGATCGCAGCCACGTCGGTGCCACTCGGCGCCGGCATGGTGCTCATCGGCTACGGCCTGGCCCGTTACAGCGCCCTGGTCGAAGGTCGCACGATCCGTCGTGATTTTTATCACGCCGCCGTCACCACCGGCCTGGTGGCCGGCTTTTACCTGCTGCTGACCTGGGTTGCCGTTCACTATTTCGGCGCGCCGCCGATGGTCTATGCCTTTGTCGTCGTGTTGGCCGTCACCACCCATTTCCTGGTGGATGCCGCCCGCTACAACCGGGACGCGTCCCTCCACCACCGCGATATCCACCAGATACAGGCCAGCCTGCACAAACTGGCCAACATGGCCGACGATCGAGACGAGTCGGACCAGCACCTATCGGTGACGCTCGAGTCGTTGTGCGCGTGCGCTCGGGCGATCTATGGCCTGGTCCTGCTCTTTGAAGAGGGCGATATCCGGCTGGCCGCCGCGCACGATTGGCAGCAGGGCACTCCACGCCTGTCGCGCCAGGATCTGGTCGCCGACGACGTGCTTCATCTGAAACCGGGCCGGTTTCCACCGCCCTTGGCTGAGGCTGCGCTGCTGATACCCCTGTACGGCGGCGGAGAGCAGCTCGGCGCGTTGATCCTGGGCCGGCCGGTGAACGGTGCAAGCTATTCACCTGACGACGTGGACCAGCTCCTCTACCCCAGCGATCGCCTGGGCGACGTCATCTGGAACGCCCGCCGCAGAGCCGAGTATGCAGCCCAGGTGGCGCAGGGCGCCGATATGCATCCCCCCGAGGCTGTCAGCTATCCCGATCAGATCTCGGTCGAAGCCGTCGAAGATGCCCTCCGGCACGTGGCCGATTACGGTTACCTGGGCGATCACGCCCTGACCCATTTCAGAGTAGTGAAAGCCAAGGTCGCTCGCAACGCAGTGACACACCTGGACCTGGGCAAGGCGGTGCACAGCATGTTGGCCGAGGCGATCGAGAAGCTGCGTCCCGGCGCCTCACCGGCCGGCGATCCACCCCCTCGTGAGTGGTATCCGTACCTGATCCTGCACGATGCCTACCTGGAAGGTGTCCCCAACCGTGATATCATGTCCCGGCTGTATGTCTCCGAGGGCACCTTCAGCCGTACCCGCCGCGCCGCTCTGCGAGCCCTGGCTAGGGCCTTGGAGGAGATGGAAGCGGCTGTAGATTAAGTGTCTGCTAGCAGCAGGCCAGACTGCCACATCCGGCAGGTGCGCGGAGCTAAGCTCCGCGCTTTTTGTTTTCCCCTCCCCGGCTGCATCCGGCAAAACCCCGAGATTGACACATTTTGACAGTTTTTTCTCTTGTTTTGGCAGATCAGAACCCTTAAGATCGGGATAGTAAGGCAACCATCGTAGCAAGATCCGATCTTTTGCAGGTCTAGAACCAAAAAGGAGGAAGAAATGGCTGTCAGAACGTACGATCAACCGATAGTGTCCCCCAACCTTGCCGGTGAAAATCTGCGGACCTGGGCAAATGCCGTCACACTGATCCGCACTGTCGTGGGCCTGGCCCTGTTTTCCATTGCCGCCCTCGAGCACAGTCTGCTCTGGAACCTGGCCGGCCTGGCCGTGTACTGGAGCCTGGACGTCCTCGACGGTCGGCTGGCCCGGTCGCTCCACCAGGAAACGCGATTCGGCGCCCAGTTCGACATCCTGTCCGACCGCTTCCTGGTCGCCTTTTTCTACCTGAACTACCAGGTCATGCATCCCGAATTGACCATCGCGATCGCGGCGTTCCTGCTCGAATTCATGATCCTCGACCACTACCTCTCCAACCAGTTCTTGCGCTGGCCCATCCTCTCGCCGAACTATTTTTACCTGGTCGATAGGACGATCTGGCGGCTCAACTGGTCCCAGCCTGCCAAGTTCTTCAATTCCGGGATGGTCACCATCCTGCTGCTCGGCACCGGGTCGATCTGGCCGGCGGTGCCAATCCTGATCGCCCTGTACGGCATCAAGCTCTACTCGGCTGTCAAGCTTCACCGTTTGCCGCCGCCTGAGCGGTAACACGGCCCATTTGAGGCAAGGAGGGTTCGAGATGACAATCGATTCCCGGCTCAAGATATCGGTTGTGACCCTGCTGACTCTGACACTGGCAAGTTTGGTGTGGCCGGCACACGCGGCCATCGCCGACGCCGGGCCTTGGGCCCAAGATCAGGACCTGGCCGAGGCGTACGCTCCCGTGCTCTACTTCCATCCCGACGAGCTGTTCCGCCCACAACCGGTAGAGGTGATGCTGACCACGGCCAGATTGCAGCAGGTGCGTTCCTTCTGGCCCGACGCCAATCTGTTGCGCCACGTCACCGCCTCTGACCTGTCACACTATGCTGACAGCAGCTACAACCTCGATGCCTGGCTGGGCGACGAGATCCCTTCCGACTATAAAAACTACTCCGCCCATCGCACCTTTTACCAATCAAAGCTCAGTCCAGAAGCCGGCGGCCCATCTACGGTCGCCTATGCCCACATCGTGCGGGATGAAGATCCACACCACATCACCATCCAGTATTGGCTGTTTTACTGGTACAACGACGCCTTTAACAAGCACGAAGGGGATTGGGAGATGGTTCAGGTGGTGCTGAGCGCTGCAAGCGAGCCAGAGTGGATTGTGCTGACCCAACACCACGGCGGCACGCGGCGCTCTTGGAGCACGGCCCAGATCGAAGGGGGCACACATCCGGCGGTCTATGTCGCGCTGGGCTCCCATGCCAACTACTTTTGGGGTAACGAAGTCTACCTAAACGGTATGACTATTGGGAACACCCGCGTGGAGATTGCGGACCGCACGGGCACCATCGGGCGAACCGTTCCGGACATTGCCCTGATACCAGGCCGAGACGAGATCAAGACAGATCCTATCCAGTGGGCAGGATTCGAGTGGTTGCTCTTCTGCGGTCATTGGGGTGAAGGTGCACCGCAGCGCGATTTCGGTGGCCCGCTCGGTCCGGCGGACAAGGGCGACCAGTGGGAACTGCCCCACGCCTGGGGGATGGCACAACCACTGGATACCGACACCTGGTACGCCAACCGGCTGCGGGTGGAGGTGATCGGCCATGCAGGCGACAGCGCCCGGGTCACACTCCGCGCCGCCGGGATGGACCGGCTGCCGTTGGACGAAACGGGGGATGGCCTGGCGCTCCTTCACGCCGATCCCACCCCCGGCGCAGCCATCCTGGCCGACATCGAGGCCAGGCCAGGCCAGCTTTGCGACATCATTGCCACCTGGCCCGACGCAGGAACCTCTCAAGTGATCCGCTATCGCTTTGACAACGCGCCGCTGGGCGCCGAGGGACGCGCCACGCTTGCCCTGCGGGCAGATGAGCCGCCAGTGCTGATGGTCGCCGGGGTCCCTCACAGGTTCCAGCCCACCGCAACAGGAACCACAGCAGTTACCTGGGATGCACCCGATGTGATATGGACGAGCGGACTCTTACCGGCCGCCGACCTGCTCCGGGGAGTGGCCCTGAGCCTGTTGGCAGGGCTGCTGCCTGTCTTGCTCTACACCGGGCTGTTGCGTTGGGTCAACCAATACAAAAGGGAACCGGTACGGTTGCTGGGGGCGGCCTTTTTGTGGGGGGCTGTGCCAGCGCTGCTGGTTGCTTTAGTCGTGCGGGTCTTTTTCCAACTGCCCGACGGCCTGTTGGAGCCAAGGATCACCGAGATGGTGAGCACCGGGTTGGTTGCGCCGTTGATCGAGCAAACGCTCACCGGAGCAGCGGTCCTGCTTATCGCCTGGCGCTACCGGCGCGAGATCGACGAAACGCTGGATGGCATCATCTACGGCGCCGTGGTCGGCTTTGGCTTTGCCATGACTGCAAACACCCTGAGCTACCTGGGGGCCTTCCTGCAATATGGGTTCGCCGGTCTTGGATACACGGTCTTTATCGATGGCGTGCTGTACGGCCTTAATCAGGCTCTCTACGCGGCGATCCTGGGCGCCGGATTGGGATATGCCAGACTGGCACCACAGCGCTGGCAGCACTGGGCAGTTCCCCTGGCAGCATTCGTGCTGGCTGTCGCCACCCGCGCTTTCCACAACCTGGCTATCGACAGTACAACGGGCTGGAGCCTACAGACGATAGCCGTGACCTGGGCCGGGCTGCTGGTCATTGTGGCAGTGATGGTCTGGTCGCTGCACCAGCGGCGGCGCTGCCTGGCGGTCGAGCTGGCCGGCGAGGTGCCAGATACCCTCTTCCACTGGTTGACGACGCCTGGCGGCTGCTGGCTGGCAGAGTGGTGGGCGTTGCGGCGGGGTGGGTTGCACAGCCTGGTGCAACTACGACTCGCATTCCGGTTCTGCGCCAAACTGGCTTTCACCAAGATGCAGAGCCGGCAGCCTGGTGAGACTGGAGCAGCCGGGGAGGTGCACCTGTTGCGACAGGAGGTAGAGACGCTGATGGACGGGGCTCTATTGCGGCTGGCGATTTAGATCTGCGCATTTTGCTTCCCCCGGTAACGCCCGCAATGCCTCCAGGTTGGCGCTTTTTGGCGGTTCCATACCTTGTTTTGGCAGTTCAGATGCCGTAAGATCGGGATAGTAAGAGCAACCATCGTCGCAAGATCCGATCTGTTGTAGATTTGGTACCAAGGAGAAGGAAGAAATGGCTGTCAGATCGTATGCTCAGGCAATCGTATCCACAAAACTAGCCGACGAGAAACTGCGGACCTGGGCCAATGCCGCCACGCTCGTCCGTACCATCATCAGTCTTTTCCGCCTCGAATGGGTGATCCTCGACTATTATTTCTCCAACCAGTTGTTGCGCTGGCCCATCTTCTCGCCGAGCTGTTCTTACACGACCGACAGGATGTATTGGTGGCTCAACTGGTCAGAGCCCGGGTTCTTCAACCCTAGGATTGTCACGAGTCTGCCGCTCGCCGCAGGATCGATCTGGGCGGTGGCGCCGATCCTGATGGCGGTGTACGGCGTCAAGCTCTACTCCACTGTAAGGCGTTGCCGGCTGCCGCAATCCGAGCGTTGACGGGCCCTGGTTGCCCCGGCCAAGGATAAACCCAAGCCTGGTGCCGGCCTTGTCGGTGGTGACCAACCGGCCTTTCTAAAGGGAGTGCGTAGGTGGTTGACAACAGAATTGGAGTGTGCTATGATTGGAGCTGCAACTCTCCCGCAAATAGCACGGCTGAACTGCACGACCGGCACAACGCGTGAGCCTCTTGCAAGGAGGAAGCAATCATGAGGTGTCCACGATGCGATCAAGCAGGGTTCGACCCTGACACGGCCTGCAGCCGGTGTGGGTTTGCCGGCCCAGCGGCCCAGGTAGAAGAGCTGGCCCACATCGCCTATCTGCTTGGCGAGATAGAGAGCTGGACCGGGCTTGAGCCAACCGCCCTCGGCGGGGTCCAAGACCGCTACCGGCGCCGCCGCAAAGAGCTGGAGGTCAGCCTGGGCCTGCGGCCGCCCCCTCCCAGTGCGGAAGAGGCGCACAAGCTTCGCTGGCAGCTTTATCGCCTCGAACAGCTCCAGGCTCACGTCGACGGCTGGCAGGCCAGGCGCTGCCTCACCGATCGGGTCGCCGGCCACCTGCGCGCCAACGCCGCTGTTGAGGCCGAGCCCCTGCGCCGGCGCCTGGCCGACGCGCCGACAGAAGAGACCCCGGCCTTTGACAGCCCGGCCGAGCGTCTGGCGCTGGTCGGCTATATGATCGAGATACTCAACGGCCTTCAATCCCGTTTCCCGGCCAGCAAGTATCGCCTCGCTTTGGAGGAGCTGCTGGACAGGCAACGCAACCTGGGGATCGGGCTGGGCCTGCGCCCCAGCCCTGCCGAGCCGGCGCCTACCCCCGCACCGGCGCCGGTTGTCGCAGCCAAAGCAGAAGAGGCTGTTATTGTGCAGGCGGCAGAGGCCGCGGCCGCGCCGCCAGTGGTCGCCCGCCTGCCCAAGCCGCCGCGGCCGCCGCTCACCTGGGAGCGGATCTGGCAGACGCTGCTGTCGGAGCGGACGCTGAACGTCGTCCTGTTCCTGGGGGCGTTTCTGCTGGTGGCTTCGGCCACCACCTACGTCGCCACCAACTGGGAGGCTCTGCCGGAGGCGGTGCAGTTGGGGTTTATCATCCTCTTTACCCTGTCCTTCTACTTTGCCGGCTGGTTCCTGCGGGTGCGGATGAAGCTGCGGTCCAGCGGCATAGCGGTCACGGCCGTCGGATCGCTGCTCGTCCCGCTCGACTTTTACGCCGTGTTCGTCGCCGGCGGCGTACTGCCGGCCGATCAATGGCCGTGGGTGTGGCTGATGGCCTCGGCGGTATGCCTGCCGATCTATATCTTTACCGCGCTGCGCCTGCGGGCCAGCTTCTTTGGCTATGTGGTGGCGGCCACGGCCGGCAGCCTGCTGTGCGCGGTTCTGAAGGTGCTCGGCGTCGCGCCAGAGTGGGACCTGCTGGCTCTGACGGTCCTGGTGCTGGGGTTGGTGGTCCTATCCTACCGGCTGGGAACGTCGCTGCTCGCCAAGCCTTTTCGCTTCTCGGCGCTGGTGACCACGGCGGTGATCCTGGTGGTGGGCCTGGGCTGGTGGCTCACGGGCGACCAAGGCTACGAGCTCAACATTTCATTGGCCGGGGCGTGGATGGTGGGGGCGATCCTGTACGCCTATGCGGCGCTCCTCAACCGCGACCCGTGGCTGGGCCGCGTTGCCGCCACGATCCTGCCCATAGCCGTCCTGTTGCTCCTGCGCCTGGCCTTTGCGCCGCTGCGGATCGAGACGCCGTGGTATGCCCTGGGATTGGCGGTGCTGGGGTCGCTTTACCTGCTTGCCGGCCGGCAGGCATACGCGCTGGCCGGTGTGACCAAGGCCGACAGCCTCGCCCAGACGTCCGGCTCGGCCGGTGAAGAGGAAGCCGGCACAGTCGCCGGCGAGGAGAAACCCAGCGGCGATCCGATTCTGCGCGAGCACAGCCATACGGCCACGGCTTGGGGGCTGGGGCTGATGGCCGCTGCCGCCGTGTGGGGTGTGTTCGACCTGTGGGCCGCGGCGGCGACGCACGCCGTGCTGGCAGCCGGGGCGGCCGCAGCCATCCTGGCCTGGGACCGGCCGCGCTTTCTGCCGGCCGCCAGCCTGCTGGCCCTGTCGTCGGCGTCGTTCGCCATGGCCGCCGGGCACCTGGAGCCGGCCGAATTGGGGGTTGGCTGGAGCCTGCTGGCCCTGCTGCACGTCATAGCCGCCGTCCGCCTGCGGGCCAGGCCGGACTATGCCGCCTCTCTATTTGCCGCGGCCCTGCCGATCGCCGCGCTGGCGATGCTGCCGCCGCTGCTGCTGGCCGACGAGGCGCTGCTGACTTACGCCGTGGGCGCCTGGATCGGGCTGGCGGCCTGGCTGTTGTGGCTGGACCACACCGGCGAGCACCCCGGCCTGGAGGCTCCGCTGAGCCGCCTGGGTCCCGTGCGCCACACGGCGCTGCACTGGGTCATCGCCGTGCCGCTGCCCTTCTTTGCCGCCCTGGTCTACACCCGCTTCCGTCCCCTCGACGCCTGGCTGGGCATCGTGCTGGCGGTCCTGGCCTGGGCCTGCTTCGACCTGACCCACGTGCCGGGCTTTCGGCGGTCGGCGCTGTACCGCCGTTGGTCGCTCCCCTGGTACGCCGTCGGCTATGGCTGCAGCCTGGCCGCGCCGGTTGTGGCCTTGATCTACGACAACCAGCCGGTGTTGGCGGTGACGCTGCTGGCCGCGGCGGCGCTCTATTTCGCCTCGGCCGCCACCTGGCGCCACAGCACGTGGCTGATACCCGGCGGGCTGGCTCTGCCGGCCGGTCTGCTGCTCCTGCTCGATTTCTGGGGCGTGCCCTGGCACAAGCAGACGCCCATCCTGGCCCTGGTGCCGGCTGCTTACGTGCTGGCCGGGCTGTGGCTGGAGCGACGGCAAGGGGTGCCCCGCCGCTTCCTGTCCGCTCTGTATGGGGTAGCCCACCTGCTGGCCGTTGTCACCGTCGTCTGGGGGTTCGTCCCTGCCTTGTGGGCAGAGCGGTGGACCGGTGCGTTCAAGACGTGGCCGGCCGGCGCCTGCCTGATCCTGGGCCTGGCCTACGCGCTGCTGGCCTGGTTCCACGAGCAGGAGGTGTGGGGGCACGTCGCCGCGTGGCTGGGGGTAACCGCCGCCGGGCTGGCCGCGTGGGCCTATAGCGGGGAGCACGGCTCGTCGGCGCTCAAGGTGGCGCTGGTGGCGGTTGCCTATGTCCTGGCCGAGCGGGGCCTGGCAGCCGGCGCGCTCCGGGGCCGGTCGTCGCTGGTCAAGCGGGCCTGGCCCCTGTACCGGCGGCCGCTGCTGGTCGCCGGCTGGGCCGTGTCAGGCATGGCAATCGTCCTGGCTCTGGGACGCAACATATGGCTGTTGGGCGGCGGGCTGGGCCGCGAAAGGTGGGCCATCGCCGCCCTGCTGACGATCGCGGCGCTGTACGCCGCGTCGGCGTGGCTTTTCCGCCGCCGGCTGTTCCTGTGGCTGGCCGGCGGGCTGGTGATCGTGCCATGGACGCTGCTGACCGCCTGGGGCTGGTTCCTGTGGACCCCGCCAGAGTCGCTGCGCGACTATGCTCTGCCGTGGACCGTGCTGGCTTGCATCGAGCTGCTCATAGGCCTGGCCTTGACCTTTGTCACCGGACGCACACAGCCCAAACAGGATTACGGCTTTCCGCTGCGGGTGTGGTCCAACCTGCTGCTGCCGCCGGCCCTGCTGTGGGGCGTGGCCGATTCGACCATCTCGGCCCTGACCTGGGGGCTGGGGCTGGCGTTCTATGTCCTGTCGGCCGTCGCCGATCGCCGGCGCGGGCTGGCCGGCTGGCGGGCAGCGCGCTTCCTCTACCCCGCCGTGGCAGTGCTACCGGTGTGGGCCGTCCACCTGCTGCGCTACGCAACCCCGCAGTCGCCGTACGAGTCGTACGGACTGCTGCTGTTGGCCCTGGCGCTGCCGCTCCTGGCCGTGGGGCGCCGCCTGCGCCGCATAAACGAGGCCGATGCCCTGCCTCTCTACCTGGGGGCCTATGGCGCCGCAACGATCGGCACGCTGCTGGTGGGCCACCAACAGCCGCTGCTTGCCGCCGCGTTGTGTTTCGACGCGCTGCTGTGCATCCTGTCGGCCCGGCTGTTCCGGGAGCCAATGTGGATCTACCCGGCGGCGGCGCTGGCGGGAGGGGCGCTGTTGATCGCGCTGGCCGAAAGCGCCGTGCCGCAAGAGCGGCGCGGGTGGGGGCTGATCGCCCTGGGCGCGGCCTATGTGGCCATCGCCTGGCTGCTGCGCCGCCTGAAACAGCCGGCCTACGCTGCGCCCCTCCTGGTGGCGGCCTTTGTCGCGATCACGTTGGGCCTGTCAGGATCCAGCGTGGACAACGTGGGCGCGTTCTGGGGTTACCTGGCGGCGGCGGCGATCTATGCCGCCGTGGCGGCCTGGCTGCGCCAGCCCCTGCTGCTGACGCCGGCGGCGGCCCTGCTGGCCGTGCCCTATGGGGTGGCGCTGACCTGGCTAAAGGTCGACCCCGCCGACTATGGCCTGGCCCTGTTCCTGGGTGTGGCCGCCGCCCTGGCCGCGGCCCACCTGCTCGACTGGCGCCTGGGCCGGTCGCCGGCCATCTTCCCATCGTGGCATCCCCGCACGTGGCAACCGGCCTCGTGGCTGGAGTGGTGGGCCGGGCCGGCCTATGCCTGGGGCTATGTGGGAGCGTTGGTGGCCGCCGGGCTGTCTTGGGGCGACCCAACGCGGCTGGCCATCGCCCTGGCCCTGGCCGCGGCGGCATTCCTGCACGCGACGTGGCGGTTCCGGCGGCGCATCGCGCTGCTGTTGGCCGGGGCGCTGGCCCAGGGAGCTGCATTGGCGGCCATCGATGCCGCCGGCTGGCTGGGCGACCCAAGCTGGGCGGCGCTGGCCTTTCTGCCGGTGACGATCGTCACCGCGGCGCTGGCCCTGGCGGTCGAGCATCTGCGCCGCGAGGGGCAGCCCCTGAGCCGGACCTGGTGGGCGGGCTGGTCGAGGCCGCTTTACCTGCTTCTGGCAATCGACCTGCTGGCAGGTCAGACGGCAGCCCTGATCCACAGCGAGCCGGGCGCCGTCGTCACGGCAGCCCACGCCCTGCTGCTGGCGGCGCTGGCGACCGTGTGGGCTCAGCCGTTGTTGCCCTTTGCCGCCGGCGGGCTGGGGGTGGTCGCCCTGTTCCAGACGCTGGCCTGGGCCGGCGCCAAACCGACCGACCAGCCGGTCGGCCTGGCGCTGCTGGGGCTCGGCTACGGCCTGCTGGGCTATGGGCTGTGGGGGGCTACTGGCCTGGCCCGGGCCGAGGGGCTGCAGCGGCGGGCGCGGGTGTGGATCCGGCCATTGGAATGGATGGGGTTGGGGCTGTGCACGCTGGCCCTGCTAACAGCATTTAGGATCGGGCTGGATGTGACAGAACTGCTCGTCAGCACCATCTTTGGCGGGCCGCTGACCGTGGTCGATTATGCGCCGCAGGTGCGGATGGTGATGTGGGTGCTGGCGCTGAGCGGGCTGCTCTACCTGGCGACGGCCTTTGTGCGGCGCCGGCGGCTGCTGGGCTATGCGGCGGTGGCGCTGCTGCTGGCCGCCTGGTCGCTGTGGTGGCGCTTTTTCGTGGACATGGCCCAGTTCCAGTGGTACGCCATACCGGCCGGCCTGTATCTGCTGGCCGTCGGCTGGCTGGAGTGGCGGGCGGGCAACAAAGCCCTGTCTCGCTGGGTGGATCGGGCCGGGATATTGGTCTGGCTGGGGTCGGCCTGGGGACAGTCGCTGCCGGGAGTGGCAGACAGGAGCTGGCCGTTTGCCCTGATCATGGGCGTCGAGGCGCTGCTGCTGGTGTGGTGGGGCAGCGCGCGGAGGCAGCGGCAGTTCCTGTACATTGGCCTGGTCGGCGTTTTAGTCGACGCCGTGACCCAGTCGATCGAGCCGCTGCTGACGGCGAACCGCTGGATCGTGTTCGGCATCGTCGGGCTGCTGCTGGTGGGCGTGGCGGTGCTGATCGAGCTGCAACTGGACAAGATCCGCAAGCTGTCGGCCGAGGTGCGCGCCCGGCTGGAAGAGTGGGAGTGAGCAGATGAGCAAGCGACTCAAGGTTCTGGTAGGGCTGTGGGGCCTGCTGTGGCTGGGGATCGGCGGGCTCGCCGGCCTGGCGTACCTGGTGGAGGCGGCCACGGAGCCATGGTATTGGGAAACTAACCTGTGGCTGGCCCTTCTGCTCCTGGCCGGCCTGGCCGGCGGCGGGGTCACGGCATACGCGGCGCTCCGGTCGCTGCTCGGCCGGCGTATCGGGCCGGTGCGGCTGCCGCCGCCCTGGGCGCTGGCCGGCGGGTTTGTCCTGGCGCTGGCGGCCGGCCTGGGACTGTGGCAGGCCCGCACCTCGACCACTTTTCTAATGCCGCTGTTTGCCGCTGCTGCCGCGGTGTTGGGCCCGCTGGCCGTGGCGAGCTGGATCCTGCGCAGCGGGGGCAGGGAGGTCCAGGCCGTCACCGCCCCGCGCGGGCTGGCCGCCTTGGGCCTGGGGGCGACCGCCAGCACACTCGCGGCCTTTGTATTGAATACGCTGCTGGGCGGGGCAGCTCTGCTGCTCGTCACCGGGATGAGCGACCAGGTGCTCGACCTGGTCGGAGACCTGGTGGACGCGCTGGCCGGCGGGCTGGGAAAAGAGATGGCGTCGCCCGTGTTCCTGCTTGGATTGGTCCAGGCGGCCGTCCTGGCGCCGCTGGTCGAAGAGCTGGTCAAGCCGCTGCCGCTGCTGCCGGTGCTGAAACGGCTGCCGACCGCTCGCGACGCGCTGGTACTGGGCGTGCTGGCCGGGGCCGGCTTTGCCGCCGTGGAGGACCTGCTCTACGCGGCCGGCTTTGGCGATGCATGGAGCGGGGTGCTGGTCGTCCGGCTGCTGGGATCGGCGCTCCACCCCTTCGGGGCCGGCCTGATGGCCGTGGCCTGGTGGCATGTGCGGCGCGGCGAGCCTGGGGCGGCGGCGCGGTGGGGCCGATACTATGGGCTGGCCGTCGGGGCCCATGCCCTGTGGAACGGGACGTGCGTCGTCGCGGCGGCGGTATCCGGCGCCTGGTTCCAGGGCTGGGAGGTGGACCTGCTGGGCGTGGCCGAGGGAGCCTTGCTGCTGGCCCTGCTGGCCGCCGAGGGGATCGGCCTGCTGGCCGCGCTGCGGGCGATCGCCCGGCGGCTCCGGCCGGCGGACGAAGCGGGCGAGAAAGCCGCCTTACTGCCGGGACTGCCGACAGAGCGGGCCATCGCCGTGTGGGGCCTGATCTGCCTGGTGGTGCTGCTGCCGGTGGGGTTGGGCGTGCTGCGCACGCTGTGGTAAGAGAAAGTTCTGTAACTGCTTGCGGGTAGAGGAAGATGAAACGGATCCTGACCAGTCTCAACTTTTGGATAGCGCTCGTGCTGCTGGCTGCCAACGGCGCGGCCTGGGCCTATGCCCTGGCGCCGGAGGGGCCGGCCGTGGAGGTGGCGCCCCGCCTTGAGCCGGACCTGGCGGCGCTCCGGCTCAAGCTGAACGAAGGCGGGCATGGCGGCGAGCCGTTCACTGTGGAGGTCACCGACCGGGAGGCGGCCGAGACGATCGCCTGGTACCTGGAGGCCCACCCCAACGTCCCGTTCCGCGACCCGCAGGTGTCGATCCGGCCGGAGGGGGTGACGGCCGAGGGGGTGGCCGAGGTACTGGGGCTGCGGATAGGCCTCAGCGGCCGGGCGGCGATCAGGCTGCGCGACGGCGTGCCGCTGGTCACGCTGGAGGACCTGCACCTGGCCGGGCTGGCGGTGCCTGGGTTTGTCCGGGACCGGATCCAGGCCGAGATCGACGCCCAGTTCAGGCTGGCGCAGAACCTGCCGGTGATCATCGACGAGGTAAGGCTAGAGGAGGGAAAGGCCACTATCCTGGGAAGAATCCGTTAGCACGGTTGACAAGAAAGCCCTGTTTCCTCTCAAGAAACAGGGCTCCACACTAGAGCAACTTGCCCAGGTCGGCCGTAGTGTCGAGGACCAGGTCGGCGCCGGCCTGCTCCAGCTCCTGCCGCCGGCCAAAGCCGCACAGCACCCCCACCGCCCAGGCCCCGGCGGCGCGGGCGGCGCCCATGTCCACCGCCGTATCGCCCACCATCACGCAGCGCTCGATCGGCGCCCCCAGCTCCTTGACCGCGTACAGCAGCGGGCCGGGGTGAGGCTTGAGGCGGCGCGTGTCCTCGCGCCCGGCGATCACCTGCACCACGCCGCCGAGCGATTGCTGCTCCACAAAAGCCTGGGCGTGCCTGCGGCTGCGGGTGGTGACGATGCCCAGCCGGTAGCGGCGGCCCAGCTCCCTCAGCATCGGCCCGGCGCCGTCCATGACCTGGAAATCAGGAGGGGCAGACAGGCCGCGGAGCCGGCGCAGGCGGTCGCCCAGGCCGAACAGGTTGTCGTCCAGCCCCACCCGGTCCAGCAGCGACACCACGCCGTTGCCCGGGCCTTCCAAAGCCATGATCAGGCCGCGGGCGGCCCCAACCGGATCGCGCCTGGAAAAAAGCCACCTGACCGGCCGCAGCCGGCGGGCGAGGTTGCTCACCGCCTCGTCGTCGGTTTCGACCAGAGTCCCATCCAGATCAAAGAGGATAACGTCGATCTCGCCGGGGTAGAACTCCCTGGCAACCTGTTCCTGAGCGCGTTCCTGATCGGGAAACGGTTCCTGGTCGAGCAGCTTGGCATAGACATATTTCAGCAAAACGCGGAAGGTGCCGAGCACCGGCGCCGCCAGCAGAATGCCGAGCACGCCGGCGATCATCCCACCGGCCAGCACGCCGACAAAGACGACGACAGGGGGTAGTTGCATCCTCCGGCCCATAATGCGCGGCACCAGGAAGGCATTTTCCACCTGCTGGACGGCGGTATACAGGCCGGCCACCAGGACCGCAAACCAAAAGTTGCTCAAGGGCAGATAGGTAGAGCCACGGAACAGGGCGATGATCACCGCCGGAATGGCGGCCAATATCGGGCCAAAGTTGGGCACCACTTCCAGCAAGCCGGCCAGCACACCCAGCAGCTCGGCGTTAGGCAGCCCGACGATCGTCATCAGCAGCCACACCGTCGTGCCGACGACAAGCGCCAGCGCCATCTGCCCGCGGAGGAACGCCTTCCATACCTGGCCGATACTCTCCCGCAGGCAGCGAAGCTCCTTGGCGTGGCCTGGCGGCGCTATCCGGTCGAGAAAGGCGCGCAGCCGGTCGGCGTCCCTGGTCAGGTAGAACGAGATGACCAGGATCGCCACGGTCCAGAACAGGCTGGATGCCACGTTCATGACAATCCCAAAGGTCTCGGTGGCAAAAGGCCGGAGCAGGTTCTGAATGGTGCTTCGCAGGTCCCCGACCAGGCTCTGAGGGTTGAACGTATAGTTGAAAATGGTGACCGGTTGGGACAGAAAAGCGACCAGGTCGTTGGACAACTGCTCCGCATCCAGGTTAAGGCGCGCGACCTGCTGGACGGCAAAGGGCACCACGGTGCCGACGAGGATGACCAACGCCACCAGCAGGATGCCGCTCGACAAGAGTGCGGCCAAAGTGCGCGGCAAGCCGACCCTTTTATGCAGAAAATCGACCAACGGCTTGAGGATAAAGGCCAGCACCACAGCCATGATGACCGGCAGCAGGATGTCGCGGAACAGGTAAAGGGCCAGCAGCAAGAGGACGATCAGGCTGACAATGATCACAAGCTTGGTTGTGCGACTCCACTGTGATGAACCCATCACCCCCAACCTTGCAGAAGCACTAGCGCTTTCATCGAGCCGGGCGTTGCGCAGACGGCCCGGCTTGCCAACGGATCCTGATGGACCCAGGAAAAACCGGCCTTACCGGACCATGCCGGCGTTATCCAGCGGCCAGTAGGAAACCCAGGCCCGACCTACGATATTCTCGATCGGCACCGGGCCAAAAGTCCGCGAATCGTTCGAGTGATCGCGGTTGTCGCCCATGACAAAGACCTGCAGCGCCGGCACAGTGATGCTCTGCCCTAACCGCCCCTGGCGAGTCGACCCATTGGCATACGGCTCGTCCAGCAGATGCCCGCCTATGTAGACCTGCCCGTCGTGGATCTCGACCGTTTCGCCGGGCAGGCCGATCACGCGCTTGATCAGCAGCTCCTCGCCCTGGCTCGGCACCCGGATCACCACAATGTCGCCGCGGCTCGGACCGTGGAAGCGATAGGACACCTTCTCCACAACCAGGCGCTGGTCGGTGTGCAGGCCGGGCTCCATGCTCTGACCCTGGACGCGGGTGGCCTGGCCGACAAAGACGTTGAGCAGCAGCGCGATGAGGATGGCCGGCAGGATGGTCTCGAGCAGCTCGCGCACCAGGCGCACAAACCGCCGGGCCACGCCGGGGCGGTATGGCGCAGGCTCCATGAGCTCTGGGCTGCCATTCAAATCGTCGTCCATGTCACCTATTTAGCACTGGCCGGGCATGCCCAATAGACAGCCCGGCCAGTTGATCCTCGAGTAGGCGCCTAGCGCCTGCGTATCGGCGAGCGCCGGTCCTGGGAAGACGAATCACCCGTCCGGGGGCCGCGCGACCCGCCGCCTCGCCGGTCGTCCCGATTGCCGCCGCCGCCGGACGGCTTGCGGTCCTTCTCACGAGCCTCTTCGGCCGTCCAGCCTTCCAGCACGGCCTGGCGGGAGAGCCGGATCTTGCCGGTGTCCTGGTCGATATCGATGATCATGACCATGACCTCGTCGCCCATGTGCACCACCTCTTCAACGCTGGGCACGCGATAGTCGGCCAGCTGAGAAATGTGCACCATGCCGTCGACGCCGGGCATAATCTCGACAAAGGCGCCATAGCTCTCGATGCGGACGACCTTGCCGACATAGGTCTTGCCGATTTCAGGCTCTTCGGTCAGGCCCTCGATCATCTGTTGGGCTTTTTCCGCCGCAGGGCCTTCGGTGGCCGCGATATAGACGGTGCCGTCCTCTTCGATGTCGATCTGGACGCCGCACTCTTCCTGGATCTTGCGGATCATCTTGCCGCCGGGGCCGATGATCTTGCCGATCTTTTCCGGATCGATGTGGACGGTGGTGATGCGCGGCGCATAGGGTGACATCTCCGGCCTGGGGGCGGTGATCGCTTCCGCCATCTTGTCCAGGATATGGAGCCGGCCGGCGCGCGCCTGGATCATCGCCTGGGACAGGATCTCGTAGCTGATGCCCTTGACCTTGATGTCCATTTGCAGGGCGGTGATCCCTTCCCGCGTGCCCGCCACCTTGAAATCCATGTCGCCCAGGTGATCTTCCAGGCCCTGGATGTCGCTCAGGATGGCATATTGGCCGTCTTCGATGATCAAGCCCATGGCGATGCCCGCCACCGGGTTGGTGATCGGCACGCCGGCGTCCATCAGCGACAGGGTGCTGCCGCATACCGACGCCATCGACGTAGAGCCGTTGGAAGACAGGACTTCCGATACCACCCGGAGGGTGTAGGGGAACTCGGCTTCCGGCGGGAGCACAGCCCGCAGGGCCGTCTCGGCCAGAGCGCCGTGTCCAATCTCACGGCGCTTGGGGCCGCGCAGCGGCCACGTCTCGCCCGTGCTGAACGGCGGAAAGTTATAGTGGTGCATGTAGCGTTTGGCATCTTCCGGCCGCAGGGTGTCGAGCTTTTGCTCTTCGCGCGGAGTCCCCAGCGTGGCGATGCTCAGCACCTGGGTTTCACCCCGGGTAAACAGGCCCGATCCATGGACGCGGGGCAAGATGCCGACCTGGCTCCAGATGGGGCGGATTTCGGTGGTCGTCCGGCCGTCGGCGCGCTGGCCATGGTCCAGGACCCGCCGCCGAAGCTCGGTCCTGAGCGCATCGTGGAACACCACCTTGACCTCGTCGGTGTCGATCGTGTCATCTTCGGCGAACGAGTCGATGATCTCTTCCTCCAGAGCATTCGTTGACTCGTGCCACTCGGCCTTGTCGTGCGGCTGGGCCACCAGATCGGCCACCCGCTGCCTCAGCGTGCCGATGCGGTCCACCACCCGGCCGTGCGCGCCCTCATTGCTGGCTACTACCGCATAGTCGGTCTGTTTCGGCTTGCCGATCTCGGCCTGCATCTGCTTTTGCAGGGCGATCACCGGCTGCATGGCCTGGTGGCCTGCCTTTAGCGCCTGAAGCATGACCTCTTCGTGGACCTGGCTGGCGCCGGCCTCGACCATGAGGATGGCGTCCTCGGTGGCGGCCATGCGCAGGTCGAGCGTGCTGGCTGCCAGTTGGTCGGCGGTCGGATTGATGACAAACTCGCCGTCTACCAACCCAACCCGGCAAGCGCCGATCGGTCCCTGGAACGGGACGTCGGAGATCATCAATGCCGTCGAGGCGCCGATGATGGCCGGGATATCCAGCATGTTTTGCGAGTCGGACGACAGGGCGGTGGCGATGATCTGGACGTCGTTGCGATAGTCCTTGGGAAAGAGCGGGCGCAGCGGCCGGTCGATCAACCGAGAAGTCAGAATGGCTGATTCGCTGGGACGGCCCTCCCGCCGGAAAAAGCTGCCGGGGATGCGGCCCGCTGCATACAGCCGCTCTTCAAAGTCGCAGGTGAGCGGGAAAAAGTCAACCCCTTCGCGGGGCGTTGTTGAGGCGGTGGCGGTGCACAGCAGAACGGAATCCCCGGTCCGCACGGTCACAGCTCCACCGGCCTGCAAAGCGATATGGCCGGTCTCAATCGTCCACGATTGGCCGGCGAAATCAACGACATACGTTTTTACGTTATTCACTTTACCTCCAAGTATTGAGGGGAGAGGCAAGTTGCAGGGACTGGGGAGTGTGTCCTGTGATGCTAATCAGGGCACACTCCCCAATTCCTGACCCTTACCTTCCCCAGATTCAATTGATTCTACAGGTATGACTCAACCGATGGCCCTCGCCTCCTACTCTGGTGCAAGGCTCCAAAAGCCAGTCACGTGCTGCGATGTTACAGCGGGGCGCCCCTATTTGCGCAGGCCAAGCTGCTCGACGATCTTGCGATAGCGCTCGTTGTCCTTGCCCTTGAGATACACCAGGTGCCGGCGCCGTTGTCCGACGAGCTTGTACAGGCCGCGTCGCGAGTGCTCGTCGTGTCTATGTGTCTTCAGATGCTCCGTCAACTGGGTGATCCGGGTCGTCAGCAGCGCGATTTGCACCTCAGGCGAGCCGGTGTCTCCCACATGGATGTTGAATTTCTGAATGATGTCCGTTTTTTCCGTTTTTGTTAGTGGCACAGTCCGAACCCTTTCTCGAATACCCAAATCATCAGACCAATATGGATAGGCCTCATGCCCATCTCAAACAGCGGGGTATTATATCACAAGGCCGTTTTTCTGGCAAATAGCGGTTGGATATTGGAGTGTCGAGACATATCACCCTCCCGATTTCCCATCCTGGCAGGACAATCGGCCCTGCTCTACTCGCCATATAGACGCCGCTCCTCGCCGGAAGGTTCCCGCAAGCGCCGCCGATCTGCCCCCAGGTTGTCTTGTCCCTGTCACACCCCTGCCACATAACTTGGCTATAATCAGAGCATGCTCAACAAACCGATCACCTTAGTGTCCTTTGTGGTTGAATTATTTCTATGGGAGGATTAGCATGAAAACAAAACTTGGCGCCATCGCCATCGCCGGCACCTCGCTGCTCGCGATCCTGCTGCTGTCGGCCTGGACCGACAGCCAGCCGTCGTCCCAGGAGACCCGCCGCGTCACCGTCACCGGCGAGGCCCAGGTCCGGGTCGTGCCCGACGAAGTGATCCTGTCTCTGGGCGTAGAAACGTGGGACAAGAACCTCAACGTGGCCAAGAGCCGCAACGACGAGATCGTCAAGCGGGTGCTCGCCCTGGCCGGCCGGTATGGCATCGAGCCCGAGCACGTCCAGACCGACTATCTAGGCGTCGAGCCGCGCTACCGAGACGGCTATTACGAAGACCGCGACTTTGTCGGCTACTTTGTCCACAAGACGATCGTCATCACCCTGCGCGACCTGTCCCGCTTCGAGGAGGTGCTGTCTGCCTCGCTCGAGGCCGGCGTCAACTATGTCCACGGCATCGAGTTTCGCACCACCGAGCTGCGCCAACACCGGGACCAAGCCCGCGCGCTGGCCATCAAGGCGGCCAAGGAAAAGGCCGTGGCCCTGGCCGGCGAGCTGGGCCAGCAGGTGGGCGACCCGCTCACCATCCAGGAAGAGCAGGGCGGCTGGTGGTCGAGCTACGGGGCCTGGTGGGGCAGCCGCTGGGGCGGCGCCATGACCCAGAACGTGATCCAGGAGGTGGGCGGCGCCTCGGCCCTGGCCGACAGCAGCGTCGCCCCCGGCCAGATCGAGGTCACCGCCCGGGTCACCGTCAGCTTTGAGCTGACCAAGTAAGGTCATGAGCTGAGGGTGGGACAGGCGTGTCCCACCCTCAGCTATCAGCTCAATACAGTCTGGTACACCTGATAAGTTTGGGCAGCGATCTGCGCCTGCGTGTAATGACCCAGCACCCGCTCCCGCCCGCGCCGGGCCAGGTCGGCGCACAGCTCCGGATCGGCCATCAGCCGGCCCAGGTGCGCCCTGAGCGCGTCGGCCCGCCCTTCGGGAAAGACCAGCCCGGCATCGCCGGCCACGTTGGGCAGCTCGCCGCAGTCGGAGCAGATCACCGGCACGCCGCAGGCCATCGCCTCGATCAGCACCCGGCCGAACTGCTCCTTCCAGTTGGGGCGCGTCCGCGACGGCACCACCAGCGCGTCCAACTGGCGGTAATAGCCCGGCATCTGCGCCGACGGGATCCACCGGTCAAACGTCACCCGGCTGGCCAGCCCCAGCTCCTGCGCCTGGGCCTGCAGCGCCTCCCCCGCCGGGCCGCTGCCCAGCACATAGGCCCGCCACGAGCCCGGCAGCCCGGCCAGCGCCTCGAGCAGCAGGTCCACCCCCTTTTCCTCCACCAGGCGGCCCACATAGCCGGCGACAAACCCTCGCTCCGCGCCCCGCGCCTCGCCCGGCCTGGGCGCCGGGCAAAAGATGTCGGGGTCCACCCCGAACTGGGGGATGACGGCCAGCGGGCCGTGGTAGCCCTTGGCCGCCCACACCCTGGCCGACTCCTGGTTGCCGGCGATGCCATAATCGGCGTGGTCCAGCACATAGCGCTCGATCAGCCGGAAGGGCATGGGGTAGCGGCGCTGGAGGTTCTGCCAGGAAAAAAAGAGGCTGCGCGCCCCGGCCCGCCGGGCCAGCCACAGCGTGTGGGCGGTGGCCAGGTTGTACGGCTCCTCGTCGATGTGCACCAGGTCGGGCCGCGCCCGCTTGATCCTCTTGCCCAGGCCGGGGTAAAAGTGCAGGTGATAGCTGCCGTTGAAGGCCATCGGCTCGACCACCAGGTCATAGCCCTCGGTGTGCCGCCGCTCCAGCTCGACCGCGCCCTGCTCGTCGCGCCAGTAAGGCGGCACGACGACGGTCAGCTCCATCTCCGGCAGCCGGGCCAGCTCTTCCAGTTTCGTCTGGTACGCGCCGACCACGCACGCCTTGGACACCATCAGGACGCGCACGAGACCGCCTCCTGGTAGGCCGCCAGAGTCTGCCGTGCGGTCTGGTCCCAGCTAAAACGGGCCGCCTGCTGCGGGCCGCGGCGGCGCAGCTCGGCGGCCAGCGGCTCGTCACACAGGCAGGCCAGGATCGCCCCGGCCAGCCCCGCTGTGTCGCCGGGGTCCGGCGCAAAGGCCGCGTCGCCGGCCAGCTCGGGCAGCGAGGCGGCATTCGAGGTGACCAGCGGCGCGCCGCAGGCCAGCGCCTCCAGCACCGGCAGGCCAAACCCTTCGTACTGCGACGCGAAAACGGCGCACGCCGCGCCCCGGTACAGCGCCGGCTTGTCGGCCTCTTCCACCCAGCCGATCGGCCGCGCCCGGTCCGCCAGGCCCAGCGCCGCGATCAGAGGCCGCGGGTCGAAAAAGAGCGGATCGGGCCGGTCGGGCAGCCGCCCGCCGATGGCCAGCGCCACGTCGCCGTCGGCCTGGGCGACGGTGGCAAACGCCTCCACCAGCCCGGCCACGTTCTTGCGCACGTCGTGCCCGGCCAGGTACAGCACGTACCGCTCCGGCAGTCCGTACCGGGCGCGGACGGCGGCATCGTCCGGCGCGGGCTCGGCGCTGAACTGCCCTCCCTGCGCCAGGTAGACACACCGCACCTTCTCGGCGGAAATGCCGAGATGCGTCTCGATGTCGCGCTTGGAGGCCAGCGAATCGGTCAGGACCAGGGCCGCCCGCCGGGCCGAAGCCGACACCAGCCGGGTGTAGAGCCGCACCAACGGCCCGCCGCGGTAGGCGGGCAGCAGCAGCGGGATCAGGTCGTGGATGGTAACCACGGCCGGGAGACCCGGCCGCAGGGGCGAGCCCCAGTAAGGCGTGTGGGCCACGTCGGCGCGCCAGCGGCGGCAGGCGCGGGGAAAAACCGCCTGCTCGAACAGGAGCTTGCCCAGGTTGGTCCGCCACAGCCCCGATTTTAGCGTCGCCCGCTCGGCTTTCAGGCCGGGGATCTCAAAATCAACAGGGCCCGGCAGCGCCAGCAGGAACTGGTGCTCTGGCGCGGCGCCGGCCATGGCCCCCAGCAGGCCGCGCAGGTACTGCCCGCTGCCGGTGCCGGGCTGGTCCAGGAACCAGGCATTGACGGCAATGCGCACGTCAGCCCTAGTCCCCGTAGCCGTCGGGGTGGGCGCGGTGCCAGTCCCAGGCGCTCTGCACTATGTCGCGCAGGTCGGGATGGGCCGGCTGCCAGCCAAGCTCCTGCCGGATCTTGTCCGATCCGGCCACGAGCACCGCCGGGTCGCCGGGGCGGCGCGGGCTGTCGATCGCCGGGATGGGCCGGCCGGTCACCGCCCGCGCCGTGTCGATCACCTCGCGCACGGTATAGCCTTGGCCGTTGCCCAGGTTATAGGTCCGGCTGCCGCCCTCCAGGGCGCGCAGGGCCAGGATGTGCGCCTGGGCCAGGTCCACGACGTGGATGTAATCGCGCACGCAGGTGCCGTCGCGGGTGGGATAGTCGGCGCCGTACACCTCGATCCGCTCCCGGCGGCCGAGCGCCGCCTGGAGGACCAGCGGGATGAGGTGCGTCTCGGGATGATGGTCTTCGCCCCGCTCCGCGGTGCCGCCGGCGGCGTTAAAGTAGCGCAACGCGGCGTAGCGCAGGCCGCAGATCCGGTCCAGCCAGTACAGGATCCGCTCCAGGATGAACTTGGACTCGCCGTACGGGCTGCCCGGCACGATCGTCTCCGACTCGTCTATCGGGATGCGGGCCGGCCGGTCGAATAGGTTGGCCGTCGACGACAGGATGAAACGCCGCACGCCGTGATCCTGGGCGGCCCTGAGCAGGTTGAGCCCGTTGGCCACGTTGTCACCCAGGTACTTGAGCGGCTGCTTGGTCGACTCGCCCACCAGCGAGTGCGAGGCAAAGTGCATGATCGCCTCGATGCCGTGGCCCGCCATGACGCCGTCCAACAGCCGGCGGTCGGCCAGATCCCCCACGACAAGCTCGGCCTGGGGGTGGACCGCCGCCCGATGCCCCTGCGACAGGTTGTCATACACCACCACCTGCTCGCCCTGGCGGATCAGCTCCTCCACCACCACGCTGCCGATATAGCCGGCTCCACCTGTGACCAGGATCTTCATAGCGTCACAAACCCCAGCTTGGCCAGCAGCTCGAAATAGGCCAGCAGCAGCTCCACGTCCCGCCCGCCGGCTTCCATCTCGACCAAGTCGGCGATCTCCAGCACCGACCGCTTGCCGTCGGCCCAGTACAGGGCCAACCCGGTCAGGGTATAGTGGATGCCGCTTTCCCGCGACTTGAGCAAAAAGCGCCACTGCTCGCGGTCCTCCGCTGCCAGGCGGCCCATGTGGTTGCCCAGCGGCACCGGGCCGCGCACCAGGCGCACCGGCACCTTTCCCGCCGCCTGGCGCTCCAGGTCAGACAGGTCGCCCGCGTCGCGCGACGGCGGGTCGGGCAGCTCCCCGAGGCCGAGGCCGGCCGCGCGCATGTCGGTGGTCTTGATAATCCAGCCCAGCTCGTGCTGAGCCGCCCGCTCCGCTTCGGCCGCCAGCTCGTCGATCAGGCAAATGGCCGGGGCGAGCCGTTCCAGGGTGCCCAGCGCCGCCTTGTGCCGGTCGAGCATGAACGCGATCCGCCGGTCGAGGCCGGCCACCGCCTGGGCCAGCTCCGGGGCGCCGTCCATCGCGGCCACTGCGGTCGCCGCCTGCTGCGCCGTCTGCGCCAGGCGCACCTTGAACCGGGCGGTCATCTCCATGCCCAGCCAGGCAGCGTCGACATCGCCGGCCGCCGCCAGCCAGTAGGCATAGGCCGCCGCCAGCGCGGCGGTCCGGCGCAGGCTGTTCGGATCGGTCCGGTCCGGCGTGTCGGCCGAGGTGTGATAGAAACGGTCGGGCCACTGGATGAGCATCGGCGTGGGCACGCCGACGTTCGGATCCGACAGGACGGCGTGGTCGCTGCCGCCGGAGAAAGGCGCCTCGGCGCAGCGGTACAGGGGATAGCCGCCCTGGCCGGTATGGCTGGGCGAGGTGTCGGCCGCTCCCCTGAGCGCCGGCAGCTCGTCACGGAGGCGAACCAGCAGGTCGGGCGCAAAGGAAGCCGCCGCGGCCGGCGGGTGCTCGATCAACCACACACTGCCGGTCTGGTTCTGATCCTCGCCGACCATGTCCAGGTTCAGGCCGGCCACCAGCCGGTCCAGCTCGGCCTCGCGGCCGGCCAGGTAGGCCTGCGTGCCGGTAAACTCGGGCATCCACAAAAAGCGGATGGTGCGCCGTGGCGGCGGGAGGCGGCCGCCGGCGATCAGCGCCTGCAGCGTCCGGGCGGCCTCCAGCGCCGCCGCTGCGCCGGAAGCGTTGTCGTTGGCCGACGGCTGAGGATGGCACAGGTGAGCCGTGATCACGATCTCGGCCTCGGTCTCGCCGGGAATGACGCCCGAAACAACCTCGATGGCGCCGTCGTACAGGCGGCTGACGACCTTGGCCCGCACGCGGACCGGCGCGCCCCCCTTCTTTTTCAAAAGCGAGCGCAGCGCCTGGCCCTGGCGAGGGGTCAGCACAAAGCCAAAGCAGCGCGCGTCGCCCGGCTCCCACCAGAAGGAGGTGTATTGGCGCGCGTCGGCCAGGTCGCCTTCGGGGCGCACCGGGTCGACTGTCCTCATCCCGTCGAACAGGATGCCGGCGGCCCCCCGCTGCCGGACGGCCAGCTCGCACACGCGGCGCACGTCGCCCCGCGTCAGCACCACCTTGCCGGCCACGTCCAGGCCTTGATAATCCTCGTCGTCTTCGCCGTCCTCCACCAGGACCACGTCCGCCTCCCCCTCAAAAGACTCGCTGCGCTGGATGAGCGACATGGGGCAGCCCTGGAAATCGGCCAGGGTTTCCGCCTTGTCGGCCGGGGCGACCAGGCGGAGCGCTGCCTCGGTGCAGCTCCATTCCTGAAAACTGGGGTAGGCCCAAAAGATCGTCCGCTCGTTGGCGGGATAGGACAGCATCTCGGCCCGCAGGCCGGCCAGGTCGAGCTGGCGTTGGATCAGATGGGCCGCCTGGCGGTGGCCCGGGCTGGCCTGGATGCGATGGTAGCGGCTGACGTCGGCGACCGTCTGCCAGGCCGCCTCGCCCGAACAGGACTGCCAAATCTGGTCGAGCAGATGATTCAAGTTTGTCATGGTTCGGCTCCTCTGTCAAGTGGCAGGATTATAGCGCGAAATCGATAGATTGTCCATCCGCAAGGACGGCGGGTTGGCCCGGCTACAGCGCAAAAATAAACGCCAGCACCATAAACTGGGCCAGCGCCTGAAGGGTAGCGCCGGCCATCGCCGGCAGGATCGACGGCAGGCGGTAGACCTGCTGCACCATCACCGCCGTCAGGATGACGGCCCACACGATCGCCGCCAGCCCAACCATCGAGGCCGCGAAGGGCAGCCCGGCCGCCACCAGCATGGCCATCGGCAGGGCCAGCAGCGCGCGGGGGATCTGGGCATAGGGGTAGAGGCGCGCCCCCTGGTGCACCTCCACTTCGCCGGGCAGGAAAGCGCCCAGCGCGTAGACATAGAGCGCGCCGGCGGCCCACTCGGCGGCGCCCAGCCCGACGAGCACCGCCGGTTTCCACCACGCGCCTCCCCTAAAGGCCAGCATCAGCACCTGGACCAGGAGCAGCCCGGCCGTGACGGCGGCCATCGCCCGGGCCGGTTGGGCCAGATTGGCCCGCGTCCAGCCTTCGTCGCGCGTCCGGTCGACCAGGCCGTCGAGGGTGGGCGCCGGCTCAAAGACCAGGCGGGCCGGCAGCGAAAAGAGCTGGTCGTCGAGCGCCGCCTGAGGAGCGGCCAGGGCCGCCTCCTGGCGCAGCCGGCCCAGCAGCGGCTCAAAATCGCGAATGTCCGAAGTAAACAGGATGCCCGGCCTGAAACCGGCCCCCAGGCAGGCGCTCACCAGGTGCAGCCACGATATCCCCCGTCCCCCGCCGCCCTGCACCAGCACCAGCTTCCGGCTCGACCGCTCGAAAGGGATCGTCCGCACCGCCGTGACCGCCGCCCAGGGCATCACCCGCCAGCCAAACAAGGTGCGCACCGCCAGGCCTTCGTCGGCCAGGGCCAGGTCGGGCAGGAACAGGGTGACCAAGGCCAGGCTGCCCACGGTCAGCACCAGGCCCACGTTGGCGGCGATCAGCGGCCGCAGCGGCTGGGCGGCCAGGGCCGCCCCCTGGGTCAGGGGCTGGATGAAATGCACCCAGGCCAGCACCCACTGAGCCAGCGCCGCTATCGCCAGCAACAGCACGATGGCGATTCGGACCAGCTTCACCCGGCGTGAATAGCTCAGGGTGTAGGACATGGCCGCCCCCCTATTCCAGCTCCAGCTCTTCGCCCAAAAGGTAGTGGCTGAACCAGGCCAGGTTCTGGTGCATCACGGCGTGGTTTTCGCGCGGCTTGGTGATCGGGTGGCCCATGCCGGGAAAGACAAACAGCTCCACCGCCACGCCCATCTCCTTCAGGCCGCGGTACAGCTCCGTAGCGTTGGACAGCGGCACGCGCCGGTCCTCCGTGCCGTGCTGGATCAGCATCGGCGTCTTGGCGTTGGCCAGGTTGCTGATGGGCGCCGTCTTCACATACAGCTCGCGGTCGCGGAACGGCGAGCCCGACAGGTAATCGGCGGTAAAGTCGGGGATGTCGTTGCTGATGTGATAGGTGTACCAGTCGGCGATGCCCGCTCCCACCGACACCGCCTTGAACCTTTCCGAGTGCAGGCCGGCAAAGGCCGAGATATAGCCGCCCTGCGACCAGCCCATGCAGCCGACCCGGCCGGCGTCCACCCACCCCAGCCCGGCCAGGTGGTCGATGGCGCTCTCCAGGTCCCACAGGTCGCCGACGCCCAGGTTGTTCACGTTCAGCTCGGCAAAGGCCTGCCCGCGCCCGATCGAGCCCCGATAGTTGGGCTTGAGCACCAGCACGCCCTTGTTGACAAACTGCACCACCGGGTGGTAGGCCATGTCATCGTCGGTGAGCAGGTACTCTTCCGAGAACCACATCGGCCCGCCATGGACCACGAACACGAGCGGGTACTTCTTGGCCGGATCAAAGTCCGACGGCTTGTGCAGCACGCCCTCGATCTCGGCCCCGTCCCTGCTCGTCCAGCGGATCGTCTCCACCGTGCCCAGGTCCCAGCTTTCCACCGCCCGGCCATAATCGGTCAGCCGTTTCAGTCGCCACTCTGCGCCATCGCGGCCGGGCTCGGCCAGGTACGCCTCCGAGAATGTCTTGGCGTTGGCTCCGGCAAAGCCGATGATCCCGGCCGCCGAGATGTGAAAATCCATCGTGGGGAATAGCCCCTGCAGATCCAGGGGCGTGCACTGCCCATCCTCTCCCAGGCGCGCCGCCCGCAGCCGGACGTGGTCCGCGTACAGGACAAAGATGCCGCTCTCCACCCAATACACGCTGATGATCATCTGGTCGAGGGCGGCCGAGATGTTGCGCATCGCCGCCAGAAAGGCGTCCGCGTCGGCAGCCTGCAGCGCTGCCTCCAGGTCGATGATCCATAGATCCTGGCGGGTGTACATCTTGTCGTCGCGCTCCTTATAGGCCACCAGCAGCTTGCGCCCGTCCGGCGAGACGGCCGCCACCGTGGCGGCGCGGGGCAGGTTGAGCCGCGCCATCTCGCCCAGGTAAGACAGGTCCTCCTTCTCCTCATCCTGACCTTCAGAAGCCGGCTGGTCCTTCTTTTCCGCTTGCCTCACCTTTTCGCGCCGTACATGCTCTGCCAGCGCCGCCCCGGCGTCGAGCTTGAGGCGATAGGCGCTGGTCTGGCGATAATAGACCAGGTCATCCCGCGTCTGGCAGTTGATATACACCGCGTCGCCGGCCGGCGAGGGGATCACCCCCTGGATCGACAGCGGCTGGGGCAGCAGCCGGCTCAGCTCCGCCACCGGCGGCGCCAGCTCCTTGGCCTCGTCCTCGGTGGCGTCTTTGACCTGCGCCCGGTGCCGGCGCATTTCCGCCGGCCCGGTGTAATAGAGCGCCGCAGCGCTCTCCTCCTGCTCGAAATGGGCGAGCTTGCCAAAGCGGTCGGCGCGTGGTTTCTTTTCCTGCCGCTCGGGGTGGCGCGCCCTGAACAGCAGGCCGCCGGCAAACGGCTTGAACCACTCCACCCCGGTCTTGTGGCCGGTCACCGCCCAGCCCTCGCCGACCAGGCCCTCATACAGCCAGATCTGCGCCTTGTCGTCGTCGCCCGGCCCTTCCTTCAGCAGCGCCAGCGTCTGATCGTCGACCCACTCTGCCTGGTTGACGCTGCCCGTCCGGTTGATCTGGTGGGTAGCGCCGGTCGCCACGTCGTACACGTGACAGATCTGGTCGTAGCGGTTATCTTTCCAGTTGGCGGTGCGCACGGTAATCGCCGCCCGCCCGCCTTTGGGCGACACGTTGACATCGAAAGGAACCTCCAGCCGGAACATATCGCGCAGCGCCGGCTGATAGGACGCGCTGTCTTTTGCCATGTCTTTCTCCTCTTACACTTCAACTTCACCAACCCAACGCACCCAAGAAACCCCAACCTGTCGCGCGCCGTTTGCCAGTCGCCTATCGGCCGTCCACATCTCGAGCCCTTCTTGTTCGGCCAGGGCCAGGTAATGGGCATCGTAGGTCTTGGAATGCCCAAGCCGTTGTGCCCAATGTAAGGCCTGTTCGTGCAGGCCGGGTGTAGGAGGCAGACAGCGGATGTTCAGAGCCAGGATCATGCCCATCGCCTCGACTGCCGCATCATCAGTCAGCCAGCCGGCGACGACCGCCCGGCGCAATATGGCTGCCACTTCATACTCCATGAGCAATGGGGCGAACAGTCCAACCCCGGCCCGTTTCCATTCGGTTAGCATCTGCATTGCCCGGTCGGAGTAAGGCAGAGGCAAAACAACCGCAGCGACCAGGTTGGCATCGATGACCACACTCACGCATCACCTCGCCACGTGCGTTCTATCTCTTCTTCCCGTTCGGCTCTCACTTCGGCCAACAGATCGCCCTGATACACCCCATATTGTTGTTCCAGCCGTTCACGGATCTGCGCCAGCTTTTCAAGCGCTTGGATCTCCTGCTGCTTTTGGGTCTCCTGGTCCCTTTCGCTCAGGTGCTCCCGCAATATCTCGCGCACTAGCTCGGAGATGCTCCGGCCTTCCCGCTGGGCAATCTCTGCCAGAGTCTGATGTTGCTCAGATTCCAGCAGTAGCTGCGTTCGATACAAGGTACTCATCATCACCTCCAACCAGGAGTATACACCTACATCTGTGTATGTGTCAAGTTCACTCCTGCGTTGTGGATGACAACCCCTTACCTCTGCCTGAATAACAGGCTGTTCCACCGGCTTTTGAGCCTCACCCCCGAGGCGCGGCCTCCTGCTTCTTGCGCCTCATCGTGGCCACCCGGTCCAGCAGGCTATAGATCACCGGCACGATCACCAGCGTCAGCAGGGTCGAGGTCAGCAGCCCACCGATCACCACCGTGGCCAGCTCGGATGCCACGAACGAGCTGTCGGTAAAGCCGATGGCCAGCGGCAGCAGGGCCAGGATGGTGGCGATGGCCGTCATCAGGATCGGCCTGAGCCGGGTCCGCCCGCCTTCCACCAGCGCCTCGCGGGCGTCCATGCCCCGTTCCTTGCGGTTGGTCTGCACCCGGTCGATCAGCACGATGGCGTTGGTCACGACGATGCCGACCAGCATCATCAGCCCCACCAGCACCGGCAGCCCGACCACGCCGCTGGTGAGCCACAGGGCAAGGGCCGCGCCGATGACGGCCAGCGGCAGGCTGACCAGGATGGTAAAGGGGTGGACAAAGGAGCGGAAGGTGATGACCATCACCAGGTAAACGGCGATGATCGAGATCAGCATGGCCTGCACGGCCTCCTGGAACCCCTGCGTCTGCGCCTCGGATTGGTACCCTTCGCTGGCCGTGATGTCGGGGGGGAGCATGGCCTGCACCTTGGCCTTGGCGGCGCTGGTCAGGCCCATCGCATCCTGGGTCTCCAGTTCGCCGGTGTATTCGACCGACGGCCGGCCGTCCACGCGCAGGATGAGATTCCCTTCGGCCAGGTTGCCGGTGACGTTGGCCAGCCCATCGATCCCTTCCAGGGTGGCGAGCACATCGGCGTTGACCGCGGCCAGCCGATCCGGGTCGCCCGACAGAATCAGCGAAAAGCCGGACATGGCCGATGACATGAACGAGCCCCCGGACACCGTAACATTGTCCGCGCCAAACACCTGGTCGGCTTTCTGGCGGACCGTAACGGTCACCTCGTCAATCTGGCCGGCATTCTGCACGCCGATGGCGGTGTTCGCCAGGCCCTGGTCTACGCTGCCGCCCATGCCGAGCATCTGGGCCGCCATGCCCATCATGCCGCCGGCCGAGCCGACCTCGCTCTGGATCGTGCCCAGCCCCGCCACCCCTTCCAGTGACTGCTCGAACTCGGCCACCAACACGGCCGTTTCGGACATCGCCGCGCCTTCGGGCAGGTCGACCGACACCGAGATGCGCGGCTCGCCCATCTCGGGCATGAGGGCGCGCGGCTGCCGGGCCAGCAGGAACATGCTGCCGGCGAACAGCACGCCGGCGACGAGGAGGACCACGGCCCGGTGCTTTAGCGCCCACTGCAGGGCCGGCGTGTACCAGCGTTGCAGGTTGGTCTCTTTTACCTCGGGCAGGTTCTCCTTGCGGATGAGCAGGTAGGCCAGCAGCGGCACAACCGTCACCGCGACGAGAAAGCTGGATCCCAGAGCATAGGCCACCGTGACGCCAAAGGGCAGGAAGAATTGCCCCACCATCCCGCCGATCAGGCCGATCGGCAGAAACACGACCATCGTCGTCACCGTCGAGGACAAGATGGCGATCGACACGTCGCGCACGCCCACCACGACCGCCTGCCGGCGATCTTCGCCGCGCTGGATGTGGCGGTAGATATTCTCCAGGACGACGATCGAGTCGTCCACCACCCGTCCGACGGCGACGGTCATGCCCGACAGGGTTATCACGTTCAGGGTAAAGCTGGCCGGGAAGAGGCGGTGGATCAGCGTGACGATGGTGCCCAGCACCGGGATACCCTGTGTGGCGCTTGCCAGGGGAACCAGGGCCAGGTCGGTGACCGGCGGCAGCCACTTGAGCAGAGCAAAGGCAATGGCCACCGACAGCGGGATGCTGACCCCCGCCACCAGGGTGCTGCGCCACGCCGGCCGATAACGCCCCTTGATCGTGCCGCTCAGGAAGATGAGAATGACGATCACGGCAAAGAACGCGCCCAGCGAGCCCTCGCGGGTCACGCCGCTGATCGACTCTTCGATGAACGACGCCTGCTCAAAGGTCACGTCGAAGCGCAGGCCGGGATAGGCCGCCTCGATCGCCTCCATCTTGTCATACAGGTCGTGGCTGGTCGAGACCGTGTTGGCCTCGCCGTCCTTGTAGATCATCAGGAGCAGGCCCGGGTTTCCATTCACCGTGGCGATCGTGTTCTCAGGGATGAACGCCGTCACTGTGCCGCTGGCGATCCCCTGCAGCTCGGCGCGCAGGTCGGCATCGAGCCCTGCGTAAAAGCTTTCCGGCAGTGAAGAAAGCACCGCCGGCGACAGCATCCGCAGGCCGGCCGGGCCTAGATCCTCCAGGAAGCTCGGCTCCTGCCCCACCAGCCAGGCGACCACATCCGGCGTCAGGTCGGCCATCAATTGGGGTGCCTGCGGCATGTTCGCCACGAGCAGGTTGAGCAGCCCGGCGGCGCTGTCGGCATAACCGCTGGTGATCAGGTCGGCGGCGGTTTCAAAAACGGGACCTGCCATGCCCCCCTCCGCCTGCTGGACCCAGCCGCCGCTCAGCGGCGGCGCATTGGCGGCCAGTTCCGCCGCTTCGGCCTCTGCCTCGACGGCCAGCGCCCCCAGCCCGCCCGCCGTCTGGGCTAGCTCGTCAAGCTCGGCCCGCAGCTCGGCATCCAGTGTTTCGATATAGCTCGCCGGCAGCCAGGCCAGCACCTCGGGCGAGAAATCGCGGAGGTTCTCCGCCGTGAGCATCTCCAGCAGTTGGGGCGCCGCGCCGGCCATCTGCCGCATGATCTGGGGGGTCACGTCGCCGGCTGCGGACAGGTTGATGCCCTGTGCTTGCCCGGCAGCCCGCCACATGAGCGGCAGCGCCGACCCGCCGCCGGCCGGCGCAGTGGTCGGCGTCGGTTCTGCCGTCGGCGCCGGCTCTGGCGTCGGCTGTGCCGCCGGTTCCTGGGTCGGGGCAGGCTCGGCCGGAAGCTCCTGCCCGCCGCTGACCTGCACTGCGGCGACGCCCGGCACCTCTTTGAGCGCCGGTGCGATCTCCGACTCGACCAGGTCCTTCAGCTCTGCCAGCGGCCGGTCGGCGGAGACGCTGGCGTACACCAGGGGCAGATCGTCCATGCCAAAGGCGAGCAGTTGCGGCGTCTCCATGCCGGCCGGATAGGTGAGCCCTTCAACCGCGGCCTGGACCTTGGCGCGAAGCGCCTCCTGGTCCTGGCCGAACTCGTTCATGATCATGACATAGGCCACGCCGTCCGACGTCGTGGACTGGACGCTGACCACCCCTTCGATCCCTTGGACGGCCTCTTCGATAGGTATGGTCACCTGTTCGCTTACCGCCTCTGCCTTGGCGCCCGGATTGAGCGCGAGCACGATATTCGCCGGAAAATCCATCGAGGGGATCAGCTCCTGCTTTAGCTGGGTCACGGCCACGACGCCCGCGGCCAGCGCCAGGAGCGCCAGGCCGAGGGTAACCCACTTGTAGCGCAGCGCAGCGCGGGTCAAGCGGTCGATGAGCGATGCGATCATTCGGAAACCTCTCCTTTGTCTTGCACACCAGATGGTGACGGCCCGATGCCTTCGAACAGGACGTCAATAACCAGGTCCACGTCTTCGTCCAGGGTAGTAGTTACGCCCGGCTGCCTGCCCCGGAAAGCGACCAGGGTGCTGATCATGCCCATCAGCAGGATCTCCACCCGGCGTGCGTCCAGCTCCCGCACCTCCCCGTTGGCGATGCCTTCTTCCACGACCGCCGCGATGGCCGAAGGGGCTTGTAGCTGCAAGCCGGGCAGCATCTGCATGATCTCCTCCCAATCGAACTGGGCCAGATCGCGCAGCATGAGCTGTGCGGTATCCTGGTACTCCAGGATCATCTCCGCGTAGGCGCGGGCCATGTTGGCCAGCCGCTCGCGGCAAGAGCCGCCGATCGTGCCCGCCTCCCGCAGGTGGCGGGTCAGCGTCGAGATGTGCTCCTTCAGCACCTCAAAGTACAGGTTTCGCTTGCTGCCAAAGTGGTAGTACAGGACCGCGTTCGACAGCTCGCACGCCTGGGCAATGTCGCGGATCGACACGCCGTGATAGCCGTGGGCCGAAAAGAGCCGCAGCGCCTGATCGAGGATGCGCTGGCGCCCGGCGGCCGGTTTTTCTTCGGGCATTCCATACCTCCCTGCCGGTAATCCTGACTGAACGTTCGTTCAGTGCAAGGGACGATTCTACCACCGGTGAGAGGGGGCGTCAAATCGGCGAGGTCAGATCGTGGGAGGTGAGCGCGTCGGTCGCTGCGCAACGCCAATCACACCAACGTCAAGCGTCAGCCGGCACGGCAGCAGGGTAAACGCATTTGGGTTTTGTAGGGGCGAGGCATCCGCGCTGTCACTTGTGCAGCCTCGATTTGCCCCTTGCAGCGCAGAATTCAAACCCAAAACCGGCTCCCTGGATGCCTCGCCCTGTCACCGGCGGTCAAATGCGTTTGCCCTGGGCACGGCAGCGCTGCCTGTGGTCGTTCGGAGTAAGCCCGAGAAGCCGTTGGTTCAGCTCCCACAGGGCCGTCTTGTTGCTGTCAGTCCTTGCCGCCCTTGTCCCGCTCCGGCCGGCGAAAGCGGCCCCGGAACTCGTCGGCTGGGTAGCGATGCTCGTTGGTCCGCAGCTTGCCAAGCACCGCCGCGCTGACGTCCAGGTCAAGGGCGTTGCTCAGGCTGAGGCAATAGATCACAATGTCGGCCAGCTCGTCGGCCACGGCCGCGCGCTCGGCCGGCTTGTCCAGGGTGGCCTGCGTCTCGTCGGGGGTCAGCCACTGGAAATGCTCCATCAGCTCCGCCGCCTCGATGGCGATCGACATGCTCAGGTTCTTGGCGGTGTGAAACGGCCGCCAGTCGCGGGCGTTGACAAAGTCGGCCACCGCCTGCCGCAGGTCGCCGACGGTGGTGCGGGCATCGGTCTCGTCGCTCACTCGGGCCACTCCTCCCACAGCCTGGGCTGGTGCGGCGGCTGCTTGCCGTCGAGCAGGACATAGGGAGCCGCCCGCTCGGCCACCGCCCCGGCCTTTCTGAGGTCGGCCAGCTCCCGCAGCGCCCCCTGCCGCCGCCACTCCACCAGGCGGGTCACCGAGCGCGGACCCAGCCCCGGCACGCGCAGCAGCTCCTCGCGCGAGGCGCGGTTCACCTCCACCGGATAGCGCTCCGGGTGGGCCCGGGCGTAGATCTGCTTCGGATCGGCCTCGCGGGTCAGGTTGCCGGCCGGGTCGAACACCAGGTCGTCGAAGGTAAAGCCATAAAAGCGCATCAGCCAGTCCGACTGGTACAGCCGGTGCTCGCGCCAGGTGGGCGTCGGCGGCCGGCCGTCCAGCGGCGTGCCGGCGATCGGCTGAAAGGCGCTGAAATAGGCGCGGGTCAGGTCCACGTCGCGGTACAGTCCGGCGGTGGTGGCCAGGATCTCGCGGTCCGCTTCGCCGGCCGCCCCGACCACGAACTGCGTAGTCTGGCCGGCCCGGGCCAGCCGGCCGCCGCCGGCGTCGCGCAGGCGCTTGACGGTGCGCAGCGGCTGCGCCAGCGACTCGAAATCCTTCACCGGGGCGATGGCGGCCAGCCGGTCGGCGTTGGGCGCTTCCAGGTTGACCGAGACCCGGTCGGCGATCTGCATCGCCCGCTCCACGTGCGCCTCCGAGGCGCCCGGCAGCAGCTTCAGGTGGACGTAACCGGGAAAGGCATAGCGCTGCCGGATCAGCTCGACGCAGGCGATCATCCGGTCCATCGACCGGTCCGACCCGGCGCACACGCCCGAGCTGAGAAAGAGGCCGTCCACCAGGTTGGCCCGGTGCATCTGGTCAAAGACCCCGGCCAGCTCTTCGGCCCCAAAGCTGATCCGCTCCACGTCGCGCCCGGCGCGGACGGCGCAGTAGTAACAGTTGTTCTCGCACACGTTGGTCTGCAGGATCTTCAGCAGCCGCACCCGCCTGCCGTCAGGCATGGCCACCGGGTAAATCCAGCGGTCCATCTCGTCGCGCTTGCGCGAGGCATCGGCGCCGCAGGCGGCGCACAGGTCGTGCTGGGCCGCCCGGCCCAACAGCTCGATCTTTTCCACCGCGTCCATGGCTCCTCACCTCCTCAATCCCATTATAGCACTAATGTTCGATTTGTCAAGTGGCAATGCAGCAACAATTCCCGGGCGGTTGCAAGGTCGACCCCTGTACAGCCGCAAGGCCGCCAATCTGTCACCCTGCCCGTCCTGGCCGGCGGGCCAGGGAGCGCCAGGTCCTAACGCCATATTAGCCACAGCTCAGCATATGCCCGATGCGACGCACGTTCCCGGGGGAATACGAACAACAGGGCCGCACAGTGTTGTGCCGATCAAGCTATGACGATAGTGAAGCCAATACTTGCTCACATAGCCTGGCTGCTATCCAAATATCCGGGCGGGCTGCGATTTCCCGAATTAGCAGCTCTGCTTGATCAAGGGAAAACAAATCCTTGCGATAGGCCCGCACAAGGATGCCCAATGTGCCGCACAGCCGCAGCTTCAGTCGACGGGCCTCCGCCCGGGCAACCTCGTCGTCCATCAGCAGCATAGGATCTGCCAACGATTGCGCCAGGGCCAACAGCTCGGTCTCGCCTGGATCGAGGATAACCGGTGGAATGTAGGTGGACAGCAATGCCTCGGGTACATCGATGATGGGCCACTGTTGGCGCTGCCAGAACAGCCGCACGGTGAGAGCATCAGGCGCGCCGCGGACGAGTCCCTGCGTCACGACCTCATCATACACAGCACGAGGGATTTGGACTTGACCGAACAGGCCGGCAAGGAGATCCAGCCGGTTCAGTTTGCCCAGGGCCATCAAGGGACCGGCATCGCACAGTACGACAGTCATGGCCTCTAGTCCAGCTCTTCGGCCAGGGTTTCGGCGCTGAAAGGAGGTTCCATGCCTCGGGCATATGCATGACGAGCGAACTCGGATCGTGACACACCGGCTTGGCGTGCAGCCGCGCCAAAGGAGATTCCACCCCTGGCATACCGATCCAGAGCCTGCTCGATCTTGAATTCGCGCAGCCCCCGCTCGAGCAAGTCAACCAAAAGGTCCTCTCCGACCGAATCCAGCTCCCGGGCCAGCGAGTCCGGGACCGCCAAGGTTACTGATTCTGTGGACATCACATACCTCCATCCATGGACACCATCACCATCGGTAAGATTGTACCACAGATGCCCGTCAGGCACAAAGGCAAATCAACCCCTGCCAGGCATGGTAAGGAAGGACAAGACAATAGAAGACAACCTGCCATTTGATCGGCGGAAACAACTCTCCCTCTCTGGAGTATGTTTGTCAAACCGAACTGTTGGGTTGGCCGAGTATGCCCCGCCGTACCAGGCAAAGGCATTGCCCTCGTCGTAGGGTACCCCGGGCAGCGCCGGCCGCTGCGTCGCATCCTGCACAGGCCCTCCCTTCCTTGCACTGACTGGGCAGTCCAATCGGGTGCGTTTCATATTTCTGGATGCCACGGCTGCCTGCTCCCTCGCCCCCTGGGGGAGAGGGCTGGGGTGAGGGGGAAATGCCACCTTGCAAGCGCTTACCCAGAATCCTGAAACACACCCGTCCAATCCGTACGATAGCAAGATATTGACAGCGGCACGGAATGTCAGTATCATTGCAGCTATTGTCGGCGTCGGCCCGCGTGGGGCAGGCCTGCCCTCGCGATCGGAGCACGGCGTAACAAAGAGGAGGCATTATGGGCATCAAAAAAACGAAAACAGGGGCGGCTGCGCAGCCGCCTGTCCCAGCAGAAGCCGAGGTCGCGGCGCGTGTCGAGGCCATCATGGGGCGGATGAGCCTCGAGGAAAAGATCGGGCAGCTCACCCAGATTGCGGGCATGCCCTTGTTCCCGGGGCCGGAGCCTGAGGACGTCATCCGCAAGGGCGGGGCCGGCTCGGTCCTGTGGCTCAACGATGTCAAGCGGTTCAACGCGCTCCAAAAGATCGCCGTCGAAGAGAGCCCGTCCAAGATCCCGCTCCTCTTCGCCCTCGACGTGATCCACGGCTACCGCACGATCTTTCCCGTGCCGCTGGCCATGGCCTCGTCGTGGGACCCGTCCGTTGCCGAGCGGGCGCAGACCGTCGCGGCCAGAGAGGCCCGCGCCGCAGGCCTGCACTGGACCTTTGGTCCCATGCTCGACATTGCCCGTGACGCCCGCTGGGGGCGCATCGTCGAGGGCGCCGGCGAAGACCCCTTCCTGGGTGCGGCCATGGCCGCCGCCCAGGTCCGCGGCTTCCAGGGGCCGTCTCTCGGCGCGCCCGATCGTGTCGTGGCCTGCGCCAAGCACTTTGCCGGTTACGGCGCGGCCGACGGCGGGCGCGACTATGATCCGGTCTACCTGCCCGAGGGCCGGCTCCGCAACGTCTACTTCCCGCCCTTCGAGGCCGCGGTCAAGGCCGGCGTCGGGACGTTTATGAGCGCCTACATGGACCTCAACGATGTCCCCGCCGGCGGCAACCGCTTCCTGCTGCGCGACGTTCTGCGCGGCGAGTGGGGCTTCCGGGGCTTTGTCGTCAGCGACGCCATGGCCGTCGGGAACCTCGTCATCCAGGGCTTTGCCCGCGACGGGCGCGACGCGGCTTTCCGCGCCCTGAGTGCGGGCCTCGACATGGACATGGCCAGCAACACCTACCCCCAGCATCTGGCCGGGCTCGTCCAAGACGGCACGCTCAACATGGCCGACATCGACGCCGCCGTGCGGCCCATCCTTGCCGTCAAGGTTCGCCTGGGGCTCTTTGAGCATCCGTATACCGACGAGTCGCAGCTGGCCCAGGTTCTGGCGCTGCCCGAGCACCGCAGCGAAGCGCGCTTTGCCGCGCAGAGGTCGATGGTGCTCCTGCGGAACGAAGGCCGGCTCCTGCCGCTCGCCGGGGACCTCAAAAACGTGGCGGTGATCGGCCCTCTGGCCGACTCGCAGGAGGCCACCGAGGGCTCGTGGATGGTCTTTGGCCACACGCCGGCTGCCGTCACAGTCCTCGAAGGCATCCGTGCCCGGCTGCCGGGAGCCCAGGTCGGGTACGCCCCCGGCCCCGAGATCCGGCGCGACATCGGCTCGTTCTTCGACGACATGCCTGGGGCTGTGGTCAAGACCCCCCAGACGCCTGAAGAGTCCGAGGCCGCCTTCCAGACGGCCGTGGCCACGGCGCGCAGCGCCGATCTCGTCATCATGGTCCTCGGCGAGAACGCCGACATGGCCGGCGAGTTCGCTTCGCGCGCCTCGCTCGATCTGCCGGGCCGCCAGCAAGAGCTGCTCGAGGCCGTCGTGGCCCTCGGCAAGCCCGTGGTCCTCGTCCTCTTGAACGGCCGCCCGTTGAGCATCGGTTGGGCGGCGGAGAACGTGCCGGCCATCCTCGAAGCGTGGGAGCCCGGCAGCGAGGGCGGCCACGCCGTTGCCGACATCCTGTTCGGCGATGTCAACCCGGGCGGCAAGCTGCCCGTCACCTTCCCGCGCAAAGGGGGCCATGCCCCGCTCTACTACGCGCGCAACCTCACCCACTCGCCCGAGGGTGGCTGGATGTACCGCTCGCGCTACTGGGACGGCCCGACGACGCCGCTCTATCCCTTCGGCTTTGGCCTCAGCTACACCACCTTCTCGATCGCCAATCTGAAGGTCGCCGCGCCGCAGGTGAAGGTGGGGCGCTCGGTGGCCGTGACCGCCGACGTGACCAACACGGGCCCGGTCGCGGGCGACGAGGTCGTCCAGCTCTACATCCATCAAAAGGCCGGCAGCGACTCGCGTCCCATGCGCGAGCTGAAAGGCTTTGAGCGTGTCACCCTCGAGCCCGGTGAGACCAAGACGGTCACCTTCCTTCTCGGCCCGGCCGAGCTCGGCTATTGGAGCACAAACGCCGGCAAGTGGGTCCAGGACGCAGAGGCCTTTGACGTTTGGGTCGGCGCCGACTCGTCGGCGGCGCTCCACGCAGACCTCGCGGTGGTCCGCTGAGCGGGCCGCAGCAGTCGGCGGGGCGCTCCTTAAAGTACGGTCGTTCAAGGCCGCCGGTGAAGCGCTTGCGAGCAAGCAGGAGCCTTCACCAGGCGGCCTTTTTCCCGGCCTGCGGCGAGCTACTACTTTGAGACATCCCCTTTTTCAAACCTTGCGCGAGCTCAAGGGCAACCCGCGCGCCACCGTGCTCACCGAGCTGATGTTCGGTATTCCCTATAATCTGTTCGCGCCGTTTTTTTCGGTGTATATGCTGGCCCTGGGGGTGACCGACCAGGGGATTGGAACGATTGCCAGCCTGGGGCTAGTGCTCCAGATTTTCAGCGCCCTGCTCAGCGGTGTGATTGTCGACAAGTTTGGCCGCCGCCTGACCTTATTCATCACCGATCTGCTCTCGTGGAGCGTACCCTGTCTGATCTGGGCCGTGGCTCAGGACATGCGCTTTTTCGTTGCCGCTGCCGCGGTTAACAGCCTGTACCGCATCTCGCATACCGCCTGGACCTGCCTGATGGTCGAAGACGCCGAGGAGCGCCACCTGGTGCACATTTGGACCTGGATTCTAATCTTCGCCATCTGTTCATCCCTCTTCACTCCGCTGGGAGGGTGGTTTGTGGCGCGCTTTGGCCTGGTGCCGGCGCTGCGTGGGCTGCTTGTGTTTGGCTTTTTTATGATAACGGCCAAGGCTGTGGTCTTGTACATCTATTCACACGAAACGGTCCGCGGCCGGCAGCGCATCGAAGAAACCCGCCATCGGTCTCTGGTCAGCCTGCTGAGCGAGTATCGCCGCGTTTTTGGCCAGCTCTTGCACTCCAAGCCTATCCTGGCAGCCTTGTCCTTGATGGTGATCACCAACACCTATTCCACCGTCAGCGGCAGTTTTTGGGGCGTGCTCTTTACCACCAAGCTCGGCTTCGCCGAGTCGCAGATTGCGATCTATGTGACGCTGCGCTCGATCGTCATGGCCCTGTGTTTCTTTCTGATCGGCCCGCGGCTCACCAGCTTGCTTCACTTTCGGTTGCCGTTGTGGGTGGGTTTCTCGGCCTTCTTCGTCAGCCAGGCGTTGCTTGTCTTCATGCCGCCGCACTCGGTGCCTCTGTTGGTGATCAGTGTGGCGCTCGAAGGGGCGGCTTCAGCCTTGGTTAGCCCCATGACCGAATCGCTGCTGGCCGTCGCCATGGATTCGCACGAGCGAGCGCGCATCAGCGCCATGGTTTATGTGGCCCTGATCCTGCTCACCTCGCCTTTCGGCTGGATTGCCGGGCAGCTCTCGGCGATTGACCGCTCGCTGCCCTTTGCGCTCAACATGGGCCTGTTTGTGATTGGGGCGGGACTGGTGTGGCTGGTTGGCCGCTGGCAGCCATCCTGCCCCGACCGAGAAATGTCATCCGTTCGAGGGTTGTAACCAATCGCTGCGTCTATATGGTTTAGACCTGCGTCTGATGATGAACGACTAGACAAGACGTTCCCCGTCCGGTGTGAATCCAGTCGCGGGAGGTGCCAGGAAAATGAAAAGGAACAGCGCGGACCTGGACAAGGTTCGCTTCAATCCGGTTCCGCCAAATGCTCAGGCGGGCGATTTCAGTATTCGGCCGGGCAAGATCGAGATTGACAAGGCGTCCTACCCGGCCGACATCGGCACGCTGATCGTGCCCGAAAACCGGAGCGACCCCTCCGCGCGCCTGATTGCGCTGCCGGTGGTCCGCATCCGCAGTCGCGCCCCCCAACCCGCTGAGCCCATCTTCTGGCTGGAAGGCGGTCCCGGCCAAAGCAATCTCAAGACGCGGGTTCCTGCGTGGCTCCTGGCCGATCGCGACGTGGTGCTGGTCGGCTACCGTGGTGTGGACGGCTCATCGGTCCTGGAGTGTCCCGAGATCGGCCAGGCATTCCGGGGCAAAGGAGGCGATCTGCTTGGGCCCGCCTCGCTCGCCAACATTGCGCGCGCTGTGGCTGAGGCCGGTCAGCGCTTGCAGGCGGAAGGGGTCGATCTGGCAGGGTACACGATCCCCGAAGTAATCCGGGATATGGAAACCGCCCGGGTCGCCCTGGGCTATGGCCGGATCGACCTGCTCAGCCTGAGCTATGGCACGCGGATCGCCCAAATCTATGCGTACCTCTACCCGGCTAACCTGCACCGTTCGGCGATGATCAGCGTCAACCCGCCGGGACATTTCGTCTGGGAGCCTTCCACCATCGACGCGCAGTTGCACTACTACGCCGAGCTGTGGGCGCAAGACCCGCGCCGGGCGCAGCGGACCGCCGGCCTGGCGGATACTCTGCGCCGGGTGCGGCGCCACATGCCCCGGCGGTGGCTGCTCTTCCCGATTGATCCGGGCAAGGTCCGCCTGATAACCTTCGCCATGCTGTTTCACCGCGGCTCGGCCGCCCGTGTGTTTGACGCGTACCTGGCGGCTGCCCGAGGCGACCCGAGCGGGTTGTGGCTGATGTCGGCGGCCGGTGATTTCATGCTCCCCAAGATGCTCACCTGGGGGGACCTGCTCGCCAAGGGCAGCAGCGCCGATTGCGACCCGTCCCGCGACTATGCTCGCGAGCTCGATCCGCCCGAGTCGATCCTGGGCTCGCCCTTTGCTCTGGCCATCTGGGGAACGGCCGGCAAGGCGTGGCCGGTCAAACTGATTCCGCCCCAGCTCAGGCAGCCGCAGCCCTCAGATATCCCCACCCTGCTGATGAGCGGCAGCGTGGATTTCTCCACCCCCGCCGAGTTTGCCACCCAGGAGCTATTGCCCTTTCTGACAAACGGCCGGCAAGTTATCCTGCGCGAGTTCGGGCACGTCGGTGACATATTCTCCCTCAACCCCCAGGCCATTGAGCGCCTGTTGGTCAGTTTCTTCAACACGGGCCAGGCCGACGACTCACTGTTCACCTACACCCCCATGGACTTTCAGGTTTCGCTTGGGTTCCCCAGGCTGGCCAAGCTGATCCTGGGCGCGTGCGGCGTCTTGTTGCTGGGGCTGCTCGCGCTCATTGCCTATTTGGTCATTCGATGACAAACGGCATCTTTTTCCAAGCCCCAGGTGATTACAGGTCAGCCAAGAAATTGCGTTCTCATCATGAAAAAACCTGACCCATACAAAATATATCTCTTTCTGTCCTTTGCGGTGGGCTTCCTGATCGCCTCGGCCTTCGGCACCGCCTACTACGAGGCGGCCACGGCCGGGCTCGGCCCTTTGCAGTTGACGGCCGTCGGGGCGGCACGGGTCCTCTCCCGGCTGCTTTTCGAGATCCCGACCGGCGTCGTCGCCGACCTGTACTCACGGCGCCTGTCGGTCATCATCGGCTTTGCCCTGATCGGGCTGAGCCTGCTGGTCGAAGGTCTGTTCCCGTTCTTCGTCCCCATCCTGCTGGCGCAGGCGCTGTGGGGGCTGGGGCACACTTTCACCAGCGGCGCGACCCAGGCCTGGTTGAGCGACGAGATCGGCGAGGAACGCGCCAACCGGGCCTTCCTGACCGCCCAACGCTACGACCTGTACGGCAACCTGGCCGGGGTGCTGGCGGGCATGCTCCTGGGCAGCCTTACCTCGGTCTCGACGCTGATCCTGGCCGGTGGCGCGGGCTGGATCGTCCTGGCCGTCCTGCTTGCCTTCTTGATGTCGGAGCAGGGCTTCAAGCCGGCCAAGCCGGAGGAGCGCAACACCTTCCAACACACGGGCGACATCCTCTCGAAGGGCATTCGTACTGTGCGCCTGCGCCCGGCCCTGCTGGCGGTCCTGGGCGTCACCCTGTTCTACAGCCTGACGCTCGGCCTCGATCGGCTGTGGGTCTGGCACCTGGTCAACCGCTTCGACCTGCCGGTCCTGTTCGGCAACAGCGCCCTGGGCTTCTTCGGGCTCCTGGAATTGGGCGGCATCCTGCTCTCGATCTTCCTGACCTACCAGGTCGAAAAGCGCTTCGAGGTCCTCGAGCCGCGCCGCGTCGGGCGCCTGATGTTCACCATCACGGCCATCACCGCCGTCTCCGTCGCGGCCTTTGGCTTGGTACCCTTCCTGGGGCTGGCGAGTGGCCTGTATCTGGTTATCTACAGCCTGGGTGAAGTGACCGACCCGCTCCTCATGGCCTGGATGAACCAGCGCCTCGACCCGGACGTGCGCGCCACGATCCTGTCGCTGACCGGGCAGGCCGAATCGATCGGCCAGGCGCTCGGCGGCCTGGTCATCGGCGCGCTGGCCAGCGCCTTCACCGTGCCGCTGGCGCTGCTCGCCGCCGGCGGGCTGCTGGTCCCGGCGCTCGGGTTCATCCACCGGGCTAATCTGCACGCGGCAAAGGATGGGCTTGTGCAAGAGCAAAAAGAGTTACGCTGAGCCAAACGCCGCCTGACAAGCCGAATATGTCCCATATGATACTATCGGACGCGGCTCGGGTGACCAGGCAACCTCAGTGGCGGCACCCATCCAGGCGCTGACTCGGCGGTTTGACAAGAACAGATTCCAGGTGCATAATATGAGCATCGTTCGAGCTGCACCGTAAACTCGATTGGCCCAGTTAGACTCCATGTATTACAAAGTTCGGCACAAGTCGACTTTTCGGGAGTGCTATACTGAACCTGCTCAGCATAAGGACCCAGGCAGATAGGCCGAAAGAGTTCAGGTTACTCAATAGCTAGGGTGCGACACGAGGTCGTGCAAGTAGCTGCTACACCGTTAAGACGCGGGACGTAGCCCGATGTTCTGCCATCGGTATCCTACCCAGACAGGCGTCGCTGGCAACGGCGGGGTCTGAAGCTCTGGGGACAATGTAGCCTCATCCGCAAGTTCAGCACAGCCGGGCTGAACACCAAGGATGGCAACGAGAGCGCGAGCGGACGTTGCGACTGCCAGCCTCAAGGTGGTCGGGAGCTAGGATGGCGTGGCATGGTCAACGAAAGTGAACCGCTGATAAACGTCGTTAGTGAGGACAAGCGCAAGAGGCTGCTCGGCTTTCACAAGAAGCTGAAACGCTTGGACCAAAAAGGTAGAGGGGCAGGTATAGGTGCTCCTAACTCACCTATCGCAGATGGTGCACCCTCGGCGGAGAGGCGGGACCTAACCCACGCGGGTACTTGTACGGAACGTGGTAAGCCCGTGGCCCTCCCTTTGGGAAAGCGAGCCGTAAGGCGAGCCGATGGGGATACGGGCAAAGGAGGATGGAGGAAGCGAAAGCCAGCTTGTAATGGGCTGGATAAGGATGGGGTTGCTCCACGGACGACGACATCATCCTACGCGAAAGCGAGCAGACTTCCATCTGGTCTTTCGTCACGAGAAATCTGATGGGGACGCAAATACAGGAGTTCGTAGATAAGGGAGTAGCCGCAGCAGCTACTGGCGCGAACCTGCGTGACCCGGTGGACTGGCACAGTGTCAACTGGAAGGAAGTCCATCGAGACGTGCGTCGTCTTCAGGCGCGTATCGTGAAGGCTACGAAGGCCGGACAGAAGCGCAAGGTACGAGCCTTGCAGTTCATCCTGGCCCGCTCGCTCAGCGGCCGAGCAATAGCCGTGAAGCGGGTGACGACCAACCGAGGCAAACGAACCCCCGGCGTGGATGGAGAAATATGGGACACGCCGAACAAAAAGACGCAGGCCGTGGAACAACTGCGCCGACAAGGCTATCGCCCACGACCACTCAGGCGAGTGGCGATACCCAAGAAGGACGGTAGCCGACGTTTCTTGGGCATCCCGACCATGAAGGATAGGGCGATGCAAAGTCTGTACTCGCTCACCCTCGACCCCATAGCCGAAACATGGGCAGACCCTAACTCCTACGGCTTTCGCCGGGAGCGGTCAGCAGCCGACGCCCTTGGCCAATGCTACTGTGCACTGGCCAAGGGAGTGTCAGCCCAGTGGGTGTTGGAAGGGGATATTCGGGCCTACTTTGACACCATCAACCACGACTGGCTTTTGGTCCATGTTCCCCTACCAAAGAGCATCCTGAGACAGTGGCTGAAAGCGGGGTACATGGTTCGGGACGACTGGCATCCAACGGAAAGTGGGACGCCTCAAGGCGGAACAATCTCGCCTGTGCTGGCGAATATGACCCTCGACGGTCTCGAACGGGAACTGCGACAACGATTTGCATCCACCAAAAGACTCAAGAGCCGTCACCAGGTCAACTTGATCCGTTTTGCGGATGACTTTGTCGTTACCGGCAGAACGAAAGAACTGCTGGAAGATGAGGTCAAACCCGTGATAGAGAGCTTTCTCGGAGAACGAGGGGTAGAGCTATCGGCCACGAAAACCCGCATCACACACATCAATGAGGGCTTTGATTTCCTCGGACAAAATCTGCGCAAGTACAACCACAAGCTACTGGCCCGACCATCAGCCGGCAGTGTCAAGGCTGTAGTCGGTAAGGTACGATCAGTGATCAAAGCCAATCCAACGGCCAGCGCTGGACATCTCGTCCTGCAACTCAATCCCATCATTCGAGGTTGGGCCAACTATCATCGCCACTCGGCCAGCAAGGAGACCTTTAGCAAGGTTGACTGGCATGTCTATTGGATGCTGTGGAGGTGGGCGCGTCGGAAACACCGGCAGAAAAGTGCGCACTGGGTGAAGAAGAAATATCTCGCACGGAACAGCACTGGACGACTGGTGTTTAGCGGCCAAGTCCTAAAGCGAGAAGGCAAGCCCAAGAAAGTGCACCTGTATCTGGCAGCCCAAACACCTATCATCCGACACCCCAAAATCAAGGGAGCCGCAAACCCGTATGACCCGGCCTGGGAACTCTACTTCGAAGAACGTTTCAAGCGCCACATGGGAGAACAACTCAATGGAGACAGACTGTCGGGGTGGTTATGGTCGGAGCAAGACGGAAAATGTCTGGTCTGTAACCAGAAGTTGACCGAGGACCGCGACTGGAACATCCATCACATTCGTATGCGGGTAGAAGGCGGGGAGGCTACGTTGGACAACCTGATACTGTTGCACTCGAACTGCCACAGGCAAGTTCATAGCCGAGGTTGGATCGTGTCAAAGCCGCGTCCGGCGAAAAGGGCGTTAGCAAAGGCTTGAGCCGGGTGAGGTGAAAGTCTCACGCCCGGTTCTTAGGGGGCGGGGGGCCAGCAATGGTCCCCTGCTACCCGACCCGTCGGAGGAATGACTCATGGACACATGGAAGTTCTACGACATCACTCACCGTGAACATGTGGTATGCAACCCCACAAGCGAGGAAAAACTGACGCTTCTCGTGGAGCTTCTGCGCCTCCCGACTAACGCGCAGGTGGTTGACATTGCATGTGGTAAGGGCGAGTTCCTGATTCGCTTGGCGGAAGCCTATGGCGCTCGTGGCATGGGCATCGACATTTCTCCTTTCCACATCGCCGATGCGAAGAGAAGGCTCGAGGCGCGGGCATCGGGTGCTGGCATCATCTTCACCGAGATGAATGGATCGGATTTCAAGCCAGACGCGCCGCACAGCCTAGATCTGGCGTCATGTATCGGAGCCAGCTGGGTCTTCGGGGGGCATGCGAATACACTCGAAGCACTGAACAGTATGGTGAGGCCCGGCGGCTGGGTGATCGTGGGAGAGCCATACTGGCGGCAGGAGCCGTCAGAGGATTACCTGGAGGCATTGGAGTGCGCGCGAGAGGACTTTGGGAGCCACTCCTCGAATGCAGAAGCCGGAGAGCGGCGAGGAATGGAGCTCGTTCACACCATCGTGAGCAGCAAGGACGACTGGGACAGGTATGAGGGCCTCCAATGGTTTGCGACAGACGAGTACGCTCGCACCCATCCAGATGATCCGGACTTGACAGAGGTGGCTGAGCGCGTGAGCAAGGCGAAGGTGGCATACCTGCGTTGGGGGCGCGACACGCTTGGTTGGGCGATCTACATGTTCAGATTGCGTCCTGCTCGGTTCTCGAGTGGTACGTCGTCAGATTGATCGGAGACAAGGCTGGCCGTGATCTCATGAGCCGCCTAACAAGCGCGCAGCCGACACCGCTTCGCGGTCTGGTATCGGGGCGAAAATCGATTATGTAACGTGCTTCGAATTGAAGCCGATCTCGGTAAACTCGCGGCGCGGCTGACGCGCAGGGCGTTGGGCGGCAAGTGCGAGTGAGCTTACACCCGCTATATCGGCACAGAGCCAAGATTCAAGTTTCTAGGCAATATCAAGTTACGATGACAATTAATGGCGCGCGCGGATTCCATCCCCGGATCAAAGACCGATTTGATCTGACCGTGGAGTGCATTCGGCGGCATTACCACAATGAACGCAGTCCATTAAGTGATATGAAGTGCTGGTTGTGAAAGATGCGCACACAACCAGGGATAGGCCGCACCTGGACGCCAAGCCGATTATTACTCATCACAATTGGATGTGGGAAAACTTGATCCTTCCAAGAAATGAGGTAAAGGTTTCACCGGCGACAAGTGTCATAGTGTGGCTGCAATCGGAATCTCAGCCGTAAGCAAAGCAGCCCAACACCGGCTCCAGCGGACAGCGGTTCCGCTGCTCGGCCAGCAGCGCTTTTTCAGAAGTGACGCGATAATCAAAGTGGAGTCCTGCCAGTCCCGCCGCTGCCGCTGAGCCATTCCATTAGTGCGCCAACCGAACTTGGTGCTTCCGATATTCCCTCTTACCGACACCACTTGACCGCCCACCCGGACGAACCGTCTGGCAAGTATCACACAACCCTTTCCTTCGCGTGATTCCTGGCGGGAAATGGCCTTCCCCCACCAAATCCCCCATTTTGGGGATGACAACTCACCCTGTTGATAGGTATACTGGAGACAGTATTTCGGGTGCGGCATATACGTCGGGAGGAGATGATCGACCATGAAGAAAGGCATTCGCCTATCGATTCTCATGTTGTTGGGCCTGACCACTGCTTGTGCGGGCAGTACACCATCGCCGACACCTTTTCCACCCTCGCCCTGGATCGAGGAGGAGGTCACCTTCAGCTTTGGTGCGAACCAGTTGTACGGGATCCTGACTCTGCCCACAGGCGGCGGACCTTACCCGGCGATCGTGCTCGTCTCCGGGTCGATCGACATATCGACGGGGGTCCGGAGCGGCGCTCTCTCTCCCTACATGATTGATCATGCTCGCAACATGGTGCTCAGAGGATTCGCCGTGCTCCGCTACGATCCCCCGGGAGTCGGTCAGTCCTCGGGCGAGAGCGGGTTTGAGCCGCTGGACCTTCGTGCGGAGGAAGCGGCTGCCGCCCTGCAGTTCCTTCGCTCGCGGCCTGACATCCGGCCGGACCGGGTAGGCTTGTGGGGAGAGAGCCAGGGCGCCTGGGTCATCGCCATGGCGGCCGCCCGGTACCCGCAGGATGTGGCCTTTATCATCTCGGTCTCCGGCTCGGGCGTATCGGTCGCAGCACAGCAGTGGTACAGCATCGAAGCCCAGAGCATTGCGGCCGGCATGACGGAGGAGGAGGTCGTCCAGGCGGCGCTGTTCGGCCGCGTGCTCATCGACTGGCAGCTTGTCACTCCGACCTACCGGGAAGAAAACGAGGAAGCGGCGCAATACCTGGGCAAAGAAGGGCCCTGGACCCACTTCATGGCCCTGGTCTACGAGCCGGGGGAGATCACCCCGGCCGAGAGTCTCCAGATGGGGATCGAGATCCTCAAGTCGGTCCAGGACGAACCGTGGACCAAGTTCCTCTATCTCAAGGAGCTATACATTCCCCAGTTGGAGAGCATCCTACCAGAGCAGGTAGAGGCCCTTAAGGCGGTCCTGGGGCCGACTCTGCTGGAGGATCCGGGTGAGTACTGGACCAAGGTCCAGTGCCCGGTCCTGGCGGTCTGGGGTGAGGACGACCTGCTGCAGCCCACCGCGAGGAGTGCCACCCTATACGAGTACTACCTCACGCAAGCCGGGAACGAGCGCCTCAAGAAGGTGGTGATCCCCGGCGTGGGTCATTCGATCAGTATGTCGACGCCTGGCTACTGGGAGGAGCTATCCAAGTGGCTGGATGAGCTGTACCCCGAGTAAGAGCCGTCTCGATGCGGTCCTGCATCAGGGCGGAGTGGAGGCGTAGCGACCTCGGGAGGTATTGATGGATCGAGCAAGGCCCAAGTGGGTTTCAGGCGATACGACTACCAGAGACAGGACTGCGCTCATAGCGAGAATACTGCATGTCGTTGCGCTGGTTCACCTTGATGCACAAAACAGACCACGGCCATTTGAAGCATGAAGCCATTCAATGAGCTAACTCGATTAGGCCGCATACGAAGAATGCGGCAGCTGGCAGCATTAGCCCTGATGAGTTATGGGGTTGATGAGGCGCACTTTTATCTTGTCCGCCAGGCTGGGAATACCCTGTTTCGCGTCAAGACCTCCAACCTGCCACGTCCAGAAGCACCAGATGGGTTGTTTGAGGAGGGTCAATACCTGCTACGGGTGCACGAACCTGGCTACCAAGAGCCGGAGGCGATTGACTTTGATTCTGGTTTTGGCTACTGGGTGTTCGACCTGGCGGTGGCCTTGGATGCTTGTCGAGATGATCCTGCCTATCCTCGCTACCGGGAAGCCCTGTTGGATGGGTATGCCGAATTCCGCTCCCTCCCAGAGAAGCAGGCAGAGCAGCTCGAGTTGTTCCTGGCGGGTCTCCAGGTCTATTGGAATCTTTGGGCTGTCGGTGGAACGCATCTCTATCCGAGCTTGCTCCCGGAGTATAGTGAGCGTATCGCCCGTACGGCAGAATTCGTTGTACGTTATGCTCGCCAGAAAGGTTGCCCTGTTTAGGCGCCGTCCAACACTGCGTCCGGCCGACTCGCGGTCCGCTTCGCTCCAAGCAAGCGGCTGACGCATACGTTAGGCAGCCGCTGCTGCAAAGACGGAGCGAGACTGAGAAGCCCTAACTGCTGATATTGACGATTACATTAAGCAAGTCCCTCCTCTGAGATAATGGGATCACCTAAGTGAGAGATTGCGAATCAGATAGCGCAAAGTTATACTGAGCAACCCAATCAATTCACGGAGGTGAACCGATGTTTCCACAGGAAGAGGTTGAAGGTTTTGAGCATTACTGGCGGCGACGCAAGCCGGGCAGAAGCACGCCAATCCACTACCGGAGTGATGTGGACATCTTCTTCCGTTGGGCACAACAGCCGCCAGCCGCGATCACAGTACACCACATCGATCAGTTCATAGACTGGCAACGTGGTCTCGGGCGGGCGCCGACCACTATCCAACGGCGGCTGGTGTCAATACGGATGTTCTACGATTACCTAGCTTACATCCGGGAAGAGGAGATACCGAATCCTGTCTTACCCCGACGCCACTACCTCTCGCTTGGTCACCGTTTGCCTCGTGACATTCCCGATGACCTGGTTGCGAAGCTTTTTGAGGCCATCGGCTCGCACCTGAGGGACAGAACGATGTTCACCTTGATGCTCCATGCGGGATTGAGGGTCGGGGAGCTGACCCGGCTACGACTCTCTGATGTCCGGCTCTCCGAGGAGCATACGCCGTTTTTGCGACTGAACGGCAAGGGCGAGCATGAACGGGTAGTATACCTTTCTGCAGCCGCGGCGCAATTGCTCGGTGAGTACCTCAGGGAGCACCCCCAAGATGATCAGGAACTGATCTTCCTGAACTACCAGGGGCAGCCTATCAGTATCACCGGCATCCAGCACCGGCTAGCCCTCTACTGCCGCCAAGCAGATATTTGGCTCACCTGTCATCAACTGCGTCACACCTACGCCTCTCGGATGGTCGCAGCCGATGTGCCCATCACCTCCGTGCAGAAGCTTCTGGGGCATAACAGCATCTACACCACCCAGCTCTACGTTCAAGTGGC
>DAOUGI010000043.1:0-66099 GCA_034429215.1 Anaerolineae bacterium | reverse complement strand
AGCGCCGGCGGGCTGATCCGGGACCCCGACGTGGACGCGGTCTATATCGCCACACCGCCCTATGCCCACAAAGAATACACCCTGATGTGCGCGCAGGCCGGCAAGCCGGTGTGCGTCGAAAAACCGATGGGGATGAGCTTTGCAGACTGCCAGGAGATGATCCGGGCCTGCCGGTTGGCCGGGGCGCCGCTTTATGTGGCTTATTACCGGCGCAGCCTGCCTCGGTTTCTAAAGGTCAAAGAGCTGCTCGATGCGGGGGCGGTTGGCGACGTGCGCGGCGTGACCATGGTCCTCTACATGCCGCTTCCCGACAGGCTTGACTGGCACTACCTGCCCGAGATCGGAGGCGGCGGCAAGTTCGTCGATATGGGCTGCCACACGCTAGATTTTCTGGATTATGCCTTGGGGCCAATCCGCTCGGTGGCAGGGTTTGCCGGGAATTTGGGCGGTCACTACCCCGTCGAGGATACCGTCACCGGCGCGTTCGAATTCGAGTCGGGCGTGCAAGCGGTGGGTATCTGGAGTTTTACCACTTTCAAGATGTTTGACAAGACTGAGATTATCGGTACAATGGGCAAGATAAACTTCTCGTCCTTTGATACCGAGCCGGTCATACTGACCACCAAGGAGGGCGTGACCGAGTTTGCAATCGACAATCCGCCGCACGTGCACCAGCCTCTCATACAGACGATTGTCGATGAGCTGAACGGCGCCGGCCATTGCCCCAGCACCGGTGAAAGCGGGGCTCGAACCAACTGGGTAATGGATCAGTTGTTGGCGGGGTATCAAGAGCGATGGAACAAGAGAAGTTAGTACCTGTCAAGATCCTGCGACCGAGTTCGCCGAAAAGGATGGAATGACACATGCCGCCAAAAGATGCGCCCAGCGAAGCCGATCTGTCTGGGACGGTTCTGAAAGCTCTCGACGTTCTAGAGTGCATCGCCCTCGCCGATCATCCCCTGTCGGCGACAGAGGTGGCGAAACTGTGCCGCCTCTCTCGCCCTACGGCGTATCGGCTCATCTGCACCCTGATCAACCGTGGCTACGTGGCTCAAGCCGACGAAACCCATTATCGCCTTGGCACTCAGCCTTTGAGCCTGAGCCAAAACGTGCTGGACTCGCTGGACCTGCCCGAGCTGGCCCAATCCTATCTGCGCCAGTTGAGCGACATCACCAATGAAACCACCTATTTGTCTGTGCTGGATGACGACGAGATTGTCTATGTTGGCAAAGCAGAAAGCTCTCAGTCTCTGCGCACAAATACCAAGATCGGCTCGCGGAACATGCTGCACTGCACATCCATGGGCAAGGCCATCCTGGCCTTTTTGCCTGAAACTGACCGGGCCAAACTCATCGAGCGACTAGAGCTGACCGCCAATACCAACGCCACGATCACGGACCGGGCTGCTCTGGCTGAGGAGCTTGCCGCCATCCGCGCGCAGAACTATGCCGTTGACGATGAAGAAGCTGAGGGCGGCGTTCGCTGTGTGGGGGCGCCGATCTTTGACCGCAGCGGCCGCGTCTTTGCCGCCATCAGCGTATCAGGACCGGCCTACCGCCTGTCCACCCCCAGAATCGCGGCGCTGTCTTCCCTGGTCATGGATACGGCCAGGACCATTTCCGGCCGTTTGGGGTACGTGCCATAAGATGGCTGTAGAAAAGCTGCCGGCGGAGGTGTGATCTGAGAATATTGTTGGTGAGCCCCAGATCGAGCGTGTGGAACTCGCGCAGGCACATCCACATGGGGCTGGGATATCTGGCCGGGGCGCTCATCGCCGCCGGCTACAAAGAGGTGACCCTTTTCGACGCCGAGGTGGAAGAGGAACCGGTCTCGGCGCTGCTGGAACGCGAGCGATTTGACATCGTGGGCGTGTCGAGCCCCACGCCGCTCATCTACGAAGCGTGGGAGGCGGCGGCCCTGGCCAAGGCACAGGGCGCCATCACCATCCTGGGCGGGCCGCATCCCACCCTGATGCCTGAAGAGTCGATGGGGCGGCCCGAGGTGGACCTGGTGGTGCGCGGCGAGGCCGAGGAGACGCTGGTCGAGATCGTGGGTGAGATCGAGCGGCGGCAGGGGGCGGCCGGCGATTGGGCTGCCATCAGGGGGGTGAGCTGGCGCGATGGTTCGGGGCAGGTGATCCACAACCCGGTGCGGGCGCTGCGCAGGGAGATCGGAGAGATCCCCTGGCCGGCCTATCACCTGTTCAAGATCGAGCGCTATACCAACCTGCAGCCGCTGACCGATGGGCTGGACCCTCACGCCCGGGCCTATACCCTGGTCACCAGCCGGGGATGCCCCTATCAGTGTATCTACTGCTCCAAGCCGATCACCGGCAACACCTGGCGCGCCCGCTCGCCGGAGGACGTGGTGGCCGAATGGCGCTACCTGGTGCACGACATGAAGGCCACCGAGATCGGCATCACCGACGATGTGTGGAACTTGAAGCCGGAGCGGGCCAAGGAGATCTGCCGGCTGCTGATTGCCGAGGGTCTGAACCGTGTGCCATGGGTGACCATACACGGCATGCGGGCCGACCACACCGACGCCGAGCTATTTCAGCTCATGAAACAGTCCGGCTGCAAGCGGGTCGGCTTTGGCGTGGAGAGCGGCAACCAGGCTGTGCTCGACAGCATCAAGAAGCAGCAGACGGTGGACGACGTGCGCCGCGCCTTTCGCGAGGCCAAGGCAGCGGGGCTGCAGACGATGGGCTTTTTCATCTTTGGCCTGCCGGCCGACACGGCCGAGACGATGGACGACACGATCCGCTGCGCGCTGGAGCTGGACCCCGACCTGGCGAATTTCATGATCGCCGCGCCCTACCCCGGCACCGAGCTGTGGGAGATAGCGCAACGAGATGGCCGGCTGTTCAGCATGGACTGGCGCGACTATGCCATCCACGACGAAAAGGCCCGCTACGAGCTGCCAACGCTGCCGCCTGAGCTGGTGGAGGAAAAGTGGCACGAGGCCTACCGCCGCTTTTACTTTCGACCGAAGCGCATCTGGCGGCAGGCCACCAACCCGGACACCTGGCGCCGGCTGCCACAATACCTCAGTGATTTTGGGCGTTTCTTCGTGGGACGCAAGAACTGACCCGGCGGTTGACAATCGGAGCAAGATCGGTATAATAGGGTGCTGTACGGGCAGGTACCCGAGTGGCCAAAGGGGGCGGTCTGTAAAACCGTCGGCTCAGCCTACGGAGGTTCGAACCCTCCCCTGCCCACAGAGTCCTTCGGCAACGAAGGACTTTTTTTATTTCAAATCGCGCTGTCTGCGAGCCTCGTAGAGGGCGATGGCGCCGGCCACGGCGGCGTTTAGGGACCCGACCCGGCCGTGCAGAGGCAGCCGGATCAGAAAATCGCACTTGTCACGCACCAGGCGGCTGAGGCCCTCTCCCTCACTGCCCACCACCAGCCCCAGCGGCCCGAGCAGGCCGGCTTGAGTGTAAAGGGGGGCATCGGGCAGCGCCTCCAGCCCGGCAAGCCACACGCCGCGGGCCTTGAACCAATCGAGTGTCTGGGCCAGGTTCGAGACGAGCGCCACCCGCACGTGCTCGGCTGCGCCGGCCGAGGCCCGCACCGCCGCCGGCGTCACCCCCGCCGCCCGCCGGCCGGGGATCACCACGCCGTGGACGCCCACAGCCTCGGCGGTGCGCAACAGCGAGCCCAGGTTTTGGGGATCTTGAATGTGGTCCAACAGTAAAAGAAAGGGATCTTGGCCGGCCTGTTTAGCGGCAGCCAGAATCTCCACCAGGTCCACGTAAGGATAGTCGGAAACCTCGGCGGCGAGGCCCTGATGGTGAGCCTCGCCGCCCAGTTTGTCTAACGCTTGCCGGTCCACTTGCTGGACCGGGATGGCCGGCTTTTGTGAAGCAGCCAGCGCCAGGATTTGACCTACGATCCCGCCGGCCTTGATCTCTCTGGCCAGCAGCAGCTTGAACACCTGCCGCCGCCCGGCCCGCATGGCTTCGTGAACCGGTTGGCGGCCGTAGATGAGCTCTCGCATGTCAGTCCTGTCGGCTCAACCGCCAGCGCGTGCCCTCCGCGCCGTCCTCCAGAACAACCCCCAGGCCGGCCAGTTGATCGCGGATGGCGTCGGCGCGCGCCCAGTCGCGGGTCCGGCGCGCCTCGTGGCGCATGTCGATCAGCAGCCGCACCAGGCCGTCGACTAACGCGTCGTCGGCCTTGACGGCCACGTCGGCCGGGATCAGGCCCAGCACGTCGCCGCCCAGGGTTCCGTACAGCTTGTCGATGGCCTCCAGCGTGCCCCTGCCGGCCGGCTCCCCGGAGTTGAGCAGGCTGTTCACCTCGCGGCCCAGATCGAACAGCACGGCGATGGCCTGCGGCGTGTTAAAGTCATCGTCCATCGCCTCCAGGAAACGGGCCTTGTACCCATCGAGCTTGGCTGCCCAGCCGCCGTCGACCGCTTCGCCGGCCGCGGTGCGCAGCCGGTCGCGCACGAGCCGGACGGTGCCGTACAGCCTTTCCAGGCCGCGGCCGGCCGCCGCCAACGCTTCATCGGCAAAGTCGGTCGTCGACCGGTAATGGCTGCTCAAGATAAAGAAGCGGAGGGTCATCGGCTCGTGGCGGCTCAAAGCGTCCTTGATGGTGGTATAGTTGCCCAGGCTCTTGCCCATCTTGACGCCGTTGACCATGACCATGTTGTTCAGCAGCCAATAGTTGCAGAACTGCTTGCCGGTGGCAGCCTCGATCTGGGCGATCTCGCACTCGTTGTGGGGGAACATGTTCTCCATGCCGCCGCCGTGGATGTCGAACGGCTGGCCCAGATATTTGGTGGCCATCACCGAGCACTCCAGGTGCCAGCCGGGATAGCCCCAGCCCCACGGGCTGGGCCAGCGCAGGATGTGGCCGGCTTCGGCCTTTTTCCACACCGCAAAATCGGCCGGGTTGCGCTTTTCGGGGTTGATCGCCAGCCGCGCGCCCTCCGCCTGTTCTTCCACTTTGCGGCCGGACAATTTGCCATATTCCGGCCAAGTCGCCACGTCGAAATAGATCGAGCCGTTAGACTCGTAGGCGTGGCCCAGGTCCAGCAGAACCTTGATTAACTCGATCTGCTCGGGAATGTGACCAGAAGGACGAGGCGAGATGTTGGGCCGGAGCACGTTGAGGGTGTCCATGTCCTCGAAAAAGCTGTGCATGTAGGTCTCGACCAGCTCCATCGGTTCGAGCCGGTCTCGGACGGCCCGGCGCAGGATCTTGTCTTCCCCCTCGTCGGCATCGTCGCTCAGGTGACCGACGTCGGTGATGTTGCGCACGTAGCGCACCCGGTAACCCAGATAGCGGAAATAGCGCACCATCACGTCGAACGACACATACACCTTGGCGTGGCCGATGTGGGCGTGCTCGTATACCGTCGGTCCGCAGACGTAAAAACTGACGAAACCTTCCTCGATTGACTTGAACGGCTCGTTGCGCCGCGTCAGATAGTTATATACGCTCAGTGCCATTGTGGCTTACCCCTTTCTGTGAAATTTGGACTGTGTTGCGTGGCAATGCCGGGCGGGACACCGGGCGCCGCCGTCAGCCATCGGCGCGGCGCACCTTGTGTCCCATTATACAGATGCAGGTCCAGATTCCACGAGAAAGCAAGGTTTAACCTCCAGAGGTCTTGTCGCCCGCCGACGCCATTGACCGGGCAGCCCAGACAATCAGGTCCACCGCCGCCGGCAGCGGGATGCGCCCGGTGTTGACGATCAGGTGATACAGAGTAGGCTCCATCCAATTGACGCCGTGATAGCGGCGCAGATAGTCGGCGCGGTCGCGGTCGCTGGCCCGCACCCGGCTCTCGGCGGCCTTTTTGTCGAGCTGATAGTGAACCATGACGGCTTTGACCCGGTCAGGCACAGGCGCCACGGTCTGCACATGAAGGGCGCCCGGATGCTTCTTTAGCAGGACCTGGCTGCCCCGCCCTACAACCAGCACGTTGCCCTCCTTGGCCAGCCCTTTGACCACCAACCCGACCACACGCACATACCCCTCCAGGGAAGCGCTGAGCGGCGACACGGTGGGCGAAAACAGTCCGACGAAGGGCAACGTCACGCTGGGCGACTCGGCCTGGGCCGAGCCCATCTCACCGCCCGGCGCCAGGGCGGGCATGGTCTGCAAGGCCTTGAGCACGCGGCCGGCCAGGCTGTGGCCGCCTTCGTGCTCCAGCTCGGCCAGGGCGCGTTGTGGCACCCCGGCCTGCTGCGCCGCTCGATTGATCGTCTCGGCATCGATCAGACGCAGGCTCAAGGCGCGGGCCACTTCGCCCGCGATCTCTCTGCCACCGCTGCCGAGCTGACGGGAAAGGGTTATTACAGTCATGTGCTATTACCCAGCATCTCCTCCGGTTGGGCGAACACCAGCCGGCCTTCAGCCTTTTGCAGGACCTTCTTGACTACCACCGGGATCGTCTGGCCAATGTATGCACGGCCGTCTTCTATCACGATCATCGTGCCATCATCCAGATAGCCCACGCCCTGCCCGAACTCTTTGCCATCTTGAATGACTTTGACTTCGATCGTTTCGCCGGGCAGCAACACCGACTTGATAGCATTGGCCAGCTCGTTGATGTTCAGCACCGGCACACCCTGCAACTGGGCCACGCGGTTCAGATTATAGTCGTTGGTTACGATCGGGCAGCGCAGATTCTTGGCCAGCATGATCAGCTTGTCGTCTACGTCGTGGCCGCCTTCGACCTCCATGTCTGTAATCCGCACCGGCATCACCGACTCTGCTTTGAGCCGATTCAGCATGTCCAGGCCCCGCCGCCCGCGGTTCCGGCGCAGCTGATCGGGCGAATCAGCGATGTGCTGCAGCTCGTTCAACACAAAGCGGGGCACCAAGATCGTGCCTGAGATAAAGCCGGTCTGAGTGATGTCGGCAATCCGCCCGTCGATAATCACGCTGGTGTCCAGCAGGACGGGCTTGTCGTCGCCTGCTGCCGGAGCCTCACCAGAGAACCGGGTGCCGACGAGCGCAAGGATATCCTTTTCGCGCATGATCATGACCGCCATGCCCAGCCAACCAAAGAGCACAGCGGCGACAAAGGGCATAAACTCCCCGAAGGGTGACGGAAGGTTGGACAGAACCGGCGCCAGCAGTGCGGCGATGATCAACCCAACGATCAATCCGATGATGACGGCAAAGAGCTCCTGAGCGGGCAACTGCCGGATCTTGCGCCGGATGAATTGCATGGGCTTGATCGTGAGCCAAGGTGTGATGAGTCCACCCAGAGCCACCCCGGCCAACATGAGCACCACAACGTAGCGGAGATAGTACTCTGCCGGTGCATTGCCAGCCAGGTATTCGCCCAACTGCCATCCAGCCACTCCCAGGAGAATCATGCCGAATAAACGTAGTATAAGTTCTAAAAGCATCGTTCTCCACCTCCATAGTATTCATTTGCTCACCTACTGATCAAAAGTTACATAGTCGCCTCCGTTTCTGCCTTTCTACTCTGGACCGGCCGCTGCCCCTCGGTGAGGAGCACATCCGGCTGCACCGTAGCCTAAAGAAGCAAACAAACTGCATGATAACTGTATATTAGCACATTCTCCGATAATTGTCAACGCGGCGGATTGCCGTCCGGAGGACGACCCTACCTACCGAGACAAACCGGCTTACCCCATGATGCATGCCAGCGCTTCAGATAGCGAACGCGCGGGGATTACGGTCAATCCATCCGGCAGATCCAGAGCGCGGTGATGGGTGGCCGGTACGATGCAGCGCTTGAATCCCAGTTTGGCCGCCTCATTGAGCCGCCGACCAAGATGGCTCACCGTTCGCAGCTCGCCTGACAGCCCCACTTCGCCCATTACCGCCAGGTCGCCCGGCAGCGATACGTTCTGAAAGCTCGAAGCGATCGCCGCAGCCACTGCCAGGTCGGCCGCCGGCTCGTTGATCTTGAGCCCGCCGATCACATTGACAAACAGGTCCTGATCGAACAGGCGCAGCCCCACCCTCTTGTTCAGCACCGCCACCAACAAGAGCAGGCGATTGATATCTACCCCGTTGGCCGTCCGGCGCGGCAGGCCAAAGCTGGTCGTGCTGGCCAGCGCCTGGATCTCAACCAGCAGCGGCCGGGTGCCTTCCATGGTCACCGCGATTACCGAGCCGGTGGCATCAGGCAGGCGCTCTGCCAGGAACGCCTCTGAGGGGTTGGTGACCTCCACCAGTCCCTGCTCGCCCATCTCAAACACGCCCACTTCGTGCGTCGAACCGAACCGGTTCTTGACGCTTCGCAGCAGGCGGTAGGCGTGAAACCGCTCACCTTCCAGGTAGAGCACGGCATCGACAATGTGCTCGAGCACCCGCGGCCCGGCAATGGCGCCGGCTTTGGTGACGTGACCGACCAGGAAGATCGGGATACCGTTGGTTTTGGCCAGGCGCAGCAGCACCGTGGCGCACTCTTTGACCTGGCTTACGCTCCCGGCCGCCGATTCGAGCTCTTCCGATGAAATGGCCTGGATCGAATCGACCACCACCAGGCGGGGGTTGATCTGCTCGATGTCGGCCACGATCTGGTCGAGCGACACCTCTGACACGACGTACAGGTTGGGCTGCGCCAGGCCCAGCCGGTCGGCGCGCATTTTGATCTGCTGCACCGATTCCTCGGCTGAAACATACAGCACCGGCCCGCCGTCGGCTGCCAGTTGCGCTGAAGCCTGCAGCAGCAGCGTGCTCTTGCCGATGCCCGGGTCGCCGCCGATCAGCACCACCGATCCCGGCACGATACCCCCTCCCAACACCCGCGCCAGCTCGTCAAAACCAACCGGCAGGCGATGGAACTGGTCGGCCTGGATATCTGGTAACCGTTGGGGCTGGCTGGTCGGCGCCAGGGATGCTTTCACCGCCCGGCTCGGCCGCGCCTCGACGACCGTTTCGAGCAGCGTGTTCCATTCACCACAAGAATTGCACCGGCCGGCCCACTTCATGGACGTGGCACCACATGACTGGCAGACATATTGAACCCGCATTTTGGCCATGTCGGCTCCTCCACAAGAAATGAAAGATTGGAAGAACGGGCTGCCGTTCTTCCAATCAGACTTGACATCTTATGCAGTTATGTTAACACCACCTCAAGCGCCTGATGGGGATCCCCTTCGGGGGGAGGCTCTTCGACGCCGGCCTGTTTCGGGGAGAGCACCAGCTCATCGTCCTGCACATCGATCACGATCTGATCGCCCTTGCCAAAGCGGCCGGCCAGCAGCCCTTCCGACAGAGCATCCTCCACCTCGCTTTGCACCAACCGCCGCAGCGGACGAGCGCCCAAGGCAGGATCGTATCCCTTGGCAGCCAAATAGTCCCGGGCCGCCTCGCTGAGATGCACTTGCAGCCCATGCTCACCCATCCGCGCGCCGACCTTGTTCACTTCCAGATCGACGATCTGCTTGATCTGCTCCCTGCTCAGCGCATGAAAGGCAATAATACCATCCAGCCGGTTAAGAAACTCGGGCCGGAAGGTCTTCTTAAGCTCATCAAGCACCTTCTCCTTCATGTCGCCGTAGGCATCGGCCTCATCCTGAGCGGACTCGCGCACCTTGTAAAAACCAGGTGGCGAGCGCCTGATGACATCCGCGCCAACATTAGAGGTCATGAGAATAATGGTGTTGCGAAAATCTACCTTGCGCCCCTTGGCATCCGACAGGTGGCCATCCTCCATGATCTGAAGCAGTATGTTGATTGCCTCGGGGTGCGCCTTTTCGACCTCGTCGAAACAGACCACCGTAAAGGGCCGCCGGCGCACCGTCTCGGTGAGCTGGCCGGCATCCTCATAGCCGATGTAACCGGGCGGGGCGCCCACCAGCCGCGACACGGTGTGACGCTCGGTGAACTCGGACATGTCGAGCTGCAGCAGGGCATCTTCAGTGCCGAACATGAACTCGGCCAGCGCCTTGGCCAGCTCGGTTTTGCCCACGCCGGTAGGGCCCAGGAAGATGAAGGAGCCGATCGGCCGACGTGGGTCCTTGAGGCCCGCCCGTGCCCGCCGCACCGAACGGCACATGATCTGGATCGCCTCGTCCTGGCCTACGATCCGCCGATGAAGCGCCTCTTCCATGTGCAGCAACCGTTTCGACTCTTCGGTCTCTAGCTGCATCAACGGCACCCCGGTCCACATGGAGACGATCTCGGCCACGTCGTTGGGCTGCACCGCCACCGACGCCGATGCCGAATCCCAGCCCAGGCGCAGTTGTTCCAACTGCGATTTCAGCTCCCGTTCCCGGTCACGAAGAGCGGCCGCTTCAACCCACTCCTGCGCGCCGATGGCATCGTCTCTCTCGTGCTGGATCGATTTAATCTCGGCAAATGTATCCTTCAACGACGAGGCAGCCGGCACTTTGTACATCCGCACCCGCGACGCCGCCTCGTCGACCACGTCGATCGCCTTGTCCGGCAGGAAACGATCGGTGATATAGCGCGCCGACAGGCGCGCCGCCGCCTCGATCGCTTCATCGGTAATCGCCAGCTTGTGATGCTCTTCGTACAGCCGCTTGACGCCCTTCAAGATGTCGATCGTCTCGTCAACAGTCGGCTCGCCCACGTACACCGGCTGGAAACGGCGCTCCAACGCAGCGTCGCCTTCGATATGCTTGCGGTATTCATCGAGCGTCGTCGCCCCGATGCATTGCAGCTCCCCGCGTGACAACGCCGGCTTTAAGATGTTGGCTGCATCCATCGAGCTGCCTGCCGAGCCGGCGCCGACCAGCATGTGCAGCTCGTCGATGAACAGGATGTTGGACGAGCCTTTGATTTCGTCCACGACCTTCTTCAGCCGCTCTTCAAACTGCCCGCGGTACATCGTCCCGGCCACCACGCTGCCGATGTCGAGCTGCAACACCCGCTTGTCCAGCAACGGCTCCGGCACGTCACCCATCACGATCCGTTGCGCCAGTCCCTCGACGATGGCCGTCTTGCCCACCCCCGGCTCGCCGATCAACGCCGGATTGTTCTTGGTGCGCCTGGCCAGAATCTGGATCACCCGCTCTATCTCCAGCCGCCGGCCGATAACCGGATCCAGCTTGCCGGCCTCAGCCAGCGCCGTCAGATCGGTGCCTAGCTGATCGACCGTGGGGGTCGTGCTGGCCTGCTTGGCGCCGGCATGGGTGGGGACCTCGGCCACAATATGGGTTATGCGCTCTTCGAGCCTTTCGGGCGTGGCGCCTAATTGACGCAGCACGTCAACCGCCACCCCCTCACCCTCACGAACCAGTCCCAGCAGCAGGTGCTCTGTGCCGATGTAGTGGTGCCCCAGCCTTCGCGCTTCGTCCACAGCCAGCTCGATCACCCGTTTCGTCCGGGGGGTCAAAGTCGGTTGGGTGTAGAAAGGACGGGTGCCCCGCCCCACCATCCGCTCGATGGACTGCCGCACCTGGTCTGGCGCGATATCCAGCTCCTGCAGGACCCGCATGGCGACGCTGCCGTCCTCGCCCAGCAGGCCGAGCAACAGGTGCTCGGTTCCGATGTAGCGGTGATTCAGATTGCGGGCTTCTTCCTGGGCCCTGGTCAACACCCGGCGCGCCCGTTTGGTAAAGCGATCTAGATTGTCAGGCATAGAGCCATCCCCTTGCTAGCATCAGTCTAAACAATTATACACCGGCCCCGTCTTGCAGTGGGTAAGCCCTGTTACAAAACAGGAAACGGGGCATCACCCGAACCCAGGTGAGCCCCGCTCAATGCAGATCGGCAACCCCCAAGACTCAACCCGGACCGCCACGCAAACCCACGGCTAAGGCCAACCCCTGTCGGCAAACAGGGTGACCCGCAACCATCGTCACGCAATTACAGCTCGGACGAGCAGGGCTGTTCGTGGCTGCGGCAGGCAGCCCGGCCTAAGCCTCTTCCTCCTCGTCCTGCTCGGTCAAGGGTTCCTCTACCTCAAGCAGGTCACCCTCTTCGTCCAAGACGTCTGCCGCCTCGACCTCGGGCTCGACCTCTTCAGGGAGATCCGAGTCAGAAGGCTCGCCGGAGGAATCGTCAGCGCCCAGCTCGGCCTGCCAGTCTAGATCCGCATACTGCGGGTCGGTGACGCGCCTCAAGCTCAATCCCATGCGCCGCCGCGTCGAGTCGATGCGGATGATGCGCATCACATACTTTTCGCCCTCGTGCACTGCTTCCTTGGGATGGTTGATCCGCTGGGTGCTGAGCTCCGAGATGTGAATCAGCCCTTCGATTTCGTCGTCCACCAGGGCAAAAGCCCCAAAGCTGGATAGCTTGGTGACTTTGCCTTCCACCAGTTGGCCGACGTAATAGCGGCTTTCAACTGTGGTCCACGGCTCTGCCTCCAAGCGCTTAAGGCTGAGCGCGATCCGCTTCGTGTCGCGGTCTACACCCAAAACATAGACCTCAACCGTCTGGCCAACTTTCAGCACATCCTGGGGCCTGGCTGCCCGGTTCCACGACAGCTCCGACAGGTGGATCAACCCGTCGGCGCCGCCCAGATCTACAAAGGCGCCGAAATCGGACAGGCTGCTCACCCTGCCGCTCAACACCTGGCCTTCGCGCAGCTCTTCCAGCAGCTTGTCCTTCCGGGTATCGCGCCATTGCCGGATCGCCGCCCGCTCGGAAAAGATCAGGCGCTTGCGCTTGCGGTTCAATTCGATGACCTTGACCTGAGTCTTGGTCCCCACCAGCCGCGCCCAACGCTCCTCCGGCTCCTGGCTATTGCTGCCCTGGTGCTCTGGGATCAGCTGCGACGCCGGGACAAAACCCCGCAGCTTGCCCAGCCGGACGATCAGACCACCCTTGTTGAAACCGGCCACCTGGCTCTCGAACGGCTCCCCCGTCTCAAATAGCTTCTGAGCGGTGCGCCAATCGCTTTCCTCTTCGGCCCGCCGGAGCGACAGGATAATATTTCCGTCCTGATCCTCCGGCCTGACCACAAAGACCGGCAACTGATCGCCAACATGCAGGCCCTCTAAACCCTGGTGTCCCAGCCGTTCCAGCTCCTGGCTGGACACGACCCCCTCTGATTTGGCCCCCACGTCCACCAAGACCTCAGTTGGGCTGACACTGACAATGGTGCCATCGACGATGTCACCTGCTTTCAGCCGGCGAAAGCTGAAGGATTCTTCCATTAGACTGCTCATCGACTGGTCTTCAGCACTCTGTTGGACGTCCCCTCCTTCCACGAGCTCTGTATCGCTGATCTGCTTCTCCTCCATAAAAACGAACGACCCCCACATCGATTATGCGAACGATAGAGACGGGATTGCGCCGCTCCACCGGCACACCCTGCCATTATACCGCCTTTTTTTTCAGAAGGCAAACCTGACCGGATAGCTGTCATAAGTCCGGATCTTGGAGCTTGGCAATGGCCAGCGAGCATTTCATGCCGTTCTCACAGGCCCCAAGATTTGCGCAAGGTCTGTAGCCGTGTTATAATCTACAGTAAGGAGCTTTGACAGGTTTCTTTTTGTGAGATATACCCGGGGATGCGAAGCGAAGCTGAGCGGCTAGTCTCGGGGCCCCTGGCCTTTCCTGAGCAAAGAGCCCGCCTGCTGGAGTGCGCGCCACGTGGTAACCCTGCACTGCACAAATACAACTAACAGAAGGTAAAAGTCAGATGACAAAAGAATTGAATGCATTCAAGATGGCTCAAGCCCAGTTCGACGAGGTAGCGGAGCAGCTAGACCTGTCAGAAGAGATACGCTCAATTCTGCGCTGGCCGCTGCGCGAGTTTGTCTTCCGCATTCCCGTCCGCATGGATGACGGGAGCCTGCGGGTCTTTGAGGGGTTCCGCGTGCAGCACAACGACGCACGGGGGCCCAACAAGGGCGGCCTGCGCTTTGCGGCCAATGAGACGCTTGACACCGTGCGGGCCCTGTCCATGTGGATGACCTGGAAGTGCGCCGTGGCCGACATCCCGCTTGGTGGGGCCAAGGGGGGCATCGTTGTCGATCCGGCGGCTCTATCTACCGGCGAGAAGGAGCGACTCTGCAGGGGCTATATCGGCCAGATATGGAGAAATATCGGCCCACGGCAGGACGTGCCGGCCCCCGACGTAGGCACGAACGCCCAGATGATGGGCTGGATGGTGGACGAATACTCCAAGCTGAAGGGCGAGTATGTCCCGGGCGTCATCACCGGCAAACCGGTCGGCGGCGGTGGGTCGCTGGGCCGCACGGCAGCTACCGGCTTTGGCGTCATCGTCACCGTCCGCGAGGCGCTCAAGCACCTTGGGCTCGATCCAAAGGCCTGCACCGCTTCTATCCAGGGCTTTGGCAACGTGGGCCAGTTCGCGGCGATCAACTTTATCGAGATGCTGGAGGGCAAAGTTCTGTGTGTCTCCTGCTGGGATCGCGAGGACCGCTGTTCCTACACCTTTAGCAAGCAAGACGGCATTGACCCGCATTTCCTGCAGAGCATCACCGACCCCTACGGCACCGTGGATAAGAAAGCTGCGGCGAAGGCCGGCTACAAGGTCGAGGATGGCAACGCCTGGCTTACCAAGGAGGTGGACGTATTGATCCCCGCCGCCGGTGAAGGGTTTATCACCGGAGACACGGTGGGCAAGATTCATCCACGGGTCAAGATACTGGCCGAGGCGGCTAACGGTCCAACCACGCCAGAAGCGGACGAAGTGCTCAAAAAGAGCGACATCTTTGTCATTCCCGACTTTTTGTGCAACGCCGCCGGCGTGGTCTGCTCCTACTTTGAGGGCGTGCAGAACGACATGAACTTTTACTGGAGCGAAGCCGAGGTCAACCAGAAGCTGAGCGAGAAAATGACCAATGCCTTCCACCGCGTGCTGCAGATGGCTCTGGATCGCAAGGTCTACACGCGCAACGCCGCGTACATGGTTGCGATCGACTCTGTAGTCAAAGCGATGAGGATGCGCGGTTGGGTCTAGTTCGACGAAACACCCAGGGGCAGGCTGCGGACCTGCCCCCGGAAGCACAGAACGGATGGGGGCGGGTCTATGACCCGCCCTTTTTATGTTAGCGCGATTTAGGAACCATTAACGACAATGGCCCCAAAGGGGCAGGCAGGGACGCACGCCCGGCAGCCGTAACAGCGGCTGGGATCGATAAATGCCGGCTCCCCACGGTCGATGCGGACGATGGCCTTGGTGCGGCAGGCCTTTCGCGCCACGCACTTGAGGCAGGCGCGGCACAGCTCGTCCCGCACCAGCGGAACGGCCGTGACCTGCGCCTTGGTAGTATCGACTCCCGACATCCGTTTCTCCGGCCCCTTTTTCCCAGGCTACATACCCCCAGGAGGTGTACTCGCAGCCTTATACCACGCTCCTTTCCGGCTGTCAAATCCACCAACCAGATTCACAAAGCGGCGCAAGTGTGGTATACTGCCGTGGGAGGACCGAGTAAGGGGAACCGATGGAACAGACGAGCATGGAGCCCGGATCTGATTTCGCCCGGCGCCTGGACGAACAGGACGAGCTGGCCCCTTTCCGGGCCGCTTTTGTCGCCACCGACGCAGACCCGATCTACCTAGACGGCAACTCGCTGGGCCGCCTGCCGGCGCAGACCGCAGAACGGGTGCGGGCCACGGTGGAACAGGAATGGGGCCGGGGCCTGATCCGGAGCTGGAACGCCGGCTGGTACGAGGCGCCGGCCCGCATCGGCGACAAGATCGGGCAGTTGATCGGGGCCGGGCCGGGCCAGGTTCTGGTCAGCGATTCCACGTCGGTCAACCTGTTCAAGCTGGCCATGGCCGCCCTGGCGCTGCGGCCAGAGCGCGACCGGATCGTCGGCGACGTGTTGAACTTTCCCACCGATCTGTACGTCCTGCAAAGCTGCGTCCGGCTGTTGGGCGGCCGGCATCACCTCCACCTGATCCCTTCGCCCGACGGAATGACCGTCGATCAGCCGGCCCTGTTCGATGCCATGGACGAGCACACGGCGCTGGTGACCCTGTCACAGGTGGCATTCAAGAGCGCCTACCTATACGACGCCGTCGCGGTGACCAAGCGGGCCCACCAGGCCGGCGCGCTCGTGTTGTGGGATTTGAGCCACTCGGCCGGGGTCGTGCCGATCGAGCTTGACCGCTGGGGCGTGGACATGGCCGTAGGCTGCACCTACAAATATCTCAACGGGGGGCCCGGCGCGCCGGCCTTTCTCTACGTCCGGCGCGACCTGCAGGACACGGCGCTGTCGCCCATCTGGGGTTGGTATGGCCGGCGCTCCCCCTTTAGCTTTGACCTGCACCATGAGCAGGCAGAGGGGGTGACCCGTTTTCTGGTCGGCACGCCCCCCATCCTGTCTTTGCAGGCGATAGAGCCTGGCCTCGACCTGATCCTCGAGGCGGGCATCGATCGGATCCGGTTCAAGTCGGTGCAACTGACGTCGTACCTGATCTACCTGGCAGACACGGTCCTGGCGCCACTGGGCTTTGCGCTGGGCTCGCCCCGCGATCCGGCCCGCCGCGGCTCTCACGTCAGCCTCCGCCATCCGGAAGGCTACCGCATCAACCGCGCCCTGATCGAGGAGATGGCCGTCCTGCCCGACTTTCGCGAGCCGGACAATATCCGGATGGGCCTGTCGCCGCTCTATGTCAGTTTTTCGGACGTGTGGGCTGCCGTCGACCGGACCCGGCAGGTGGTCGAGGAAAAACGCTATCGCCACTACCCCCTGGAGCGCCTGCCGGTCACGTAGATGGACACACACGAGGGGAAAAAGCCTTCATGGCTCACCTGGGCCGTGCTTGTGGCGCTGCTGGGCGTCGCCCTGGCGCTGCGCTGGCGCTACATCCAGGAGATCAGCCTCTTTGTGGACGAGTTCGTCACCGCCTGGGCGGCGCGCAACATCCTGACCCGCGGATTGCCGATCTTTCCCTCCGGCAACTTTTATCCGCACGGCCTGACCTTCACATACCTGGAAGCGCCGTTTGTCGCCGGCGGGTTCGACGAAACACTGGCCCGCCTCCCCGGCCTGATCGTCAGCCTGGCCGGGCTGCCGGTCGCCTTCTGGGTTGGGCGGCGGCTCCTGTCAGACACGGCCGGCCTGGTCGCCGCCGCGGCGATGGCGGTGGACCCCGAGTGCATCGTCTGGGGCGGGCGGGCGCGGATGTACGGCCTGCTCCAGCTCCTGGCGCTGCTCATCGTCTATTTTTTCTACCGGGGCCTGGCCGAGGACCGGCCCGGCTACCGCTGGGCGGCCATGGGGCTGCTGGTGATCGCCATCTTTACCCATGCCGAGGCCGCCTTCCTGCTGCCGGTGCTGGCCCTGGCCGCCCTGGTGGCCTGGCCCTGGCGCCGCCTCTTTCGCCGGAGTGTGATCCTGCCCTTTGCCCTCGGCGCGGCAGGCGCGGGCGCTTTTTTCTTGATCGCCAAGTTTGGCCAACCGGGCCACCTGGAGACGCTGCAAGAAACCCGCCCTTACCTGGCGGTCGGGGTCCAATCGCTGCTGAGCGGGCCGGCGCTGTTCGCGCCGATCTTTACCCGGCCCTACCGCCTGCCCTTTACGGTACTGGCGCTGGCCGGCCCCTGTTTTCTCTTCTGGCAGTGGCGCAGGCCACAACCCGGCAAGCAGGTCCGCCGCTTGGCGCTGACCTACCTGTATGTCGTCCTGGCCGGCCTGGGCGTGCTGCTGTTCGTGCTGGCCGGCCCGACCTGGCAAAACGAGCGCTATTTCTTCCTTGCCCTGCCCCTTCTGTTCCTGGTCGCCGGTGAGGCGCTGCACCGGATCGCGCTCGCGCTGGCTGCGCGCCTGCCCACCCGGGGCCGGACCCGATCCTGGACGAGGGCCTTTCCCGCGGCCGCTGCCGTGGCGGCCGCCCTGTTCGTCGGGCTTGCCGGTGCCCGCGACGCCTATGTCCAGGTGTGGGGCTACGATCAAGCTTTCAGCGCTCTTCAAAAACTGTGGCAGCCGGCGACCGATCAGATCGCCACGCCGATGACGGCGGCGTGCCGGCTGTACCTGGGCCGCTGCGACTATTTTGCCATCCAGCGCAGCTATGAGGAGTTTGTCGTGTCCAGGCCTTCCGACGGCGTGCCCGTGGATCTATGGACCGCCACCCCGATCATGACCACAACCACGGCCTTAACCGAGATGCTGACCACGGCGCCCCGCACCTGGCTCGTTGTCGACGGCTGGCGCTTCCAGACCCGTTATGAGCCCGACCTGATCCTGACAGTGCTGGACCAGATGGCCCTGGAATACAACGAGCGGGGGGTGATGATCTTTCGCGGCGAGGGGTACAGCCCCAGGCCTCAGCCGGCCATCGAGCGCCGGCGCCGGGCCGATTTCAACGGCGAGCTGGCCCTGACCGGATTTGGCCTGTCGTCGGCCCGGCTCGAACCGGGCGAGACGCTGGAGGTCAGCCTCGACTGGCAGGCCCTGGACAAGGCAGGGCCGGCCTATACCGCGTTCTTGCACCTGGTCGCGCCTGACGGCAGCCGGGCAGCCGGGGTGGACGAGCCGATCCTGGGCGGGGTGTACCAGCCCGACCTGTGGCCCAAGGACCGGACGCTGCCTGACCGGCACGAGCTGGCGCTGCCGGCCGACCTGCCGCCCGGCCACTATCGCCTCGACCTGGGGTTGTACTATCCCGGCCAGGCCGACCGCCCGCTGCCGGTTGCTGCGGAGGAGAGCAACCGGATCGCGCTGACCTACCTGACGGTCGGCGAGGTCGCCGCGCCCCCCCTGCCCTCGCGTCCGGCCGGCTTGACCTTTGGCGACCAGATCCGCCTGGAGGGCTGGGGTCTGAGCAGCACCCAGGAGCCAACGATTGCCACGACATACACCCTCACCCTTTACTGGCAGGCTCTGAGCCCCATACCCGACGACTATAAGGCGTTCGTCCACCTGGTCGGCCCTGACGGCCAGATCGCCGGCCAGGACGACACGCCGCCCGGTGGCCTTTTCTTCCCGACCTCAGCCTGGCTGCCGGGCGAGACTGTGGTCAGCACCCACGTCCTGAGCCTGAGGGCCGGCGCTATGCCCGGCGAGTACCACCTGCTGGCCGGCCTATACCACCCGGTCAGCGGCGAACGGTTGCCGGCCGTGGATGCGGCGGGCCAATTGCTTGGCAACGCAGCCCGGCTGACCGTCATCCACGTCAAAGCGGAGCAGCAGTGAGGGAAAACGACCGATGCGCCGGATAAAGTGGCTGGAAGCAGACAGGCTGTGGCAGGCCGGCGTATGGGCGCTGATCGTAGCCTATTTCCTCTATTTTGGCGTATTGACGGTACAAAAGCACAACGCCTTTCAGACCACCGCCTTTGACCTGGGCAACGTCGATCAGGCGGTGTGGAACACGCGGCACGGCCGTCCCTTTGCCCTGACCAACATCGAAGGGCTGGCCAACCGCCTGGGGACCCACGTCGAGCCGATCCTGGCGCCGATCTCGTTGCTCTATTTCGTGTGGAGCGATCCCCGCGCGCTGCTCCTGCTCCAGACCGCGGTCATTGCCCTCGGCGCATGGCCGGCGTACTTGATCGCGCGGAGAGCGGTCAGCGATCAGCGGTCAGATGACAGCCATCAGCGATCGGCCATGCGGGGCACAGATTACGTTTCACCCCTTAGAGAGCACGCTCTGCCGGTGACATTCGTCCTGGCTTACCTCTTTTTCCCTGCCCTCGAATCGGCCAACGTCTTTGACTTTCACGCCGTGGCGCTGGCGCCGACCTTTTTCCTGTTTGCCTTTTACTATCTGCTGACCGAACAGTGGGGCAAGTTTGCCCTTTTCGCCGTGCTGATGATGGGCTGCAAGGAAGATGCGCCCCTGATGGTGGTGATGCTGGGGGTGTACCTGCTGATAGTCAGCCGGGGTCGCAAGTGGCGCATTGCTCTGCCGACCATCGCCATCGCCGCCGCCTGGTTCATGGTGGCAGTGGGGGCGATCATGCCTCATTTTGACACGGCAGGCGTGTCGCCTTTTGCCAACCGGTACGCCTGGCTGGGCGACGGGCCGGCCGAAATAGCGGTCACCCTGCTCACCCGGCCGGGGCTGGTGGCCGAGCACGCCCTGACCGCCGAGAACCTGGCCTACGTGCGCGACTGGCTGGCGCCGGTGGCCTGGCTGCCGCTCCTGGCGCCGCTGGAGCTTTTGCTGGCCGCGCCGGTGCTGGCGGTCAACTTGCTGAGCACCGACGGCTTTATGCACCAGTTGGAGGGCTTTCACTACGGGGCGCTGCTGGCGCCGATCGCCGTCGTCGCCGCAGCCCATGGCGCAGCCTGGCTGCTCCGCCGCTCGCCAAAATTCCGGCCCTTGCCGTCGTTGATCGTCATCGCCGTCCTGACCACGGCGCTGGTATACCACATCGACCACGGTTATACCCCAATGGCCGCCAACTGGCGCCTGGAGTGGCCGGCGGTATCCGATCACGACCGGCTGGGCCGGGAGATGGCCGGCCGGGTGCCGGCCTCCGCCTCGGCGGCGGCGCTGCCCTACCTCAACCCCCACATCAGCCAGCGGCAGGAGCTGGCCATGATCGAAAAGGTCGAGAACGGGCTGCCTGCCCCGCTGCACGGCGCCGAGTATGTGTGGCTGGACGTGACCAACGGCTGGCCGCTGCACCCCAACGATCTCAAGGAAGGGATCGACAACCTACTGGCCGGCGACTATGGGCCGGCCGAAGCGGCCGACGGCTACCTGCTGCTGCGGCGCGGCGCGCCGGGCAAGGCGCTGCCCGACGCCTTTTATGATTTCGCCCGCGCCGCCGATCCGCAGCCCCAGTACCCGATGCGGCTCCAGTTCCTGCTGGACGGGCAGCCGGCGCTCGAATGCCTGGGCTTTGACCTGAGCCGGGAGGAGGACGGCGTGCAAACGACCTTTTACTGGCGCGCGCTGGGCCCTCTGCCCGCCGGCCTGCGGCTCTATCCCTTTTATCTCGACGACGCGACGGGCCAGATCCTCGAAGATACGACGCTGCGGCCGCTCATTGCCACGGTGTGGTACCCGCCGGAGGATTGGGAGCCGGGGGAAGTGATCAAAACCGGCATGCTCCCCTGGCCGGTCGGCCCCGATTTCGGCGTGGGGCTGGGCGTGGTCCGGGGACAGGACTGGAGCGCCGCGGACCAGCGGCTGCCGATCCGCGTCGAGTCGTCCGGCCCGGTGGTCCGGCTGTTCGACGGCGACACCTGGGTGCGGCTGATCGGCGTCGAGAGGGGCCAGGTGGTCGAGGAGCTGCGGGCCTTTGACCTGCCTTTGCCCCAAAATCCACTCGGCGCCGATTTCGGGCCGATCCGGCTGCTTGGATTTGACCTGAGCAGGCAGCGCACCGCGATCGACCTCACCTTATACTGGCGGGCCGACGAGCGGGTGAGAACCGGCTACACGGTGTTTGTCCAGCTCCTCGACGGGCAGGGCCGGGTGCGGGCCCAGGCCGATTCTGTGCCACGGAACGGGTCGTACCCCACCTTCTGGTGGCTGCCCGGTGAAGTGGTGGCCGATCCGCTTGCCTTGGAGCTGCCGGCCGACCTGCCGGACGGCGAGTCCTACCGCCTCATCGCCGGGCTGTACGATCCGGCCACGGGCGACCGGCTGCCGGCGGCGGGAACCGGGCTCAATTATGTGGAGCTGACCGAGCTGCAGCCGTAAGGACCCGCTGCGGCCATTTCCCCCCGGCTTGGCTGAATCGTCCATTCTAGTGTATAATAGCCCCATGCGGCGGCACCGGGAGTTTATCCTAGTCCTGATCCTGGCCGTGGCCATGCGGGCCATGGCCGTGTTGGTCTTTCGCCCCGGCGGTTACCTGGGCGAAATGTCCGATTTCAGCTACTACCGGCTGCTGCTCAGCATGACCAACCAGGGCTTTTACCCCCTGGTCCACTTTTGGGCCGAGTACCCGCCCGTATTCCCGTGGCTGATGCTGGGCCTGTACCGGTTGAGCCTGCTGATCCCGCCCTGGGGAGAGCCGGGGACCTGGTTCTACCTGCTGCTGAGCATGACACTGGTCGCCGTCGATGTGGGGAACCTGACCGTGCTGTATGCCATCGGCAGACGTTTGTTTGCAGGTCGCGCAGAAGGTGGGATTCCCCCCTCACCCGACCTCTCCCCCAAGGGAGATGAGGCTGCGGTGCGGGTGTGCTGGATCTATGCCGTGCTGCTGATCCCGCTCCTGGCCCTGTTCGGCGGCTTTGACGGGCTGGCGCTCCTGTTCCTCCTCCTGGCGGTGCTGTTCACCCTGGACCGGCGGCCGGTGGCCGCCGGCGTGGCCGCCGGGGTGGGGTTTATGACCAAGCTGACGCCGATCGCCGCCCTGCCGGCGGCCTTTCTCCACCTGAGCCGGCTGTCGCAGCGGGCCAAGCTGCTGATCGCCGCGGCGCTGGCCGTGCTGCTGATCGCGGCGCCTTTCCTGGCCACCGGCCCCGATTACCTGCTGCAGTCGCTCAAGAGCCCGGTCATCCGCTCTACCTGGGAGACGGTGTGGGCGTTGATCGACGGCTACTACTCTTACGGCGTGGCCGGCGGGGTGGACCGCTTTGACCCGCAGATGGCGGGCGCGGCGCAGCACCCCACCAAGCTGCCGTGGCTGGCCATTACCATCGCCTTTTGCCTGTTCTACCTGTACCTGTTTACCCGGCGGGTCGACTGGCGCGACGGGCGGCGGGCCGTGGCCTTTACGGCGCTGACGCAGAACCTGCTGACCCTCTATTTCAAGGGCTACAGCCCGCAGTTCCTGGTCATGATCCTGCCGTTCGTGCTGCTGCTGATCCCCGGCTGGCGCAAGATCGCCTACGTGCTGCTGCTCAGCGCCATCAACCTGGTCGAGTATCCGATCTATTTCGTGGTGCTGCCCGACCAGCACTGGCTGCTGGCCGGCACCGTCTTGACCCGGACGCTGATCCTGGTCATCCTGAGCGTCGAGTACGCCGCCCAGGTCTATGGCTGGCGGATCGCGGAGCGGACCTGGTCGCGCCTGGCCATGGGGACGACGGTCCTGATCGCCGTCCTGGGCCTGGTGGGGACCGTCGCCGGCTTCCAAGCCTATGCCCAGGGACGGTACGAGGCCAGCGAACACCGGCCGGCGATGGAAACGCTCAAGGCCGAGGGGCAGGCGGGGACGACGGTGATCGTCGGCGATCAGGCTACCTACGAACAGTTGCATCCCTTCCTGCACAGCCGCTTCCGCCTGGCCGAGATCGAGACGTTCGACTATCTCCCACCGTGGGAGCCACGGCTGGAAAAAGCCATCGCCGGGTCCGGCGGCCCGGTGTGGGTGTATGCCCCGGCCGATTCGCCGTTCCACACCTGGATGGCCGAAAAGTTCCAGCCACTGGCCGCCTATGACTATGGCTCGTGGCGCCTGACAGAATGGGACGCGCCATGAACGGCCGGCGAGACGGGCAGATCGCCGTGTGCCTGTTTGCCCTGTTGTTCAGCGTCTACCTGCTGACCTTCAGCGGACGCTATCACGCCAGCGACGAGATATCGATGCTGGCTGCCACCGACAGCCTGGCCCGGCGGGGCGCCTGGGACACCGAGCTGATCCGCTCGTGGATGGGCGAGCAGCAGGGCTCGTTCGGCCCCGACGGGCACCTCTACTCGCGCAAAGGGATCGGCACCACCCTGGCGGCGCTGCCGCTCTATTGGCTGGCCGCCCAGACTGAGCAGGTGGGCAACGTCGAGGCGGCGACGCTGACCAACGCCATTGTGACCGCCCTGACCGGCGTGCTGGTCTACCTGATCCTGCGCCGCCTGAGGTATGGCGACGGCATCTCGCTGGGCACGGCGCTGGCCTTTGGGCTGGGGACGATGGCCTGGCCCTACGCCCGCTACCTGTTCAGCGAGCCGCTGGCCGGGCTGGGGCTGATGGCCGGCGCCTATTTTCTGCTCCGCTACCGCGACCGAAGGGAGTCCCGGAGCGCCGGCGGAGTGGGCGATGTGGGAGACCGGTGGAGCCTGCTGCTGGCAGGGGCCGGGCTGGGGCTGGCGCTGCTGGCCCGGCTGAACAATGCCATCGTCGCGCCGTTCCTGGGGCTAGTCCTGCTGGCCGAGATCTATCGCCGGCACAAGCGCGAATGGCGCGAATGGGCCGGCCCGGTGCTCCTGTTCGGGCTGCCGGTGCTGGCCGCGCTGGCCGTGACCGGCTGGTACAACTGGCTCCGTTTCGGCAGCCCGCTGACCACCGGCTATCTGCCCGAAGAAAGCTTTTCCGCTCCCTTTTTCCAGGGGCTGTACGGGCTGACCCTAAGCCCCGGCAAGGGCCTGTTGTGGTATACGCCCCTCCTTTTCGCGGCGCTGGCCGCCTGGCCGGCCTTTTTCAAGCGCCATCGCTCGGAGGCGCTGCTGGCGGCGGCAGTGGTGATCGTCAACATCGTCTTTTACGCACCGTGGTACCTGTGGTGGGGCGGGCATGGTTGGGGGCCGCGCTTTTTGGTGACGATCCTGCCTTTTGCCGCCCTGCCCCTGGCCGAGGCGCTGGAGGCCGCCAGGCGCCACCGGCCGGTGGCGGTGGGGGTCATCGCTCTGGCGGCGGCGAGCATCGCCGTGCAGCTCCTGGGCGTGGCGGTCAACTTTAACCTGTACCTGGAAGAGATCTATGCCGAGCTGGGGCTGTACCACCCGGCGACTCTGTTCGACCCGGCCTACAGCCCCCTGCTGCGCCAGATCGCCTACGTGCAGCCGGAGAACCTGGACCTGGCCTGGGCGCGGGGCGGCTCGATCGACTGGGCGGCGCTGGGCGTGGGGCTGGGGTTGGTTCTGCTCTCGGCTGCGGCGCTGTGGGCCGCCTGGAAAGGGCGGATAAACAGCCTGCTGACCGGCGCGCTGATCACCCTGATGGGGATGACCGCAGCTTTTTCCCTGGTCCGCTACGCGCCGGAGGGAGACGTCGCCCGGACTGCCGCCCTGCTGGCCGCCATGGAGCGGCCCGGCGAGGCGGCAGCGCTGGCCGATTCGCTGCTGACCGAGCCGTTCCAGGACGCCTACGACGGCCATCTTCCGGTGTGGGGCGTGCCGACGCCGGCACAGGTGGGGGGCAATCCGCAGGCCGTCTGGGTGGTGGGCCTGGCCGACTCGCCACCTCCCCGACCTTGGGAATTGAGGCCCTTGTTCGAGGTTGGCAGTGTGCTGCTGGCGCTGAGTCCGCCTCCAGGCTCCACCTTCGACCTTGCCCGGCTGCCGATCCCACAGCTACAACCTGCGCCGCGGCTGGGAGATGCGATCGAGATGTTCGCTGCCTGGCAGGGAACTGAGACGACCCGGCAAGGCGAGACCCTGCCCCTGGCGCTTGTCTGGCGCGCCCTGGCCTTCCCGGAGACATCCTACACGGTGTTCGTCCAGGCCATCGACGGCGCGGGCGTCAAAGCCGGACAGATAGACCGGCTGCCGTGCGGCGGGGGCTGCCTGACGACCTCCTGGCAGCCCGGAGACGTGATCGGGGAATGGATGGAGATGCCGATCCTGGCCGGCGCGCCGCCCGGCCGTTACGAACTGATCGCCGGCATGTACGACCTGGCGACGGGCGAGCGGCTGCCGGTCCAGGGCCTGCCCACAGCGGGAGCCCCGGACTATGTCTCGCTGGGCTTTGTCGAGGTGATGCCGTAGGTCGCCTTGGCCCATTCCTGATGGGCCGTGGGCGACCCGGCAAAGCCGGCCGCCGCCAGCAGGTCAGGCCAATCCTCCCGGGCCATGTTCGCCCACCACTTGAGCTCGGCGACGTGGCCCCGGCTGAGCTTGACGACGGCAAAGCGCACCGGCTCGAGCCCAACCTCGTCGTAATGCTCCATGAACGGCAGGTTGTCGGCGCATTCGCTGACCAGGGTCTGGGCTACCTCGGGCTGATCCTGTGGCGAAAAGGCCCGTAGAACAAGCTGGCAGGTCGCCGGGCTCAGCTTTCTCATACCTTCTGTCCCTCGCCTTCCACCAACCAACGATAGGTCTTGCCGATGCGGTCCCAATGGCCCTCGCGGTCCAGGGACCAAAAGCGGCCGATGACCGACGCCACCTGGCCGGCGCCCAGGCGCTCGGCCTCGCGCTCCACCTGCTCGATGTAGACGGCGCCGCTCTCGGGCCGCTCGCCGCGCCGGCCCAGCATGGCATGGGTATACACCTCGGGCACCCCCTCGCGGCGGGCCATCTCCATGAGCCCCAGCAGGTGATCCACCGAGCCGTGCGAGCTGTAGAACGAGACGATGCCCAACAGGTGCAGCCGCGCGCCGTCGCGCCTGGCGCCCTGCATGGCCCAGCGAAAGGCCGGGTTGTCAAAGAAGGAGCCGTCGGCCAGCGCCTGGTCGATGCGCACCCGGTCGGCGGGCACCAGCCGGCCGGCGCCGATGTGCAGGTGGCCCGCCTCCGAGTTGCCCACCGTGCCGGGGGGCATGCCCACCGCCGGCCCGGCCGCCTGGAGCCGGGTGTGGGGCCAGGCCGCCAGCAGGCCGTCGACAACCGGTGTGTGGGCCTGGGCGATCAGGTCGCCGGGCCCGCCGTCGCCGATCCCCCAACCGTCGAGGATGAGCAGCAGCACGCGGGGAGTGTGGTCAGGCCTGGCCGTGGAAGCGGCCGGGATGATCAGGTTCGATCCGGCCATGCCCGGCGGCTGCGGCAGCCCCAGCAGGTCCAGGATCGTGGGCGCCACGTCGGTCAGAGCGCCGCCCTGCCGCAGGCGCACGTAAGGGCCCGGGCGGGGATCGACCAGAATTAAGGGAACGGGGCTGTCGGTGTGGCCGGTGTCGATCGCCCCGTCGGGATAGTACCAGCGCTCCACGGTGCCATGGTCGGCGGTGAGGACCGTCGTCACACCGGCCGACTGGGCGGCTTGCACGATCCGTCCCGCCTGGGCGTCGACGGTTTCGACGGCGGTGCGGATGGCGTCAGGGTTTTCGATGTGGCCGATGACGTCGACGTTGCACAGGTTGACCGCCACCAGGGCATAGTCGGGGTTATTCAGCGCGGCGATGGCCGCATCGGCCACGGCGGCGGCGCTCATCTGGGGCGGCATCTCGGCGGGGGTCAGGCCGTGGGGAGAGGCGACGATGACCCGCTCTTCGCCGGGAAAAGGCTCCTGCCGCTTGCCGTTCAGGAAAAAACTGATGTGGATCGCCTTTTCCGACTCGGCCACCTTGACCTGGCGCAGCCCGGCCCGGCCGACCACCCCACACAGGGTATCCTCCAGGCCGGCCAGCGGCGGAAAAGCGACCTGCACGTCGAGGTCGGGGTGGTACTCGATCATGGTCGCAAAATGGACCGCCATCGGCTGCCGGGCAAAGTGGGGAAAATCGCGGGCGACAAAGGCCGAGGTGAGCTCCACCTCCCGCTCGCCGCGGATGTCGTAAAAGATGACGTAATCGCCATTCCGGATGCGGCCCACCGGCCGCCCGGCGCCGTCAACGCGGACCAGCGGCTCCAGGGTTTCGTCCTCCTGGCCGGCGCGGTAGGCGGCGCGGACGGCAGCGGCCATGGGGTATTGAGCTGTTGCCATAGTTCTCTCCAAAATCTGCTGCTTCACACGGGGATTGTACATCAGCAGTCCCGATATGAGAAATCTCGGTCGCGCATTTGCCCCAGACCCCAATCATCGCAGACCCCCAGGGTTTTCCTAAACCCTCGGGGTCTGTGCTATAATAGCAGCACCATGGACCTGGAATCGGTACTGGAGGAAATAGAGCGCGATCCGCAGTCGGCGCGGCGGATCACCCACTGGCAGCACCTGGCGGCGCAGCCGGGCCGCTTCGGCGAGTGGCCGGCCGGGATCGACCGGCGGCTGATCGAGGCGCTCGGCCGGCAGGGGATCGAGGCGCCCTACCGCCACCAGGCGCTGGCGGTCGAGGCGGCGCTGCGGGGCGAGCACGTCGTCGTCGTCACACCCACAGCCAGCGGCAAGACGCTGTGCTACAACCTGCCGGTGCTCAACCGCCTGCTGGCCGACCGGGCAGCGCGGGCGCTGTACCTCTTTCCAACCAAGGCGCTGACCCAGGACCAACTGGCCGAGCTGGACGGACTGAAGGCGGCGCTGGGAGAAAAGATCGAGACGCACGCCTACGACGGCGACACCCCCCAGGATCAGCGGGCCCGCATCCGCAAGACGGCCCAGATCCTGGTCAGCAACCCCGACATGCTCCACACCGGCATTTTGCCCCACCACACCCGCTGGGCTGCCTTTTTTCAAGGGCTGCGCTACGTGGTGCTGGACGAGGTGCACACCTACCGGGGGGTGTTTGGCAGCCACGTGGCCAACACCATCCGCCGGCTCAAGCGGGTGTGCGCCTTTTACGGGGCGGCGCCGCAGTTCATCTGCTGCTCGGCGACGATCGCCAACCCGCAGGAGCTGGCCGAGCGGCTGATCGAAGCGCCGGTAACCCTGATCGACGAGCAGGAGGACGGCTCGCCCAAGGGTGAGAAACACTTGATATTCTACAATCCCCCCCTGGTCGATCGCGAGCTAGGCATCCGGCGCAACGCGGTCGTCGATGCCCGCCTGCTGGCCGAGCAGTTTCTGCGGGCCGGCATCCAGACGATCGTGTTTGCCCGTTCCAGGCTGGTCACCGAGATCCTGCTGACCTACCTCCGCCACGCGGCCCAGCGCCAAGATCGCCCGGCCGAGGCCATACAGGGCTACCGCGGCGGCTACCTGCCGGCCGAGCGGCGCAAGATCGAGCGCGGCCTGCGCGAGCGGCAGGTGGTGGGGGTGGTGGCTACCAACGCCCTGGAGCTGGGGATCAACATCGGCCACCTGGACGCCTGCATCATGACCGGCTATCCGGGCACGATCGCCAGCACCTGGCAGCAGGCGGGCCGGGCGGGGCGCCGGAGCGGCGTCTCGACGGCGATCCTGGTGGCCGGCGCGTCGCCGCTCGACCAGTACATCGTCAACCACCCCCATTACTTCTTTGGGCGGTCGCCGGAGCACGCCCTGCTCAACCCCGATAACCTGGCCATCGTCCTCAGCCACATCCAGTGCGCGGCTTTCGAGCTGCCCTTTGCCCCCGGCGAGCGGTTCGGCCGTTTCCCGCATACCCAGGAGGTATTGGAGTTCCTGGAACAGGAGCAGGGGATCCTGCGCCAGAGCGGCGGCCGGTGGCACTGGACCGGCGACACCTACCCGGCCGAGGCGGTCAGCCTGCGCGCCGCCGAGATGGACAACTTTATCGTCGTCGACACGTCCCAGGGGGCGACCACCATCGGCGTGATGGACCGCCAGGGGGCGCCCAGGCTGCTCCACGAAGGGGCGATCTATCTGCACGGCGGCGAGTCGTACCTGGTGGACAAGCTGGACTGGGACGGGCGGAGGGCCGAGGTCAAGCCGGTCGAGGTCGACTATTATACCCAGGCCAGCGTGTCAGAGACGGTCAAGGTGCTGGAGGTGGACGAGCAGGCCGAGGCTGGGGGGACGGTCAAAGCCCACGGCCCGGTGACCGTCACCTCCAAGGCCACGTCGTACAAAAAGGTGCGGCTGTACACCAACGAGACGCTGGGCTGGGGCGAGATCTCACCGGACAGCGTGCCAGAGCTAGAGATGCAGACCACGGCCTACTGGCTCAGCATCGTAGCCGGGCAGGCCTACCGGCTGGAGCAGGAAGGGCTGCTGGTGATGAACCAGGATGACCGGGGGCCCAACTGGGGACAGCAGCGGAACCTGGCGCTGGAGCGCGACGGCCACCGCTGCCGCCACTGTGGCGCGCCGGAGCGTCCCGACCGAAGGGAGTCCCGGAGCGCAAGCGGAGTGGGCGGCCGGACCCACGACGTGCACCACGTCCAGCCGTTTCGCACCTTTGGCTACATCCGGGGCGAAAACGACCACTATCTGCAGGCCAACCGGCTGGAGAACCTGGTGACGCTGTGCCGCTCGTGCCACCAGCGGGTGGAGGTGGACCGAATGGTGCGCGGGACGCTGGCCGGCGTGGCCTACCTGCTGCGCCACATCGCCCCGCTGCACCTGATGAGCGGCCCGACCGACATCGGCGTGGTGAGCGAGATCCGATCATCCCCCGGCGATCCCGGGGGAGGCCGGCTGCCGACGATCACGATCTATGACAATGCGCCGGGAGGTCTGGGGTTTAGCGAGGCGCTGTACAACCTGCACGACACGCTGCTGCTGGCCGCCCGCGACGTGCTCACCTCCTGCGGCTGCCCGCGAGGCTGTCCATCGTGCGTTGGGCCGGTGGCCGAAGTGGGCGAGGACGCCAAGGCGAACTGTCTGCGGCTGCTGGATCTGCTGCTGGAACCACAACCACCATTTTAAACCACGGCCGGACCGCCACACCGGCCCGAATGCCTGTAACTATCTTCCAACCCCACGGCCTCCGATGGCCTCGCTGCATCAAGTCCGCTGCGGATTAATCAAGCACCATACATTCCCTTTGTTCAGTATTGACAGAACATTCCGAACGTGATACAATTGCCCAACATCAGGCAGTAGGAAGGGGTCATAGCGATGCCCTATTTCGAGGAAAAACACTTTATCGAGGACATCAGCCTCTATTTCGAGCAGATGGGCTTGCCACGCACGGCCGGCCGCGTGCTGGGCGTGCTGCTGATCTCGGATCCGCCGGCCCAATCGCTCACCGATCTGTGCGCACTCCTCAATGCCAGCAAGAGCTCGGTCAGCACGACGACCCGCCTGCTGGTCGAGATGGACCTCATCGAGCGGGCGCCGTCGCCCATGCCCAGGCAGGTCTACTTTCAGTTCAGGCCCGGGGGCTGGCTGGTCTTTATCCGCCAGCGGCTCAGGCTGTGGGCGTCGCTGCACCAGATCGCAGAGCAGGGACTCGAGCTGCTACAGGACAAGGATCCGGCTTTGCGCGAACGGCTGCAAGAAGCGCACGACATGTTCTCGCTCATCGAGGAGGAGCTTCCCAACCTGTTGGAGCGGGTGGAGGTCAGGCGCAAGAGTGGCGGAGTCAGATAAAGACCAGAGTCCGGTGAGGTGGACATGAAAGCGCAACCATTCCAAGACAAGGTCGTGATCATCACCGGCGCGTCCAGTGGCATCGGCAAAGCCCTGGCCCTGCGGCTGGCCGGCGCCGGGGCCCTGCAGGCGCTCGCCGCCCGCAACGCCGAACGCCTGGAAGCGCTGGTGGTCGAGTGCCGCCGCCTGGGAGGCGATGCCGTGGCCGTGCCAACCGATGTCAGCGACGAGGCGGGATGTCGCAACCTGATCGATCAAACCGTCGGGCGTTACGGTCGCATCGACGCGCTCATCAACAATGCCGGCTTTGGCCAGGGCGCTGCACTGGCCAATCTCCCTGATCTGACGGTCTTTAAGCAGGTGTTGGCCGTCAACCTGCTGGGAGTGGTCCACTGCACCTACCACGCGCTGCCGCATCTCAAGGCAACCGAAGGCCGGATCGCCAACATCGCCAGCCTCGGCGGCAAGGTGGCGCTGCCGGGCAACACGTCGTACAGCGCCAGCAAGTTCGCCGTGGTGGGTTTCTCCGACGCCCTGCGGATGGAGCTGACCGGGGCGGGCGTCAGCGTGACGGTGGTCTGCCCGTACTGGGTGGTGACCGAGTTTCACGAGCACTTTCTGGATGCCCAGGCTCGTCCTGCCGGACCGCGCGGACGGGCCATATACACCGGCAAGACGATGACGGCGGACCGCTGCGCCCAGATTACGCTGGATGCCGCGTGGCGTCGCCGGCGGGAGGTGGTGATGTGGCCCGGCCCGGCGGCCGCCTGGCTGAAATTGCTCGCGCCCGGCCTTCTGGACCGGATCGTCGTGCGGACCATCCTCAAGTCGGCCATCGGGAGAGCAGCACAAACCGAGACGGACAACTGAAAAGCAGAGGCAGATGGGAGGAAACTGATGACAGACAAACGGGTATTCCTGGCCGGCTTGGCCGCCGGCGCGGCAGGCGGGCTTTTGGCAGGGCGGCGGCTGGCGGCCCGGCCGCGCCAGATGCCGCACATGGAGATCAGCCGGCAGGTGCTGGCCGAAACGCGGGGCCCGATCAAGGCGGCCCTGCTGGCCGCGCGGGCGCAGGCTCGTTACGACGAGATGTATGCCTGCCGGCCCCGCTTTGACCTGCCGGCGCTGCGCCACCACCTGGCGAACATCCTAGCCGGCCTGGCGCTCTACCAGACGCTGCGCGAGGAAAACGACGACCGGGAAGCGGTCATGGCTGAGATTGACCGGATCTTGGCTGCCTGGGTGGAGCGTTCGGGCCAACACAAGCTGATGCGGATCATGGGGCGATTGTCCGATCCGTTCGCGATGCTGCGGATCGGCAACCGCGTGGTGTTGAAAAAGAGCTACCCGCCGGAAGGGTGGACCGTCGAGTGGGTGGAAGACAGCGACCGGTGCATCGCCTACGACATCCGCGAGTGCTTTTACCTGAACATGCTCACCGCCTACGGCGCGCCGGAGCTGACGGCCCATTTTTGCCGGGGCGACGACGTGCAATTTGGCAACATCCCCGGCGTCGCCTGGGAACGCACCAAGACGCTCGGCCGGGGCGACGACCGGTGCAACTTTCGGTTCTGCAACCAAGCCCGCCCTGAACTCGGAGGAGCGCCACAGTGAAGCTCACCAACCGCTGGAATCGCTTTGTTTATCGCCTGTGGTCGCCGATCTACGACGGCCTGTTCGACCGCTTTTTCGCGGCGCCCGGCCGGCGGCGGGCCATGCAGCTCCTCGCTCTCCGGCCCGGAGAGCGGGTCCTGCTCGTGGGCGTCGGCACCGGCGCCGACCTGCCCCTCCTGCCGGACGGGGTCCGTGCCGTCGGCCTCGATCTCAGCCCCGACATGCTGGCGCGGGCGCAGGCCAAGCTGCCCCTCGTTGGACGCGACGTGACCCTCATCCAGGGCGACGCCCAGGCGCTGCCGCCAGGCCTGGAGGGGTTTGACGCGGCGGTGCTGCACCTGGTGCTCAGCGTCGTTCCCGACGGGACCGCGTGCCTGCAAGAGACACTCCGGGCGCTGCGGCCGGGGGGCCGGGCTGTGATTTTCGACAAGTTTGCGCCCGACGAGGGCCGGTTGACCCTGGGGCGGCGGCTGGTCAACCTGGCCACGACCCTGGCCGGCACCGACGTCACCCGGCGCTTTGGCGACATGGCGGCGCACAGCGATTGTGTCAAGGTCCACGACGAGCCCAGCCTGCTGCGGGGCGCGTACCGGGCGATCTTGATACAAAAACCGGTCGAGGCAGGCGACGGGTCAGGGTGAAGGATGACGGAGGTGTAATGCTATGGAGTGAGAAGGTCGCCACGCCGGTCGATCTGGCGCCGGCGGCCATGCAGGAGATAAGGGCCGAATCGATCTGGAAGGGGCCGGGCTGGGTAGTGGAGTTTAGGAAACCCACCCGATAAGCCGCAAGGAGGTTCGCTATGAGCGCGATAGATCAGATTCCCGACGAAAAAGCTCGCGCCGTGCTGCGCAAGTTACACGGCGAGGCCGGGCATGAGACATGGAAGATATTGTGGAAATACCTGCCCTACTATCTCAAGCTCTTTAGGGGGAAAAAGCTCCCCTGGGAACGTCTTCAACACCAACATGACGACGATTATCTTGCTTCAAGTCCGGCAGGTGGCATGTACTGCTATCTGCTTGCAAGGGCTATCGGCGCCAAACGTATAGTCGAATTCGGTACGTCCTTTGGCGTGTCTACGATTTATCTGGCCCTGGCCGTCCGTGACAATGGCGGCGGAATAGTTATCGGGACCGAGATGATCTCATCAAAGGCTGCCAAGGCGCGCAGCAATATCGAGGAGGCAGGGCTGGCCGACATTGTAGAGATCCGCGAGGGAAATGCCCTGGAGACACTCCGCGATATCGATGGGCCGGTGGATTTCATGTTGAGTGATGGATTTCCTCAATACGCATTACCTGTGCTTCAGCTTGTCGCACCAAAGATGCGGCCGGGCGCCATCGTAGTCAATCACAACACAATGGCCATGAAGGGCGATCACGTCGAGTATGTTGCATTTGTCCGCGATCCTTCCAACGGTTTTGTGTCGAGCAGTATCACCCTTGCCGGCGAATTGTCCGTTCGCGTGGCTGCGCCCTGATCTACGGGTCGTCGGCTCTGAGGGAAGCGGCCGCTATGGCTTTCGGCCCAAGCCCTGGACGGCCAGGTAATGCCGGAAGCATTGCCCTACGAGGTCAATTGAGCGTCCTGCATCATGGAGGGGGGCCACGACTTGCGATCGTGGCCCCCCTTTTCTCTGTCCAGACTAGGGCTTGGGCGTGAGCGTTGGCTGCGGGACGACGGTCAGCCCGGGCTTGCGGGTAGCAGTCGGAGCCTTGGGGACCTGGGTCCTGGACGGCAGCGGCGTCACGCCGAGCGCCGGCCCCTGGTTGAGCAGCTCGCGCAGGCCGGTGAGAAAGGCGTCAAAGCGGCGGGCCGACTGCCGCACGGCCTGGAGATCCTCCGTCAGCCCTTTGAACTGGGTTTCGACGGTGCGGAACCGGTCCTGGAACGTCTGCATGTCGCCGCCCACCCGGGTCACCTCCTCGTTCAAGGCGTTCAGCCCGGCCTGTGCGGCCGCCAGCCGGCCGTCGATCTCCTCCAGGCGGCCGTCCATCTCGTCCAGGCTGCCCTGCGCCTGGCTCAGGTCAGCCGACAGCTCCCCGGCCCGGCCGTCGAGCTGCCCAACCTGCGTCCTTAAATCGCTGACCGCGGTGTCCGGCCCGAATTTGAGCGTGCCGTTCACCGCCCACAGCAGGAGGAGGGCCAGGCAGGCACCGGCGACGGCGCTGACCAGGCAGGCGCCCAGCAGGGCCGGCCAGCCGATCCCCCGCTTGGGCTCGGGCGCCGGCTGGGGTCGCGCCCGGCGCGCCGGCGGCGCGGGGGGCAGCTCCTGGGCGGCGACGGCCGGCGCCTCCAGCTCGGCCACGGCTGCCGGCTCCTCCAGGCTGACCTCCACCACCGGCTCTTCCGGCTCGGCCATCCGGACCGGCGCTTCCGCCTCGACCGGCAGCTCCGGCATCTCCGGCTCGGCTTCCGGCAGCGGCAGCACAGGCGCTTCGGGCTCGACCCAGGGCGCCGGCTCAACCGGGCCGACGGTCAGCAGGTCGGCGATGCCGGCAAACATCGCCTCGGAAATGCCGCGCACCCGGATGATCTCGGCCGTCTCGCGGAACGGGTGCACCTTGGTGCGGTACTCGACGATCCGCCCGGCCAGCTTTTCAGCGATGCCCGGCAGCCGGCTCAGCTCCTCGATGCCGGCCGTGTTCAGGTTTACGACGTCGATGTCCTTCGTTTTGGGTCGCCGTTCTTCGGTAGAGATCGGCTCGTCTGTCTGGCTCATCAACTCCTCCTTATTGATTCAGCTATCAGCTTTCAGCGGTCAGCACAGGCTGATAGCTGATTGCTAAATGCTATGATTTACTCTTCTGTAGCCGCCATAAGCGCCTGCAGCGCCTGCTCCAGGGCGTCCATTTCCCGGCCGTAGCAGGTCCAGTCGCCGCTCTGAAGGCAGGCCTGGCCGGCCTCGTAGTGCTGGTTGGCCTGCTGGATCAACGAGGCCACGTCGCCCTCTAGCGGCGGAGAGGTAGGCTCGGTGGGCGGCGATTCCGGCGATTCCACGGCGGCGCCCATCACCTGGGCCAGGCTGGCGGCCAGCGTCTCGGTCATGGCGATCCGGTTGCCATAGGCGACGACCACCCGCCGCAGCTCGGGAAGCTGGCTCGACTCGGCCTGCAAAAAGATCGGCTCGATGTACAGGATGGCGCGATCGACGGGAATGACCAGCAGGTTGCCGCGGATCACCTGGCTGCCGCGCTGGTTCCACAGCGTCAGTTGGGCGCTGATCTGCGGATCCTGGTTGATGCGCGATTCAACCTGCGCCGGTCCATAGACCAACTGCTGCTTGGGGAAACGGTACACACCCAACTGGCCATACTGCTCGCCGTCGTTGCGGGCATAGAGCCAGGCGATCATATTCTGCTTGCTGGTCGGGGTGTAGGGCGACATCAAGATGAACTCGTTCTCGGCCTGGCCTTGCAGGCGCATGTTCACATAGTACGGCTCGATGCGCACCGTATCGCCGCCGACAATCTCTTCCGCCCAGCTCCACAGGTCTTCCTGGTTGTAGAACACCTGGGGGTCGGTCATGTGAAAAGACTGGTACTTGGTGGCCTGGATGCGGAACAGGCCCTCGGGGTAGCGCCAATGGGCCACCAGCGCCGGGTCCACCTCACTCACCGGCCGGAACAGGGCGGGAAAGATGCGGGCATAGGTCGCCGCCAGCGGATCGGTCGGATCGATCAGGTAAAAGGTCACCGTCCCGTCGTAGGCATCGAGGGTGACCTTGACCGAATTGCGCATATAGTTGATCGTACCGGCCATGGAACCGATCGGCTCGGAATAGGGGTAGCGGCCGGTGGAGGTATAGGCGTCGAGGAGCCACACCAGCCGCCCGTTGAATATCACCGGATAGGGGTCCGGGTCGTAGGAAAGGAAGGGGGCCAGGGTCGCCACCCGCTCCGAGATCTCCCGCCGCCACAGCAGGCGGCTGTCGGACGTGATATAGCCGCTGAGCAGGACCTGGGTGCTGCCCAGCCGCACGGCATAGGCCAGCCGCTTGAGGGGCGAGCCAAGGCGCACGCCGCCTGTGCCCTGGTAGGTGGTGTAGACGTTCTGCTCGCCCGACGGATAGTCAAACTCCTGGGCCTTGGTATTGACGATGACGTAATCGCCGGTCAGCTCGCCGTGATAGATCTGGGGCTGGGGCAGGGCCAGCTCGGGATAGGTGGACTGGGCCGGGATATCGCGCACCCATAGCTTGGGCAGCCCTTCGTCGCCGACCTCGTTTACCGGGCTGAGGACCACCCCCGAGCCGTGGGTGTAGATCAGGTGGCGGTTGAGCCAGGTCTGGGCGGCTTCGGACAGCTTGTCGTGATCTATCTCCCGCGCCGACAGGGTCACCTGGCGATAATCGCCGCCCACCCAGTAGCGGTCAATGTCCACATCGTTGAAGGTATAGTACAGGCGGATGGCCTGAAGCTGGCTGTAGGTGCGCGCCAGCGGGCGATAATCCCACAGGCGGATGTTGCGGATGGTCGACTCGTTGGCCGCCAGGTCGAGCGGCACCGCCTTTTCCGTCACCGGATAGTCGGCCGTGGCGATCGAGTCGAGGCCGTAGGCGGCCCGGGTAAAGTCGATGGTGTGCTCGATGTATGGCTGCTCGCGGCTCAGCTCGTTGGGCTCGACGCTGAACTTTTGGAGGAGGCTGGGGTAGGCGTTGCCGCCGAGCAACACTATCAGCAGCCAGGCGCCGACGGCGGCGTAGGGCAGCCACCGCACCCGGACAAAGATGCTCACCAGCAGGATGATCGCCCCGGCGACGGTGATCCAGGTCAGCATCTGCAGCACCGGCAGCCGGGCGTGGACATCGGTATAGCCGGCGCCGTAGGCGGCGCCCGAGGTCGAATAGAGGAGCTGGGGGATGCTGAGCTGATAGCCCCAGGCCAACAGGCCGAGCACGACGGCGCCCAGCGCCAGCAGGTGCCGCCGGGCGGCTGGCGCCAGACTGAGGCTGAACCGGCGGCTGCCCGGCGTCTGCACCTGGGCCGCCAGTTGGCCCGCCGAGGCGACGCCCAGGTAGATCAACGCCGCGCCGGCCAGGGCAAACAGCGCCAGCCACAACAGCCAGCTCTGCAGGGCCGTCTGCCACGGCAGGCGAAAGACATAGAAGCTGATATCGCGGCCCAGGATCGGATCGACCTTGTCAAAGGGGACCGCCTTCAAGTTGGCCAGCGCCGTCAGCCACATGGCCCGGGCCGGCAGAGCAAAGAAAAAGCCGAGGCCCAGCGCCAGCACGGCCAACAGCACGCCGGTCGCCTTGGCGCTGACCGTGCGGACGTCAGGCTGCATGGCGACCGTGCCCCGGTACCGCCCCGGCTGCGGCTTGAGCCACGGCACCGTCATCCGCCCGCCGCCCGCCAGGCGGCGGGCCAGCAGCCAGTTGCCGAGCAGGACGGCCACAGCGACGATCCAGGCGACGATGAACAGCAGCCACTCGGCGCCCAGCCGCGTCCAAAAGAGGGAGGCAAAACCCAACGAGTCGAACCAGGCCGCGTCGGTGTACAGCTCGACGCCGACGAACGCCAGAATGGCGATGATGACGATTGCAATGGCGCTAACCAGACAACCCTTGTCTTTTGACATCTTTTACTCCTTGAGGGTATTATGGCACAGATCAGGCGTGGTGTCAATTAGAGGGCCGGAGGGGCGATCTTCCCGGCCCGATTTTGCTCAAACCTGAAACTGGCATTTTCCTAAAAGATGTGATATGCTAGCACCTATGACTGGCGTGTGTCCATACCTGTACACCTCGGATGGCCTGGGTGTCCTCGTCGCTGAGATAGACCAGGCCAACGGCTGCAGTGCAGTGTCCGTCGATCAGCCGGTCGATATCCCGCTGGACTTTCAAGCAAGCACCTGCCTGACGGCAGGGTTCATCCGGTGCTCGCGCTACAAAGCAGCCATCAAGCAGACCGAGGCCCCGCCGGATCGCCGGCTGCTGCTATTCGGGGGGGGCCTGGGCATTGCCGTGCTGGTGGCCATCTGCGCCATCGTGGTCGGACTGGCCCTGGCTCTGCGCGCGGCGGGCGTCACGACATCGGAAGCCGAGGCCAATCAGACCGGCACGGCGGAGGCGGCGCTGCTGGCTTCCTACACGCTGACGCCGACGCTCACCCTGACCCCAACGCTCACCCTGACCCCGACGTTGACGCCGACGGGAACACCGACACCGACGCCGACGCCGACCGTCACACCCCAGCCGGACACGCCCAACCCGGCCGCCGCGTACTGTGAGGAGCAGGGCTACCAGGTCGAGATCCGCACCGCCCCCGACGGAAGCCAGATCGGTTACTGCATCTTTGACGACGGCACCGAGTGTGAGGAATGGGCCTTTTTCGAGGGTGAGTGCGGCCCAGGCACGGCGTTCACCTCACCGCTGGAAACGCCGACCCGCACGCCGACCGCCTCGTGGAACCCACCGGCGACCAAGACGCCGGCGCCGAGCGCCACGCGCACGCCGGCCCCCACCGGGTCGCCCACCCCCACCGGGTCGCCGACCTCCACCCGGACGCCGACGATGACGCCGACCGTGGTAGCGGTGTGCGGCTCTGGAGATACGATGACCTTCGTCCCGGCCGCGCCGATACCCGGCCAACTGTTCGGCATCAAGGTCAAGTCGTCCACCGGCTATGTCGACGTGTCGCTGAAAGGCGGCAACGGGCCGGAGTACAAGGGGTTGAGCCGCGAGGGCAGCTTGTTTGTGTGGAGCTGGGAAGACGACATCGACACGGTGGGCACCTACACCTACTCGTTCTACATCAAGAGCGGCGCCAAGATGTGCAAGTCCGAGTCGGTGACGATCGCCGCCGCGACCGAAACGCCGACCCCCACGCTCACGCCGAGCGTCACACCTACGCCGACCGACACGCCGCCGTATCGCGCGTTTACGCTGGACAGTTTCGAGTCTCCCTACCAGGCGCTCGACCCGCCTACTCCGGACCCTGTGGAAGTGACTTTTCCCACGAAATTGACACACCTGGGCAGCACTACGGATACTTATCGTATCTCTGCGGAAGACCATACTCCGACCGGCTGGATAGTGCAGTTCTGCATTGAAGCTAACTGCTATGCCGCAGCTGACGCACAGGACATCCCCTTGAACCCCGGCGCTGCCCCTGTGAATTTATACCTCAAAATCACGGTGCCGGTAGGTATTGAACCTAATACGGAGGGATTCGGAATCCTGAAGGTCAAATTGGTTGCCACTCAGGAAACCAAAACCCAAACCGGCACGGTACACATCAAGTAGCCAGTCCTGGCCTGGGCAAGGGGCGCGAATTGTATCGAACGCTCCCGGCGGAATAGCTCCGCCGGGAGCGCTTTTCTTTTCCCCGTCAACGAGACCTGACAGGTTTTCCTAAACCTGTCAGGTCTTGCCGGTCTATTACACGTTAAACCGGATATTGAGAATATCGCCGTCCTGCACGACGTAATCGCGGCCCTGGAGGCGCACCGTGCCCTGCTTGCGCGCCGCGTCGAGCGACCCGGCGGCGACCAGGTCGTCGTAATTCACCACCTCGGCGCGGATAAAGCCACGGGCCAGGTCGGAGTGGATGGCGCCGGCCGCGTCGACCGCGGTGGCGCCGACCGGGATGGTCCAGCTCCGGACCTCGTCCTCGCCGACGGTGAAAAAGGAGTGCAGCCCCAGCAGCCCGTAGCTGAGGCGGATCATGCGGTGCAGGCCGGGCTCGACGATGCCATACTCGGCGAAAAAGAGCTGGGCCTCGTCAGGATCGAGCTGGGCGATCTCCATTTCCAGCCCGCCGCGCAGGCAGATGACCTCGCTGTGGCGGTGGCCGTAGGTCAGGTAATCCTCGGGGCGGTCGCTGCCCTGCTCGCCCACGTTGAGCACCACCAGCACCGGCTTGCCCGTCAGGAACTGGTAGCCGCGGATGGCGATCTGCACGTCGGGCGACAGGTCCAGGTCGCGGACGGGGACCTCCTGCTCCAGGGCCGCCTTCAAGCGGAGGAGCAGCTCGTGCATGGCCTCGTCGGCCGGCCGCTCGAGGTAGGCTTTTTTCTTGGACAGGCGCTCGGCCAGCCGCTCCAGGCTCCGCTCGACGATCATCAGGTCGGAGAAAAGCAGCTCGAAATCCATGGCGGCCAGGTCGCGGGCCGGGTCGATCGAGCCGTTCGGATGGGGCACGTCCTCGTCGTGAAAGGCGCGCACCACGTGCAAAAAGGCGTCGTTTTGGGACACGGCGTTCATCAGCGGCCCGCTCAGCCCGCCCTCCCGGCCGATGCCGATCCGCAGCCCGGCGATGTCATTGTACTCGATCTGCGCCCAGGTCGTCTTGCGCGGCTTGAACATGGCGCTCAGCCGGTCGATGCGCGGATCGGGCACCCGCACCGTGGCGGTGTTGGTCTCGACGCGCCCGCTAGAGTAGGCGGCCGTCTCCACCTGGCTGCGGGTCAGGGCGTTGAATATGGTCGTCTTGGTGCTATTTGGCAGACCGATGATTCCGATTTGCATGTAATGACTCCCTCGAAAACAGCTCAACCACAAAGGCCACAAAGGATACAAAGGTGGTCGCGCTCATGGTTGGGCACCAACCTTATGGATATTTGCAGTTAGCATGGGCCAGGCGCCCGGCACAAGGCGCTTTGCGGCGGAGCATTCTACCACCAACCGGCCGATCTATCAAAATCGGACCGAGGACAAGCACCATGTGCGACCTGCTCCTGATGTGCCGCTGTAGTCCAGTTGTCCGGCCGCTCGGGATGGTGTATACTGGGCCGAGCTGCTTACCGGCAGAGAAAAGAGGGCCGGGCTGCGCGCCGGCCGGGAACGGAGACGATTGCATGAAGCTGGCAGCCAACTATTCCGCCGCCACCGCCGAGCTGGTCCAATCGGGGCAGGCGGCGCTCGACTATTTCAAATGCCCGGCCTGGCCGGACCTCATCCGCCGGGCGCAGGGCACCCTGCCCGTCTATGTCCATTTTCCGCTGCTGGCCGGCCGGGGGCGCGGCGACGCGCTGGACGCCGAGGCCGGCGGGCCGCCCGACTGGAACAAGATCGAGCGGCTGCTGGATCAGACCGGCACCCCCTACGCCAACCTGCACCTCACATCGTCCGTGGCCGACTGGCCTGCCATCCCCGCCGGCACGGCCGATGCGGCCCACATCGAGACCATCGCCCAGGCCCTCGTCCGCGACGTGCAGGCCGTCTGCCGCCGCCTGGGGCCCGAGCGGGTCATCGTCGAGAACGACTATTACAGCGACGGCCGGCACCTGCGCCCGGCCTTTTCACCTCCGGTCATCAGCCGGGTGGTCAACGAGACCGGCTGCGGCCTGCTGTTGGACCTGGGCCACGCCCGCATCTCGGCCTCACACTTGGGGGTGACGGTCTATGACTATGTCTCGGCCCTGCCGGTGGGCCGCCTGCGCGAGGTCCACGTCGCCGGCGTGCAGCGCCTGGAGGGCGACTGGCTGGAGCGGATCGAGGCCGTCGATCCCGATCTCGCCCGCCGCTACGCCCACCACCTGCTCGACCACCTGCCGATGACCGGCGAAGACTGGGCGCTGGCAGATTGGGCCGCCGGCCAGATCCGCAGCGGCGCCTGGGCCGAGCCCTGGATCGTGACCCTGGAGTTTGGGGGAGTCGGCCCGCTGTGGGAGCTGACCGGCGCCCCCGACGAGCTGCGCCGGGAGATCTCCCGGCTTCGGCAGGCGATGGGCGCCGAGCCGGCCAAACCGGCTGCGGGTTGATCCGCAGCCGGTCTGACCGGCGCAGTATGGCTCAGTTATTTGCAAGTCGCTGCTGCGAGCGGGCTGCCCTCTTCGGCTCAGGCCACCGGCCAGGTGTCCGAGCCCTGTTTGGGGAACAGGCCGGCGAGCACCTCGCGCACCTCGTCGCTCGCCACCCAACACTCGGCGTAGGCCTCGCGCAGCTCCTGCAACGAGTGGTAGCCAAACATCAACTGCAAGAAGGCCCCGCGGGGGAACCAGGCATCGTCCTCCTCCTTGGGCGACGGCTGCCACGGCTCGACGGCGGCCAGCCGGCCCCTGTCGAGCGCCAAGCGCAGGCCGCTGTCGAAAAAGCTGATCTTGAACTCGCAGGTGTGGCCCGCCGCCGGCGAGGCAGCCAGCGACCGCTCCAGCGCCGGGGCGATGTGCCGTAAAAAGCCGGGCAGGTCGGGCACGCGTATCTGCCAGCCGTAGGGCTTGCGGGCGCCCGGCAGCCGGTCGGCGGCGGCGTGGTAGGCGGGGTGATCGCGGCTCAGCCAAAAGCCGAACGCCTCCAGCTCCTTGCCGTCGCGGGCGGCGTGCTCCCGGCCGGCGGCCCACAGGTGGCGGATGACGGCGGGGGTCACCGCCAGCCACGACGCGCCGGGCTTGACCTCATACCAGGTGATCGCCTTCATCGTCCCCCACAACATGGCTGCAAGGGCGATAAACCCGACCGGCTCGCCCTCGCGCGTCTCGATTACGCTCGGCACCTGGCGCTGGACGTTTCCGGGGCTCATGCGCAGCTCGTAGCGCCACAGCTCCAGGTCGAGGACACAGGTCACCCGGCTGCGCTTCAGGCTCTCGTCGTAAAGTTGGGCGATGAAGGGCAGGTCGGCCTCGCCGGCCGGGCGGATCGGGTAGGGCTCCGGCTCGCCCTCCTTCAGCTTGGGGACCTGCGGGGCATAGCCAACCCGGCCGCCGCTCAGGTCGAGAGCCATCTCATAGCCGAACCGGCGATAGTACCAGGGGATGCCGGTGATGGCCTGGACCAGGTGGCCCCGCTCGGCGCTCCAGCCGTGGATCACCTCGAACTGGGCGCGGATCAGCCCTCGCCGCCGATAGTCGGGATGGGTGCCCACCAGCTCGGGCCGGCCGACGCCAAAGGGGATGCCGCCGTAGGCCCAGGTCTGGGGGATCAGGTTGAGCGACGAGACGATGGCCCCGGTGCGGGTGTCCTCGACGATGGTGAAATCTTCCAGGGCAAAGGTGGGGTGATCGCCGCGGAACAGGTCGCGCGTCCAGGCGGCGACCGGCTCGTCCGGCCCTCCCGAATGGGGATCGCGGTGGATCTCGGCGTTGAACGCCGCCAGCGGCTCGGCGTCGGCGGCAGTCGCCCGGCGCAGGATCAGGCCGTCTCCCAGGTCACGCAGAACGTTTTTCGTCATGGTCGGTCGTTATCCTTTCAAGCTGAACAGGGCGGCCAGGCCAAAGCCCACGATCACCAAGCCCGACAGCCGGTTCACCCAGCGCAGGGCGCGGGCGTCGAACCGGGTGCGGAACAGGCCGACCAGGCCGCTCAGAGTGAGCCACCACAGGGCCGATCCGGCGAACACGCCGAGAACCAGGATCGCCGCCGAGGCGTAACTGCCGCCGCCGGCCGCGCCCAGGCCGGCAAAGACGCCGGCGAAAAAGAGGATGGTGATCGGGTTGGTCAGGGTCAGGAACAGGGTGGAGGTGTAGGCGGCCAACAGGCCGCGCCCGCCGGCCTGGGCAGGCCGGGCCGGGCCGGCCGGTTTGGCCAGCAGGGTCTTGCACCCCAGGACCAACAGGAACAGCCCGCCGACGAGGCGGAGCCAGGTCTGCTGGTCGATCAAAAAGCCAGAGATGAAGGTCAGGCCAAAGGCGGCGATGAAACCATACAGGGCGTCGGCGGTGGCGGCGCCGAGGCCGGAGACCAGGCCGGCGGCCCGCCCCTGGGCCAGGGTGCGGCGGATGCACAGCACGCCGATCGGTCCAACCGGCGCGGCGATCGACAGGCCGATGAGCAGGCCGCGGAAGAAAAAGGTGACGTCCATAAAAAAAGGTACCCCTGGCAGGAATTGAACCTGCGACACAAGGTTTAGGAAACCTCTGCTCTGTCCGCTGAGCTACAGGGGCACACCGCACATAGTATAGCACAGGATCGGACAGGTGCAAAACAGATTCTTCGCTTCGCTCGGAATGACAGATCGTGGGAAATCGATTTTGAACCAGCCGGCTTGTGTGGTATAATCGGCCCGACATCACCGAGGGAGGTGACATCGTGAAACGATTGCTGTCGGGTAACGAAGCGGTGGCCAGGGGGGCGTGGGAGGCGGGCGTCAAGGTCGCCGCGGCCTATCCCGGCACCCCCAGCACCGAGATCCTGGAGAACCTGGCCCGTTACCCCAACGTCTATGCCGAGTGGTCGCCCAACGAAAAGGTGGCCGTGGACGTGGCGGTGGGGGCGGCCTATGCCGGCCGGCGGGCGCTGGCGACCATGAAGCATGTGGGCGTCAACGTGGCCGCCGATTCTGTTTTCTATGCGTCGATGACCGGCACGGAGGCCGGTCTGGTGATCGTGACCGCCGACGACCCGGCGATGCACTCGTCGCAGAACGAGCAGGACAACCGCCGCTATGCCAAGTTCGCCCGCATCCCCTGCCTGGAGCCCTCCGACAGCCAGGAAGCCAAGGACATGGTCGGCGTGGCGTTCGACCTCAGCGAGCAGCTCGACACGCCGGTATTCCTGCGGCTGACGACCCGCGTCTGCCACTCCAGCACGGCGGTGGAGCTGACCACGGAGATCCCCTTCAGGGGAGAGGACGCCGAGACGCTGATCGCCCAGGGCAAGCCGCCCCTGGACACGTTCCCCCGCAACCCGGCCAAATATATCATGATCCCCGGCCACGCCCGCAAGCGCCACCCGGTGATCGAGGAACGGATCCGGCTGGCGGCCGATTTCGCCGAGACCTTTGCCTTCAACCGGGTCGAATGGGGCGATACCTCACTGGGCATCGTCACCTGTGGCGTGTCCTACCAGTACGCCAGGGAAGTGTTCCCCCAGGCGTCGATCCTGCGGCTGGGGATGACCTATCCGCTGCCGCCGAAGCTGATCGGCCAGTTCGCCGCCGCCGTCGGGCGGCTGATCGTCATCGAAGAGCTCGACCCCTTCATCGAGGAAGAGATCAAGCTGATGGGCATCGCCTGCGAGGGCAAGAGCATCTTTCCGATCTATGACGAGTTCGACCCGCGGGTGGTCCGCGAGAGCGCGGTCAAGGCCGGGCTGCTGCCCGAGGCGGCCCACGTGCCGCTGCTGGAGCTGGACAAACCGCCGGTGCCGCCCCGGCCGCCGGTGCTGTGTCCCGGCTGCCCGCATCGCGGGGTGTTCCACGTGCTGAGCAAGATGCGCCTGCCGGTGGCGGGCGACATCGGCTGCTACACGCTGGCGCTGCTGCCGCCCCTGTCGGCGCTCCACACCTGCGGCTGCATGGGGGCCAGCATCGGCGTGGCCCACGGCGCGGCCCAGGCGGGCATCGGCGAGCGGATGGTGGCGGTCATCGGCGACTCGACCTTTTTCCACACCGGGCTGCCGGCGCTGGTGAACGTGGCCTTTAACCGCAGCAACGTGATCACGATCATCCTCGACAACCGGACGACGGGCATGACCGGCCACCAGCAAAACCCCGGCACCGGCCACACGCTCCAGATGCAAGAGACGCCGCCGATCGAGCTGGAGCCGCTGGTGCGGGCGCTGGGCTTAAACCGGGTGGTGACGGTGGACGCCTACGACGTTAAGGCGGTCGAGGCCGCCCTCAAAGAGTTTGTCAAGGCCGACGGCCCGAGCGTGCTGATCACCCGCCGCGAGTGCGCGCTGCTGCCCGAGGCCCGCCGGCGATGGACACAACTGCGGGTGGTGGCCGACACCTGCAACGGCTGCACGATGTGCTTCCGCATCGGCTGCCCGGCTATCTTGAAGAGCGACGAGCTGGACGCCAAGACCCAGCGGCCCAAGGCGCAGATCGACCCGCTGTTGTGCACCGGCTGCGAGGTGTGCGCCCAGGTCTGCCCGCGGCACGCGATCCTGTTCAGGGAGCAGGTAGAAGAGGGGGCGTAGAACACCCCTCACCCCGACCCTCTCCCCTGAGGGGCGAGGGGGATGGAAAGAGGTGCATCATGATCGAGAGCTATAGCTTTCTCCTGGCCGGCGTCGGCGGGCAGGGGACGATCCTGGCCAGCAACGTGCTGGCCGATGTCGGCCTGGCGGCCGGCCTGGACGTGAAAATGTCAGAGGTGCACGGCATGGCCCAGCGGGGAGGCAGCGTGAACACCCACGTGCGCTGGAACGCCGAGCGGGTCTTTTCGCCGCTGATCGGGATGGGCGAGGCCGACGCGATCCTGGTGTTCGAGCGGGCCGAGGCGGTGCGCTACATCGAGTACCTGAAACCGGGCGGACTGGCCATCGTCGACAGTGAGGCGATCCGCCCGATCACCGTTACGTCGGGAGGGGCGATCTATCCGACCGATGAGGAGGTGTCGGCGGTCTTTCGCCAGGCGACCGGGCGCTTTTGCCTGGTGCCCGGCGCCGAGATCGCCCGGTCGACGGGCAACGCCCGGGCGGCGAACATTGTGCTGCTGGGCGCGCTGTCGGCCTTTATCGAGGTGCCGGAGGAAACCTGGCTGGAGGTCATCGCCGGGCGGGTGCCGGCCAAATACCTGGAGCTGAACCGGCAGGCATTCCTGAGAGGACGAGAGGCGGCCTGTCGCAGATAAAGCAAAAACCCGGTTTCTTGCCGAAACCGGGTTTTTGGTTAGGGTCCGTTACGCTTTACTGCTGGACAATCGCCTCATTGGGGCAGACGTCGATGCAGGTAAGGCACTCGACGCACAGTTCGTTGTTGATGACGTACTTGCCGTCGCCCGGGCTGATAGCCTCTTCCGGGCATTCGGGCTCGCACGAGCCACATTCGATGCATTCATCGGTGATGACGACCATCGGACTGAAACCTCCTTGCTACATATATTGCTCGCCACCGGCGGCGACTGTATTATACACCGATCCGTTTCGGCGTCAACTTGGCGCCCCGCTTATGTAGCTTGAAGCCGAGTCGGGACTTGCACCGGAAGCCCTCGTTCTTGCTTTTCCCCTTCTTTGACCCTATAATGTGCCTGCCCGCAGAAGGAGGCGGACCGGCAAGAGACACGACAGGGAAAGACGGCGCAAGGGCTTGGCCGCGTCAAAGGCGGCCAAGCTGACGAGGAGCAGGCTCCCCGCCGCAGGGCGGGGCTAATCGTCCCAATTCCGGGGGCGAAAAAGTCGAAAGATCAGCGGATGCCTGCCGGGCTGCGGTCACGGCCCGATCTTTTCCCTCCTGACAACAAGCGCGCCACACAAAAGCGCCGGGCGACCGGCGCGACAAAAGGCAAGCGCGGTGACCGATGACCTCAAACCAACAGGAGGGAATATCCCATGTGTGGCATCGTCGGTTACGTGGGGCCGCGCCAGGCGACTCCCATCGTTTTCGAAGGGCTGAGACGGCTCGAATACCGGGGCTATGATTCAGCCGGCATCGCCGCCATCCACGACGGCCAGATCCAGGTTCGCCGGGCAGTGGGCAAGCTGGACAACCTGGGAACGCTGTTACACGCCGAGCCGATCCGCGGCACGATCGGCATGGGGCATACCCGCTGGGCAACCCACGGCAGGCCCTCGCCAACCAACGCCCATCCCCACATCGACTGCACCGGTCAGGTAGTCGTCATCCAGAACGGCATCGTCGAGAATTGCCGCACCCTGCGCCAGGAGCTGCAAGCAGAGGGGCATCAGTTCGCCTCGGAAACCGACACCGAAGTGATCGTGCACCTGGTCGAGCGCTATCTCAACCAGGGCGCCGACCTGGAGACGGCGGCCCGCCGGACGCTGCAGCAGATTCAAGGAGCGCACGCGGTCGTCATCATGAGCAGCCGGGAGCCCGACAAGCTGGTGGCGGCCCGGCTGGGCCACGCCGGGGGAGTGACGGTGGGCGTGGGCCAGGGCGAGATGTTTGTCGCCTCGGACGTCCCGGCCATCCTGGAGCACACCCAGCAGGTGATCTACCTGGAGAGCCGGGAGATGGCTGTGGTCACCGCCGGTGGGGCGCGGTTCACCAACCTGGACGGCTGCCCGATCCACAAGGAGGCGCACGCCGTCCCCTGGGACCCGGTCCGGGCGGCCAAGGGTCCGTACCGCCACTTTATGCAAAAAGAGATCCACGAGCAGGCCGAGACGATCGGCTTTACCATCGGCAACCGGATCGACTTTGGGCAGGGCCGGGTCCAACTGCCAGAGCTGAACCTGACCGCCGAACAGGCGCGCCAGATCGACAAGGTGGTGATCGTCGCCTGCGGGACGTCGGCCTACGCCGGGCTGGTGGGCAAGTTCCTGATCGAGGCGCTGGCCCGCATCCCGGTCGAAGTGGATTACGGCTCCGAGTTCCGCTACCGGGACCCGCTGATCGACGACCGGACGGCGGTGCTGGCCATCACCCAGAGCGGCGAGACGGTGGACACGCTGGCGGCGATGGAAGAGGCGCGGGGCAAAGGGGCCAGGCTGTGGTCGATCGTGAACGTCATCGGCAGCCAGGCGGCCCGCCTGGCCGACGGGGCGATCTATATGCACGCCGGCCCCGAGATCGGGGTGGCCAGCACCAAGGCGTTCACCGCCTCACTGGTCGACCAGTACCTGCTGGGACTGTACCTGGGTCAGGCGCGGGGGACGATCGGACCGGAGCGGATGGACGGGCTGCTGGATGCACTGCTGGCCCTGCCGGCGCTGGCCGGCCGGGTGCTGGCCAACGGCCGCAAGTACGACAGGCTGGCCAGCCTCTTTTTCGAGCGGGAGCATTTTCTGTACCTGGGGCGAGGCATCAACTATCCGATCGCCCTGGAGGGCGCGCTCAAGCTAAAGGAGATCAGCTACATCCACGCCGAAGGCTATCCGGCGGGCGAGATGAAGCACGGGCCGATCGCCCTGATCGACGACAAGATGCCGGTGGTAGCCATCGCCGTCCAGGATGGCGTCTATGACAAGATGATCAGCCAGATCGAACAGGTCAAGGCCCGCGACGGCACGGTAATCGCCGTGGCCACCGAGGGCGACGACTTTATCGGCACCAAAGCCGACCACGTCATCTATGTGCCGGACACGTCGCCGCTGCTGACGCCGGTGCTGACCGTGCTGCCGCTCCAGCTTTTCGCCTATCACATGGCGGTGCGGCGCGGCGCCGACGTGGATCAGCCGCGCAACCTGGCCAAGAGCGTGACGGTAGAATAATAAGGAGAATTTACGGCTATGTCAAAGGTAGAGTTCCTGTATCTCAGCCAAGAGGATGTGATCGCCGCCGGCGGCCTGAACATGCGCGAGACGGTGCAGGCCATCGAGACCTCTTTCCGGCTCCACGCCTCTGGCGAGACGATCCTGCCCCCCAAGCCGGTGCTGCGCTGGGGCGGGCCTGAAACCGAAGAGACCACCGGCCGGATCATGGCCATGCCCGCCTACCTGGGCGGTGACCTGCGCATCGCCGGCATCAAGTGGATCCCATCCAGACCAAGCAATCCGGCCAAGCACGGCCTGCCGCGGGCCAACGCCCTGATCATCCTCAACGATCCCGAAACGTTGCTGCCCCTGGCGGTCATGGACGGCACCATCGTCAGCGCCATGCGCACCGGCGCGGCGTCGGGCGTGGCGGCCAAGTACCTGGCCCTGCCCGGATCGACGGTTTTGGGCATGGTCGGCGCGGGCGTGCAGATGCACACCCAGGCGATGGCCATGCGGGCGGTCCTGCCCAACCTCACCGAGGGCAAGGTCTTTGACCTGGACCCGGCCAAGGCCGAGGCGTTTGCCGTCAAGATGAGCGCCGAGCTGGGCCTGGCGATCCGGGCGGTCGGCGCTGCCGAGGAAGCATGCCGCGGGTCCGACGTGTTCATCACCGCCACGATCAGCTCTTTCCCATACGTCCAGGCCGATTGGTACAAGCCGGGGGCGCTCCACTGCGAGGTCAGCTTCTGGGACACCCCGGCCCAGGTGCTCAGCACGCTGGACCGGATCGTGTGCGACGACTATGACCAGGTGGCCCACCACGCCGTGGACGTGGCCTTTCGCGCCGTACGCGACGGGTATGTCCGCCGCGAGCAGGTGAGCAACCTGGGCGACATCATCATCGGCAAGGCGCCCGGCCGCGAGAGCAGCGGGCAAAAGATCCTGTTCAACCCGATCGGGCTGGGCATCCACGACGTGTGTGAGGCGTACCGGGTCTACCGGGCGGCCAGGGCGCAGGGCATCGGGCAGACGCTGCCCCTGTGGTCCAATCCCTATTGGCGTTAATCGCCGCCATCGTGAGGTAGCCACATGCCACGGCCAGGCCCTTTGGGCGGACAATACCAGCCGTTGACCCAGGCCCAGATCGAGGAGATTCACCGGGCCTCGCTGGGCGTCCTCGAGCACACCGGGCTTCAGGTAGAAAACGAGGCGGCGCTGGCTCTGTACCGGCAGGGTGGAGCGACGGTCAGGGGCGACCGGGTTTTCGTCACCCCGGCGATGGTCGAGGCGGCGCTGCGCACAGTGCCTTCTCGGGTGCTGCTGGCCGGCCGCGATCCCGCCCACGACGTGGTCCTGGAGGGCAAGCGGGTGTACGCCGGCACCGGCGGCTCGCCCACCGCCGTCCTGGACCCGGGCGCGGACAGTGTCCGGCCCGGCACCCTGGGCGACCTGGTGCAAATGGCCCGGCTCGTCGATGCCCTGCCCCACTGCGATTTTATCGTCATCCCCATCTATCCCACCGACGTACCAGAAGAGGCGATCCCCGCCAACCGCTTCTACGCCTGCCTGGCCAACAGCACCAAGCACGTGATGGGCGGCGTCAACTCGGTGAGCGGGGCGCGGGCCGTCATCGACATGGCGACGGCGATCGCCGGCAGCTCAGACGCACTGCGCGAGCGGCCCCTGGTGTCGGCGATCACTAGCTGGATGGTAAGCCCGCTGCACCTCGACTCGGCAGTGACCGGCATCCTCCTGGAATGGTGCGGCCACGGACTGCCGGTCGCCCTGTCCGCGGCGCCCATGGCCGGTTCCACCTCGCCGGTGACCCTGGCCGGGACGTTGGTGCAGCTCAACGCCGAGCAGCTCAGCGGGATCGTCCTCACCCAACTGGCCCGGCCCGGCACGCCGGTGCTGGCCGGCTATATCCCCGGCGTGGCAGACCTGCGCAGCGGCGGTTACCTGGGAGGCGCCGTCGAGTTTGGGATGATGCAGGCGGCCGCCTCACAGATGGCCCACTTTTACCGGGTGCCGATCTATGGCTCGGGCGGCATGAGCGACTCCAAGCTGCCCGATGCCCAGGCCGGATATGAAAAGATGGCCACGCTGCTGCTGGCGGCGATGGGCGGCTGCAACTATATCCACCACGCGATCGGCATGGTGACGAACATGAGCGCCGCGTCGTTGGAGCAGGCGGTGATCGACGACGAGATCGCCGGCCTGGCCATGCGCGTCCTGCGCGGCGTGGAGGTGACGCCCGAATCGATGGCCGTCGAGGCGATCGACCGCGTCGGGCCGGGCGGCCACTATCTGATGGACGCGCACACGCTGCATTTCATGCGCTCCGAGCTTGTCCAGGCGTCGGTGGCCGACCGGCAGGCCCGGCCGGCGTGGGAAGCAGCGGGCAAGCCAGACAGCCGCGCCCGGGCCATCGCCCGTGTGGTCAAGCTGCTGGCCAGGCACAAGGCGCCCGGTCTCGACCCGGAATTGGACGCGGCGATCCGGGCCAGGCACCAGATCGTAAAGGCCTAGGGTTGGACCCAGAAACAGCAAGTAAGAGAGCAGAGGCACAGCCCAAGAAGCGCGACGGGATGAGCCGCATCGTCCGGGCGACGGTGGGGCTGGCGCTGCTCGGCGTGGTGGTCCGCGGGCTGGGGTTCGTCGAAAAGCTGGCGCTGGCCTACTTTTTCGGCACCGGCGTCGAGGTGGACGCCTACCTGGTGGCCTACAGCCTGCCGTTCAGCGCTTACATCGTCCTGCGCGACGTGATCGAGCCGGCCTTTCTGCCCACCTTTCTGCGCACCCAGCGCGACTCGGAGCCGGCCGCCCGGCGGCTGTTCTGGTCCGCCGGCGCCTGGCTGGTGCTGCTGCTGGGCGCGGCCACGGCGGCGGGGATAGCCGCCGCCGCGCCGCTCATTTCGGTCGCCGCACCCGGTTTCAGCGGCCCCCAGCGCGAGCTGGCAATCCGCCTGACCCGCCTGGCGATGCCGGCGCTGCTGTTCCTGGGCCTGTCGACGCTGACCACGGCGGCCCTGCACGCCCAGAAACGGTTCGCCCTGCCGGCTCTCGGCGAGGCGAGCTTTCGCACCGCGCCGCTGGCGCTGTTCCTGGCTGTTGGCCGCGTAGCGGGCCTGGCAGCGGGCGTGGTCGTGGGGGCAGTGGGCAAGCTGCTCGTCGAGGGGCTGGGCCTGGCGCGGCGCGGCTCGCTCAAGCCGGCCCCGGGTGGCGGCGGCCTGAGCCTGGGCGCGATCCGGCGGGCGCTCGATCCCCGCTTTCCCCCCTTGCGGACGGTGGCCCGCCTGGCAGCGCCGCTGTTCGCCGGGCTGTTCCTGTCCCTGTTCATCGGGCCGCTGGTGGACAATGCCTTTGCCAGCAACGCCGGCGTGGGCGGCGTGTCGGCGCTGGCCTATGCGCGCAAGATCGGCGAGACCCTGACCACGATCCTGCCCTACACCCTGGGGCTGGTGCTGTTCCCCTTTTCGGCCGAGATGGCCGCCGACCGGGACCGCCAGGCGTTGGCCCGGACGCTGACCGGGGCGATCCGGGCGCTGGCCCTCATCTTTCTGCCGGTGGCGGCGGGGCTGATCGCCTTCCGCGAGCCGTTCATCCGGGTCCTGCTCGAGCGCGGCGCCTTTGACGCAGCCTCGACCCAACTGACCGCCGGGCCGCTGTTGTTTTACAGCCTGGGATTGCTGCCCTTTGCCCTGGAGATCATCGCCGTGCGGTTCTTTTATGCCCAGCAGAACACCATGACGCCGGTGCTTGCCGACGTGGCGACCTTTGGCCTGAACGTGGCGCTCATCCCGCCGCTGATGGCCGCCTTGGGCCTGGGCGGTATTGCTCTCGCAACGACAATCGCCAAGACGCTGAAGGTGGTGGCGCTGCTGATCCTGTTCGGGCGGCGGGTGCCGGCGTTTCGCCTGGCGGCGCTGGGACCTTTCGCCGGGCAAATGGCCGCCGCGGCGCTGGTCACAAGCGGGGCGCTGGCGGCCGTCGTGGTGGGGGGCCGCAGCCTGACCACAGGGACGCTGGCGACGCTGGCTTACCTGGCCGGCGGTGCGGTGGTGGCCGGGGTTGTGTTTGTCGCCGTGGCGTACCTGCTCAAGGTGGAAGAGGTACGAACTGTGGTAGACCGGGCGCTCGCAGGCCGGCGAAGGGATGGTGATGAACTATGACAGGTTGCCAAGCCCTTCAGAGGCCGGAAACGCAAGAAACGGGCCGACGAGAAGAAGCGGAGCACTAGAGAAGGATAGCGTTGCCAGCGCCGGGAATCAAATTGACAAGGGGTACCCTTTCTGCTAGAATTGACGGTCGTGAACCGGGGCAGTCCCAGGCGGTTCATCTTTTTTTGTTCAGCCTTGAATCAGGAGTGAAACGATGGCCAAGACGGTCGGCAGCATTCCGCCCCACGGCGGGCAGTTGGTAAATCGGATCTTGCGCGGCGAGCTGCGCGAGGCGGCCCTGGAACGGGCCAGGTCCTTCCCCCAGGTGCAGCTCACGGCCATGGCCGTGTCGGACCTGGAGATGATCGCGGTCGGCGCGCTCAGCCCATTGACCGGGTTTATGGCCAAGGCCGACTATGACAGCGTGATCGACACCATGCACATGGCCAACGGCCTGGCCTGGAGCATCCCGGTGACCCTGCCGGTGGACGACGACGTAGCCGCCGAGCTGCACGAGGGGCAAGAGATCGCCCTGGTCGACGGCGATCACCTGATGGGGATCATGACCGTCGAGGAAAAGTACCTCGCCGACAAGGAGCGCGAGGCGCGCGAGGTGTACAAGACGACCGACCGGGCCCATCCCGGCGTGGATCGGCTGTACCGCTACGGCAACACGCTGCTGGGCGGCGAGGTGTTCATGGTCAACGGCCCCAAGGAGATCGAATTCCCCGAGCTGCGGCACGAGCCGGCCCAGACGCGGCGGATGTTCGCCTCGCGGGGCTGGCGGCGGATCGTCGCTTTCCAGACGCGCAACCCGATCCACCGCGCCCACGAGTATATCCAAAAGGTGGCGCTGGAGATCGTCGACGGGCTGTTCCTGCACCCGCTGGTGGGCGAGACCAAGGCCGACGACATCCCGGCCGACGTGCGGATCGCCAGCTACCAGGCCATCCTGCGCGACTATTACCCGCCCGACCGGGTGCTGCTGGGCGTCTTTCCGGCGGCGATGCGCTACGCCGGGCCGCGCGAGGCGATCTTTCACGCCATCGCCCGCAAGAATTACGGCTGCACCCACTTTATCGTCGGCCGCGACCACGCCGGCGTGGGCAACTATTACGGCACGTACGATGCCCACTATATCTTTGACGAGTTCCAACCGGGCGAGCTGGGTATCCAGCCCCTCTTCTTTGACTATACCTTCTACTGCAAAAAGTGCGAGGCGGTGGTCAGCGCCAAGACCTGCCCCCACGGCAAGGAGGACTGGGTTTTCCTGAGCGGCACCCAGGTGCGGCAGATGCTGGAACGGGGCGAGATGCTGCCCGAAGAGTTTACCCGGCCCGAAGTCTCCAAGGTGTTGATGGACGGCATCAAGGCCAAAAAGGAAGAACAGGAAGGAAAATGAGGGTCCTCGTCGTCGGGCTGGACTGCGCCGAGCCATCGCTCGTGTTCGGCCGGTGGCGCGGCGATCTGCCCACCCTGCGCCGCCTGATGGACGGCGGGGCCTATGGCGAGCTGACCAGCACGATCCCGGCCATGACCGTGCCGAGCTGGGCGGCGATGATGTCGGGCAAGGACCCCGGCCAGCTCGGTTTCTACGACTTTCGCAACCGGGCCGACTATTCCTACGAGGCGATGACGATCGCCACCGGCCAGGCGGTCAAGGCCGACCGGGTGTGGGACATGGTCTCGCGGGCCGGCAAGCAGGCGATCACGGTGGGGGTGCCGCAGACCTACCCGGTCAAGCCGGTCAACGGGGCGATGATCGGCTGCTTTTTGACCCCCAGCACGCGCAGCCCATACACCTATCCGCCGGAGCTTAAGCAGGAGATCGAAGGGCTGATCGGCGGCGAGTATATGGTCGACGTGCCCCAGTTCCGCACCGGCGACCCGGACCACCTGCTGGCGCAGATCTACCAGATGGCCGACCAGCACCACGCAGTGGTCAAGCACCTGCTGGCCGGCCGGCCGTGGGACTTTTTCATGCACGTGGACATGGGGGTAGACCGCATCCACCACGGCATGTGGCGATTCACCGATCCCCGCCACCCCAGGTACCAGCCGGGCAACCGCTACGAGAACTCTATCCGTGACTATTATGTCCATATCGACCGCCAGATCGGCGAGTGGCTGGATCTGGTTCCTGCCGACACGGCGGTGCTGGTCGTGTCGGACCACGGCGCCCAGCCGATGATGGGCGGCATATGCATCAACGAGTGGCTCAAGCGGGAAGGCTACCTGGCGCTGGAGCACCAGCCGGAGGGGATCGTGCCCCTGGAAAAGTGCGAAGTGGACTGGAGCCGGACCAGGGCGTGGGCGGCCGGGGGCTATTACGCCCGGGTATACCTGAACGTCGCGGGGCGCGAGCCGGAGGGGATCGTCGATCCGGCCGGCTACGAGCAGCTCCGAGACGAGCTGGCCGCCGGCATCGCCGCCATCAGCGGGCCGGATGGCCAGAGCCTCGGCTCGGTCAGCTTCAAGCCGCAGGAGATCTACCGGGAGGTCAACAACATCCCCCCGGACCTGATCGCCTACCTGGGCAAGATGGGCTGGCGGTCGGTGGCCAGCCTGGGTTGGGGTGGCATCTATGCCACAGAGCGGGACACCGCGCCCGACGACGCCAGCCATGCCCAGCAAGGGCTGTATATCTATTACAACCCGGCAATCGGACCCCAGGGACAAGCCGCCCGGCGGCGCGTGACGGATATAGCGCCGACGGTGCTGGACCTGATGGATGTGCCGATCCCGGCGGATATAAGAGGGCAATCGTTTGCACAAATGTAGGGGCGACCCCCAGGTGGTCGCCCTCAATGATAATGAGGTGACAAGATCGTGGAGCAAAAAGGGGTAACTGTCTGGTTCACAGGGCTATCGGGGGCAGGCAAGACGGCGCTGGCCCTCCGGCTGGAAGAAGAGCTGCGCAAGCGCGGGCTGAAGGTCGAGCGGCTGGACGGCGACATTGTCCGGCAGGGGCTGACCCGCGACCTTGGCTTTTCCAAGGAGGACCGGGACAAGAATATCGAGCGGGTGACCTTTGTGGCCAAGCTGCTGACGCGCAACGGCGTGGCGGTGCTGTGCTCGTTCATCTCGCCCTACCGCGCGGTGCGGGCCAACTCGCGCCAGGAGATCGGCAACTTTGTCGAGGTGTACTGCTACGCGCCGATGGAGACGCTGATCGAGCGGGACGTCAAGGGGCTGTACAAGAAGGCGCTGGCCGGCGAGATCCCCAACTTTACCGGCGTGTCGGACCCGTACGAAGAGCCGGAAAACCCGGAAGTGATGGTCGACTCGAGCAAGGAGACGATCGAGGAGAGCATGACCAAGGTCATGCTCAAGCTGGAAGAGCTGGGCTACGCGCCGCACGCCGCCGGCGAGGAGCTGCCGTCGTACACGGCGGAAGAAGAGGCAGCGATCGAGGCACGGCTGACGGCGCTGGGGTATCTATAATCCGGGCTTGCCTTTCGCCCTGGTTGGTGCTACAATAAGGGCGTCACCAGACCGTGACAGAGTCTGATCATCGTGGCCTACCGGATCGAGTTCTCGCCTGAGGCACTGGAGCACCTGGCTAACATCACAGCCAGAGAACGGGCCATTATCGTCGACCAGATCGAAGCGCATCTTGCTCATGAGCCAGATGTCGAAACTCGACAGCGGAAACAACTGCGGCCTAATCCGTCCTTTCCGTGGGAATTGCGCATAGAGGATTTGCGGGTGTTCTACGACATCGACTCTGAAAGCAGATGTATAGTTATTCTGGCCATAGGACGTAAGCTCAGGAACCGGTTGTTGGTTGGTGGAAGGGGGTTTGACCTATGAAAACAGTGACGGTTGAGCGAGAAGGCCTGAGGATCCGGGATCTGGTCAGGCTGGCGTCAGCCGGACCTGTGATCCTGACCGAGAACGGGGTCCCCACCCTTGCCGTCGTTCCAATCAACGAGGCCGACGCTGAAGCTTGGCAGTTGGGGGAAATTCCTGATTTTCTGGAGTTGATCGAGCGATCCCGCACCCGGTATCGCACAGAAGGGGGCGTCACGCTGGATGAGGTACGCCACCGCCTGAAGCTGGTAGCTGAGAGTTAGCGAGGTCTGTCAGGAGAGCGGAAGGCCATGGGCTTGCTAAACAAGCTGCGCGGGAAGAAAAAAGAGCGCCGGGTCGTGTTCATCGGCCTGGACGGCACGCCCTACACCTTTATGCAGCGGCTGATCGCCGAGGGCCGTGCGCCCAACGCGGCCCGGCTGGCCGGGCAGGGCAGCCTGCTGCGCATGAACTCGGTGTGGCCGTGGGTGTCGTCGGCGGCGTGGAGCACGATGATGACCGGGGTCAACCCCGGCAAGCACGGCATCTTTGGCTTTGTCGACCGCGACCCGGCCACCTACAAACAGTTCATCCCCACTTCGCGCCACATGAAGGCCCGGACTCTGTGGGAGGTGCTGGGCGACGCCGGCAAGCGGGTGATCGTCGTCAACGTGCCGGTCACCTACCCTCCCCGCGAAGTGAACGGCATCCTGGTCGGCTGCTTCCTGAGCCCCAGCCTCGACAAGGCGGTCTACCCGCCGTCCTACGTCCCGACGCTCAAGTCGTTGGGCTATATCATCGACGCCGACCCGTGGAAGGCCCGCGAATCGAAGGACCTGGCGCTGCAAGAGGTTAACGCCGCGCTCGACGCCCGCATCCGCACCCTGTTCCACCTGTTCGACCACGAGGCGTGGGACTATTTGCACGTCCACGTCATGGAGACCGACCGGCTGCACCACTTTTTGTGGCAGCAGATGGAGGAGGGGCACCCCACCTACGCGCCGGCCTTCTATGACTTTTACCGGCGCATCGACGACATGCTGGGCAAGCTGGCCGGCAAGCTGGGCGAGGACACGACGCTGGTGTGGATGTCGGACCACGGCTTTTGCACCGTCAAGAAAGAGGTGTACGTCAACCGCTGGCTGATGGACAGGGGCTGGCTCAAGCTGCGCAGCGTGCCGCCCGACCCCAAGGCCGGCCTGGACGCGATCGATCCCGCCTCGGCGGCCTACAGCCTGGATCCGGGGCGGGTATTCATCCGGGTCAAGGGCCGCGAGCGGGACGGTTGGGTGACGCCCGGCGCCGAGTACGAGGCGCTGCGCGACGAGATCGCCGCCGCCGCGCTAGAGCTGCGCGATCCCGACAGCGGCGAGCGTTTTTTCCAGGCCGCTTTCCGGCGCGAAGAGCTGTACCACGGGCCATGCCTGGAGCAGGCGGCCGACCTGATCCTGGCCCCCTACGACGGCTATGACCCCAAGGGGCCGCTGTACAAGGAGACGCTCACCTTCAAGGGCGACCAACTGGTGGGCGCGCACACCTACGACGACGCCATGCTGTACGTGGCCGGGCAGCAGATCCCCCAGACGCGTTTTTCAGTGGTCGACGTCATGCCGACAATGTTGAGCCTGATGGGGGTGGGCTGCCCGCCGGAGATGGACGGGCGGTCGCTGGTTTGAGAATCACCCCTCACCCCTGCCCTCTCCCCCTTGAGGAGAGGGGGAACTACGGTCTCCCCTTTAGGCAGAGGGGATTGAGGGCGACCTGGGCGCCTTTGTCGGTGAGGGTCCACAGGGGACCGGTGGAACAGCCGCCCAGGCTGCAGCCGGCCCGGCAGGCCGGCGCGCTCGCGCAGGCGCCGGCAGCCGGCCGCAAATAGCCGAGGCGGACCAGGTCGAGGATCATCGCCTCGACCAGCGGCCGAGACACCCCCAGCCGCCCCGCCAGCTCGTCGTAGCTGTGCACTCCCCCGTCACTCACCAACCGCAATAGCTCTTCCAGCACCGGCTCTCCCCATCCAAAATCCAAAATCTACAATCCAAAATCTACAATCGAATCCCTACCTGGTAAACCAGGATGCCCATGGCAAACGAAACGACCAGGAGCAAAACAACGCTGGCGATCGTCCAGCGCCACGATTTTGTCTCCTGTTTGATGGTCGCCACCGTGGCCACGCAGGGGATGAACAGCATCTGCGCGGTCAAAAAGGCCAGCGCCGCGGCCGGCGTCATGGCGGCCTGCAGCGCCGCGCCCAGGCCGGCTCCGGCCTGGGCTGCGCCGTACAGGACGGCCAGCGTGGCGATGGTGTTCTCCTTGCGCACAAAGCTGGTCAAAAGAGCGACCATCATCTGCCAGTTGAGCCCCATCAGCGCCCCCACCGGGACCAGCGCCCGGCCGATGGATGCCAGGTAGCTGGCATCGATGCCCCCTCCCGGCAGAGTGGACAGGGCCCACACTCCCACCGATACGATCAGGATAACCCCGCCCGCTTCCTTTAGGAAATCGACGATCTTTTGCCAGGCCGACAGGGCAATGCTGCGCGAATGCGGCAGATGGTAGAGGGGCAGCTCGATGATAAAGGCCACGTGCTCGCCGCCCAAGACCAGCTCGTGGAGGGCGACGCCGATAACTATCAGCAGGGCCAGGCTCAACGCCACCAGCCCCAGCGAGACCCACACGGCGTGCGGGCCAAAGAAAAGGGGCGTCAGAACGGCCAGCACCGTCAGGCGGGCCGCGCAGGGCACCAGGGGCGTCACCAGGATGGTCAGCAGCCGGGCCTTGGGCGAATCGACGATGCGCGCGCCCATCACCGCCGGCACGTTGCAGCTAAAGCCCATGAACAGGGGCAGAAAGCTGTTGCCGTGCAGCCCCATCAGGTGCATAAAGCGGTCCATGACATAGGCCGCCCGGGCCAGGTAGCCGGAATCTTCCAGCACGCCCAACAGCGCGAAAAAGATGATCAGGATCGGCAGCAGCGTCAACACCGTCCCTGCCCCGCCGATCACCCCGTCGGCCAGGAGGCCAGACAGCCAGGTTGGCGCGCCGTGCAGCCAGGCGCGCACCCAGCCGGCGCCCGCCTGCACTAGGTGGGTATCGAGCCACTGCTGCAGCGGGGTGCCGATGGCATAGGTCATCCAAAAGAGCAGGCCGACGACCGTCACCAGGACCAGCAGCCCTCCCACCGGGTGGGTCGCCACCCGGTCCAGCCGGTCGGTCATGGTCACCCGGCCGGCCTGAGGGTGGATCACCGCCGCCCGCACCATCCGGCCGATCCAGGCGTAGCGGCCGCCGGCCACGGCCAGGATGGCGTCTTCGTGCTGCCGCAGCAGGGCATGGACCGGCTCCCACCGGTCGGCCAGGCGGGACTGCATCATGGGCGTGATCTCGGCGTCGCCTTCCAGCAGCTTGAGCGCCACCCACTCCTCGGGGTAGGGCGGCGGCACCCGGCCGGCAATCAGGCGCCGGATCTCGGCCAGCACAAGGCGGTGATCGGGGTTGATCTCGGGCCGGTTGGGCGCGTAGGCCGCCGCCTGGCAGGCCACCCGCTGCACGGCCTGGACCAGCTCTTGCACTCCCTGATTCCTGGCGGCGACCATGGGCACCACCGGCAGGCCGAGCGCGGCCTCCAGGACGTGAGTCTCGAGGTGCAGCCCCTGCTGCCCGGCAGAGTCGAGCATGTTCAGCCCCAAGACCACCGGCGCCGGCAGGCACAGCAGCTCGGCCAGGAGATAGAGGCTGGTTTCCAGGGCCGCCGCATCGGCCACGACCACCACCACGTCGGGACGGCCGGCGATGACATAGTCGCGGGCGATCCGTTCGTCCAGCGAGTTGGCGGTCAGGCTGTGGACGCTGGGCAGGTCTACGATGTGCAGCGCCGCGCCGTCGTAGCGGCAGGTGCCCGTCTTTTGCTCCAGGCCGCCCGCCGGCCAGTGGCCGGTGTGCTGGCTCAGGCCGGTCAGCAGGTTAAAGACGGTAGACTTGCCGACGTTCGGCTGGCCGGCCAGGGCCACGGTCAGAGCTACCTGGCCGCCCAGCACGGCCGCGGCCTGGCTGCCGGCCGGCGCCAGGCTGCCGGCATGCATCCGGTCAGGCGATTCCATCGCCGCCGTCCTCTCCGGCCCACCGCTCGACCAGGATCTTGTCGGCCTCGCCGCGGCCGAGGGCCACCCGCGTGTCACGCACGGCGACGAGGAGTGGACCCCGGCCTGGGTTCTGGATCACGCGCAGCCGGGCGCCCGGGATAAAGCCGAGGGGCGCCAGGCGGCTGAGGAAAGCTTGCCCGCCCGCCAACCGGCGGATGCGCACCGACTCGCCGCCGGGCACGGCACTGAGCTTGCTCGTTTCAACCCCCGTGTCTTCCACGTCTACACCCCTCCAGAAAAATGCAATTGCGAATCAATTGCAACAAATCGGGCAAATGTAAAAGCGGGCAGGCCGCCCGCAAACCAGACCGTCTATTTTTTTCGGCAATCAGCGCACAGGCCGGTCAGCTCCACCTGGGCGGCGGCGACGTCAAAGCCGTGGGCCAGGCCCACGGCCTGGGCCACCTGGGCAAAGGGCTCGCCGTCGACCTCGATCACCCGGCCGCATTCCAGGCAGACCAGGTGCGAGTGGCGATCCTGGTTGTCCAGCTCGTAGTGATGGTGCTCCTGGTCGAGGTGCAGCTCGCGGACGGCGCCGCTCGCCTTCAGGGCAGCCAGCGTGCGGTAGATGGTAGACAGGCTCAAGCGCGGATCGTGCAGCCGGGCGCGCTCATAGATCTCACCGGCGTCCAGGTGGCCGCCGGCCTGGGCCAAGATGTCCAGGATCAGCCGCCTCTGCGGCGTGATCCGTCTGTTCCAAGCCCGCAGGCGGCGCTCGCCGGCAATGGCCAGGTCGTTCACGGTGCTCTCCATCTCCCTGTTTTGCAAATGCTAACCTATCGCAATAACAAGGTCCATTGTACAACCGGTGGGTGGAAATGTCAAATGGGATCGGAATGCGGGCTTGAGAGCCGCTTTTAGCGGCTCTCAAGCCCGCGCGGTAGCGAGATTATTGCTGGGCGAACTGGACGGCGATGTTGACGGTCGCCTTGGTTTTCTGCTCTTGAAACCAGGTTTCAAAGGCTTCCTGCTGCTTGGCCAGGTAAGTGGTGTCGTCCAAGTCCTTCATGCCTTTTTCCAGAACCTGGATGACGTGATAGCCATAGTCGCTTTGCACCAGGTCGCTGGTCTCGCCCGGTTCCAGGGCAAAGGCCGCGGTCTCGAATGCTTCGACCATCGCGCCGCGGCCAAACCAGCCCAGGTCGCCGCCGCTGTCCTTGCTGCCGGTGTCGATCGACAGCTCGGCAGCCAGCGCAGCCCAGTCCTCGCCGGCGGCCAGGCGCTCCAGCAGCGCCTTGCCCTCTTCCTCGGTCGTAACCAGGATGTGGCGGGCATGAACCTGCTCCTCCTGGCGGGAGACGGTCTGCTGATTGGTAAAGTGCTCGATGATCAGCTCATCTTCCACGAGCCGGGCAAAGTACTCGTCGGTCAGGCCGTACTCCTGTTCATACTGGAGGAAGGAGCTGAAATAACCGCTGGCCATGATGTCATTGGTGTCCGATATGATGCGAGTCTGGAGCTGTTCCTCGGTCACCACGAACCCCTCCTGGACGGCCAACTGGCGGACCAGGGTGCGGTCCGCGACATTCTGGAGGATCTGGTCCTGGAGCTGGGGGATGAGCGTCACATTTTCGGTCTGGTTCCAGTCCACGGCATACTGGGCAGTGACCACGTGCAGGGCGCGGAGCAGCTCTGGCTCATAATCGGCCCAGGTAATCTCTTCGTCGTTGACCGTGGCCAGCGCGCCGTCCACCGGCTTGATCGTGGCCAACGCGACATCGACGCCGCCGACCGTGGTGGTCGTCACGGCGGTCGCGGCGATGGTGGCATCGGCGGTCGCGGTAGGAGCGGGCACGGTCGGCGCTACATAGCCCTCCGGTGTGGCGGTCTCCAGCGGCGGCGGGCTGCAGGCGCCGATGGCCAGGGCGATGAGAGCCAATGCGAGCAAGTACTTGATCTTCATCTAGTGGTTCCTTTCAAGCTTTCAGCTATCAGCAAGCAAGGCATTGTACCACAGTTTGGAATTGAGACAAAAAGAGAGGGGGGGCGAGGAAAAATCGAGAGAGCCAGGGGTGGCCCCATACCCCTGGCTCTCTGTCAAAAGGAGGAGAAGAGATTCCAAAAACTGGGCATGGCCCTTAATGAACTCGGACCGATGGTTCCGCACGGATGCGGTTCCTGGTCAGAGGTTGCTCGCCCGCCGCGGGCCATGCCATGTGCTACGATGATAGAATACCACAAATCAGCCCGGGCTGCTTGATGCCTGCTCTACGACTACCCTACGCTGGTGGCACTGCAATCGGATTCGAGTTGACAACAGGCGAGAGTTTGGGTATAATAAAGCTGTATTGGCCGGGAAAAGTCATGGCCTAGAGAGGGGAGAGATCGTCGAGGATGCCACACAGCGCCGAGGGTGCAAGCTGGCCTGTAACTATCCCCAACCGCACGACGCCTGAAGCTCGGTCTAAACCGGGAGCGGGTGGCGCGATGCGCGAGTGTCGCGTCGCTGCCTGCGCCCGGTTTTTTTGTTCCTCCTGACCAGAAAGCATCCTCAGCACCTTGACCGATCCGTACAGAGCGTTCCTGCCGTTCTGAAAGAGCGGACGACGAGACTCCTTGCTGCGCACCCCAACCTTGGGGTCAGCACAGGCACAACAACGCGATAACGATAGAGAAAGGGGGTGAACGACCCAAATCAGACCTATTAGCTGTTAATGGCTCGATCAAATCTGTTTGCAAAAGGAAAGGAGCAGTGAAGCTATGAAGTTGCGTAGTTTATTCGCAATCCTGTTGACCGTCCTGCTGCTGTTGGGCCTCATGACCGCCGTCGCGGCGGCTGATGAGCTCAAAACAGCAATAGAATCCGAAGGGGCGCCACTCGCCTCGGAGCCGGCCGGCGCCGGCATTGACGCGGTTTCCACGCAGTACACCTTCTCTTCCAGCAGCGGCACCTACACCGAGCTGGTCACCGGCACGGTGCATGGAAACGCATCGAACGACGATACCAGCTTTCCCGCCGTCGACATCGGCTTTACCTTCCGCTACAACGGCGTTGGCTACACCCAGGTCAGCATCCAGAGCAACGGCTGGATCGCAATGGGCGACACGGTGGGCAGCTCGTACTACCCGCTGAGCACCGGCACGTACAACAACGTCATCGCCGCCCTGGCGCGCGACCTGGAAGGCAACGATACGACGTCGGCGCTGTGGTCGGCGACGGAAGGCACGGCCCCCAACCGCGTTTTCACCGTCCAGTGGAAGAGCTACAAGCGCTACGGCACCTCCTATGTGGGCGATGATCTCAACTTCCAGATCAAGCTGTACGAGACCAGCAACACGGTTGAGGTCGTCTACGGCCCGTTCACCGTCCTCTACGTCGCGACGCCGCCCTACGGGCCGCAGGTGGGCCTGCGCGGCAACAGCAACGCCGATTTCAACAACCGCACGCTGGACGCAACCCAAAGCTGGGTCACCTCGGTGGCCGGCACGGCCAACACGGATGCCATGTTGTTGACCGACCTGATCTATCCCACCAACGGCCTGACCTACGACTGGTCGCTCACCACCGGCCTGTTCCTCGACCCGGTGTCCCAGAGCGGCGGCGCCTGCCCCGGCAGTGACGTGCTGTACGAGTTCGACGTCATCAACCAGACCGGCGTGGCCCAGGCGTTCAACCTGGCCTACACCACCGTCTGGCCGGCCAGCGGCCCGGCCGCCACCGGCGTCATTCCCAACCTCTACGCGGAGACCATCTCCCCCACCGTGCACGTCCCCTGGGCGGCCAACACCGGGGATTCTGACGTACTGACCGTGACTGCCGCCGACGCCACCAACACCTACACGGCCCAGGCCACGGCGACGACCGTCGCCGCCCTGGCCAGCGGCTATACCGACTATGCCGACGTGCCCCTTGGCCGCGAGGTGCGCGCCCCGGGCGTGGTCTACTATGACGGCAAGCTCTACAAGATCGGCGGCTATGGCTATGTCGGCACCACGGGCGCAGCCCGGGCCTGGGTCGACATCTATGACATCGCCACCAACACCTGGACGGCCGGCGCCGACATGCCGGGCGCCCGTTACTGGATCGACTGTGAAGAGATCGGTGGCAAGATCTACTGCGGCGGCGGCTATCTGAGCAGCGCCCAGGATGACCTCTACATCTATGACATTGCCACCGACACCTGGACCACAAGCCCGACCCTCCTGCCGGCCAACCGCTACAACGCTGCCAGCGTCAAGCTGGGCGGCAAGTACTATCTGATCGGTGGCTATACAACGGCCTACCAGGCGACGATGATCGTCTACGATCCGGCCACCGATACCTGGGACTCGACCCTGGCCAGCATGAACACCTCCCGCCGCTACTTTCACGCGGGCGTCATCGGCGGCAAGATCTATGTCGCCGGCGGCTATGGCAGCAGCCCCGTAGCCTATCTAAGCTCGGCCGAGGTCTATGACCCGGCGACCAACACCTGGACCTACGTCGCCTCCATGCCGTCCGCATGGGTGAACGCGGCCGACGGCGTCAAGCACGACCGCTTCCTGGTCCTCACCGGCGGCAGCCCATCGAGCACGTCCGGCGCTTCCAACGGAGCGCTCGTGTACGACGCTCAGACCGATACGTGGAACTGGCTGCCCCTCCTGGATCGCATGCTGTACAGCGCCGAAGGCGACGGCGACGGCACCAACTTCTGGACCGTCTCCGGCCGGATGTAC